>JBIIEC010000512.1:0-3881 GCA_044238045.1 Pirellulaceae bacterium | reverse complement strand
GAACGAGTACAACCAGAATGACAAGCAGAACTACGCTCGTTTCTATCCGCGGCGGCTCGATGCCGAAACGATGCTGGACGCCATCGACCAGGTGACGGGCGTGCCCACGGCGTTCGCCGGCATGCCGGCCGGCGTGCGCGCCGGGCAGCTGCCCGACAACGGTTTCCAGAACTACTTCCTCACCGTCTTCGGTCGGCCCGAGGCCAGCAGCGCGTGCGAGTGCGAACGCTCGACCGACGCCAGCCTCGCGCAGAGCCTGCACCTGCTGAACTCGCAGGACATCCTCGGCAAGGTCGCATTCGACCAGGGCCGGGCCGCGAAAATGGCGGGTGAGGAGCGGCCGTTCGACCAGCGGATTCGCGAGCTGTACCTGCTCGCGTTCTCCCGTGAACCGGATGCCGAGGAGTTGGAGATCGCGCGGAAGTATGTCGAGTCGAAGCAGTCCTCGCGCGAGGCCTTCGAGGATGTCGTGTGGGCGCTCGTCAACACGAAAGAGTTCCTGTTCAACCACTAGGCTTGAGATACCAGCCCTGAGACCCAGGCTGCTCCTGTGACCAACGGTTGTCACAGGAGCCGGCCCCAAGACCCTGCGAAGCACCCATGCGTATGCGAATCCTCCTGGGCCTCTGGATTGTCAGTCTGCTCGTTTCCCACGCGGCGGCCCAGCTGCCGGATCCTTCGCTGGATTCGATCTTTCCGCCGGGAGGCCAGGCAGGAACCAACGTGGCGGTACAGGTCGCCGGTCGCGACCTGGATGAGGCCAGTACGCTGGTCTTCTCGCATCCCGGCCTGCAGGGCGTGGTCGAGACGCGGGCGGCCGGCGAATTCGAGTCGGGGCCGCAGCTCGTGCCGAACCAGTTCCGCGTGAGCATTCCTGCGAACGTCGCCCCGGGGGTCTACGAGGTTCGCGCCGTGGGCCGCTTCGGCGTCTCCTCGCCGCGCGCGTTCGTCGTCGGACGCGGTCCCGAACAGGTCGACTCCACCGACAACCACCAGCCCGAAACGGCCGCGCTGCTGCCGCTGGACGGCGTGGCCAATGGACGCGTCGAGGCCGGCGCCGTCGACTACTACAAGATCTCCGCGCGAGCGGGCCAGCCGCTGGTGATCGCCTGCGCCGCGCAGCAGATCGAGTCGGTGCTCCAGCCCGTCGTCACCATCTGGAACGCGAACCGCAAACAACTCAGCCGCTCCTCCCAGACGCTCGATCCGGTGCTGGCCTTCACGCCTCCCGCCGACGGCGACTATTTCGTCGGCGTGCACGACCGCACGTTCGGCGGGGGAGCCACGCACGCCTATCGGCTGCGCGTGCTGACCGGACCCTATGTCGCCGCCATCGATCCGATCTCCGCGCCGCCCGGCACACGCCAGACGTTTACGCTCCATGGACTGAACCTGCCCGGCGATGCGAAAGCATCCCCATGGAAGATCGGCGACACGGCCCTGCAGCAGACCAGCGTCACCCTGTACGTTCCTGCGCGCGAGGAAGATGCCCCCCAACCGGCCACGCTGCAGCCTGCGATGGCGGACGCCGATGGCTTCCTGTGGGACGATATCAGCGGCGGTTCGACGGCGTCTGGTGTCCCGGTCGCTTACGCCGAATACCCGGTGGTGCAGGAGACCGAGCCGAACCAGTCGCCGGACGCTTCGCAGCGTGTGTCGCTGCCGGCCGAAGTGTCGGGCCGCTTCTTTCCTCGCCGCGACCAGGACTGGGTGGTTTTCGCCGCGCGGCAGGGCGAACGCGTCCAAGTTCGCATCATCAGCCATCGGCTGGGACTACCGACCGACCCCGAGATCTTCATCCAACGCGTCACCAAGGACGCCAACGGACAGATCCAGCTGACGCAGGTTTCGACCGACGACGACTTCCGCGCGGGCGACCAGCGTTACAAGCAGACGCTCCGCCGCGGACTCGATCTCGGACATCGCGATCCCTCGGTCAGCTTCACCGCCGACCAAGACGCCGACTATCGCGTCGGCATCCGTGACTTGGGCGGCAGTTCGCTGGACGATCCGCGACTCGCCTGGCGGATGATCATCGAAGTGCCGCGGCCCGACTATCGCTTGACGGCGTGGACGCAGCGGCAGGCCGTGGACGACGACAAGAAGATTGAGCAGAGTGGCTGGAGCATCCGGCCCGGCGGCAACCTGCCGGTACTGCTGGAGGTGAACCGGCGCGGCGGCATGGATTCGCCGGTGACGATCACCGCCGAAAACCTGCCGCCCGGAGTCACGGCCGCTCCTTGCGTCGTGGCGGCCGGGCAGACCGAGGGCACGCTACTGCTGTCGGCCGCGCGCGAGGCGGCAGCCGACACCCGCGAGATCCGCATTGTCGGTTCGGCCCTGGTCAACGGCAGCGAAGTTCGCGAGGTTGCCGAGGGTGCGACGTTGACCGGCGCGACGGGTAACGTCGAAGCGTCACGGCCCGCCGCTCGCGCCATGCAGAACCTCGTGCTGTCCGTGGCGGCCCTCGATCCGGCGATCGCTCGCATCGACCTCGGCAACGCCGAGGATCCGCGAGCCGTCTTCCGTACCTCCGTGGGTGGCAAGCTGGCCGTGCCCGTTCGCTACTCCCGTTTCGGAACCGTCAAAGGCGAACTGGTCCTCGCGCCCCTCGGCATTCCCGCAGAAGTCAAAGCCGGCAACGTGACCCTGGCCGCCGATGCCGCGGGCGGACAGCTCGACCTGAACCTCGACAGCGCCAAAATCGTGCCCGGCGTCTATGCAATCTGGATGCGCGGCAAAGTCCCCACGTCGTATGCACGCAATCCGCAGCTCATCGAGCAGCTGACCGCGCAGCGCAAGGCCATGGATGAACTGCAGGCGCAATTGGCGACGCAGGTGCAGCAGGCCGACTCGCAGCTGGCCGAAGCCCAGAAGGCGTCGGCCGGCCAGGCCGAGCAGCTGGCGCGCGTGCAGGAGGCCCAGGCCACGCTCCAGCGTTCCTTCCAGACCGCCACCGAACAGCTGGCGCAGACACGTCAACAGCTGGCCGGCCTGCAGCAGCTTGCCAGCCAGTCGGGCCAAGCCGAAGTGCAGCAGGCGGTGCAGGCGGCCGAAGCGGCCACCCAGACGCTCGTCGACCAGGTCAACGCCGTCCGACCATCGGTCGAGGCCGTCGCCGCGAAGCTCGCCGCCTACCAGTCCGGCATCCAGGCCGCGCAGCAGACCGTGGCGCAGGCCGAGCAGCGGAAGAAGGAACTGACCGACAAGAGTCAGCGTGCCACCGAATTCACGAAGGCACTCGACGCTCGCCTCACCGAAGCCAACACCAACCAGGGACCAAAGGATGTCATCGTGTATGTCGATTCGACGCCCGTGACCCTGGAGATCGTCGCCACGCCGCTTGCGGTGACCGTGCCCAACATCGACGTGCGGATGAAGGCCGGCCAGGAGCAGGCGATCGACGTGCAGGTGCAGCGACTGTTTGGTTTCGCCGACAGCGTCACCATGGAATGGGAACTGCCCGCGGGCGTCAGCGACTTGAAGGGCGATGCCGTCACCATGGCGGCCGATCAGTCGCAGGCCGGCATGAAGCTCGTGGCGGGGCCGCAGGCCACGCCGGGACGACACACGCTGCAGCTGAAGATGTCGCTGAAGTTCAATGGAGTCGACCTGCAGCACCGCGTTCCCGTGGTGGTGGAAGTCACGCCGTAGCACGCGGGAACGGCAAGCGGTGAACCGAGAGAGTCTTGAGACGGGATTGAGGAACAGCCATGATGCGTTCGCTTCGGAAGAGGATAGGCATGTCGCGAAGTAAGACGGCGGCCGGTCGTCGGTTGGCTCTGCTGGTCAGCGTGGCGTTCGCCGCGGGCATGAATGTCGCGAGCCTGCCTGTGGCTGGATCCGGCGCTGCCTGGGCCGAGGCGATCGAAGCGGCCGCG
>JBIIEC010000126.1:0-13424 GCA_044238045.1 Pirellulaceae bacterium | reverse complement strand
CGGACGCGCGACGAGTTGCCCGTGCTGTCAGTCGTTGATAGCAGGATTCGCGCGTGCACCTGGTTGTCGGGTAATCCAACTCCTTGCTACGGCGGCCGGAGTTCCTGGCCTCGATCGCCTTCCATCACCCGTACGCTGCTGTCATCCCCCGTTCCACAGGTGGATGATCGCTCGCGCTGGCCCGCGACTCGGTACACGGGGTACTCGGTCCACATGGGAAACGAGGCGGGCTGAGGCAACGCAGGCGCGAACCACGCGTTGATGGGGCCGCAAAGGAGGTTGATTGAGGCCGCAAAGTCTTGCTGGCCTTACGCGTCTCTCTAGTTTTCCTGTTCTCTGTAACCGGTATGACGCGAATTTTGTGCGGGACAGTCAGTACCGAACCATTCGGCCTCCGATTCAAACCGTGCATCAAAGCTCCAGCCTGCCGGACCGGTATAACGCGTGCCAGCACTACGATATGCAGGACGGATTGCGGCGATTTTTGGAGCACCGCCGAGGGATGGTCACCGATCAACAGAGGTGTTGGATGCTTGGTGACGACTGGTTGGATGATGCTCGGCGGAGGAGTTCACAGGACAACAAGGTGTCACTCGCGGGATCCGGGGGCTCGAAGGATTTGGGCTCTCGGGCGGGGCTGTCAAAACTGGCGGTCCCCCTGGCAACGTTTCAAAACCTGAAAGATACGGTTGGGAACCATGACTGGAATTCACGGAAGGATTCATCAGCGACTCCTCGGCCTTTCGCTGCTCTGCGTAGGAATCGCCGCCGGATGTCACTCGGCCCACAATCCTCACAGCCCGAGCTTCGGCGTGGAGACGCAGCCTGCCATCCACGAGAACATGCCTCGGGAGTTGTCGAAGGTCGTGCTCCCTGAGTACGTGATCGAACCGCCAGACGTCTTGACGATCGAAGGCGTCCACATCGTTCCCAAGGCTCCATACCACCTCAAGACGCTGGACGTCCTCGTGGTGCAGGTCAGCGGCGCGCTGCCGGAGTCTCAGTTGGGTGGCCAGTATCCGGTCGAGCCAGGTGGAGTTATCAACCTGGGCGTGGACTATGGCACGGTGCGAGTCGCCGGCATGACGGTCGCGCAGGCCGAGCAGGCGATCCTGGAGCACCTCAAGAAGTATCTGAGCGAACCGCGAGTCTCGGTCGCGCTGGGCCAGATGGCCTCGTCGCAACAGATTCTCGGCGAGTACCTGGTGCAGCCGGACGGCTCGATCAACCTCGGCACCTACGGAAACGTGTCGGTGGTGGGGCGAACGATCTCGGAAGCCCGCGCCACGATCGAATCCCATCTGTCCGAGTTCCTGGAGGACCCGGAGGTCTCGCTCAGCGTGCAGGCCTTCAACAGCAAGGTGTACTACATCGTGATGCAGGGCGCTGGCATGGGCGATGGCGTCTACCGGTTCCCGGTGACCGGCAACGAAACCGTGCTGGACGCGATCTCCAATATCCAAGGGTTGGAGCAGGTGTCGTCCAAACGCATCTGGATCGCCCGGCCGACAAGCGACCCGTGCAACGTCCAGGTGCTGCCGGTGGACTGGTTCGCGATCACGGAACGAGCCCAGTCGCATACGAACTACCAGGTGATGCCCGGTGACCGCGTCTTCATCGCCGAGGACAAGCTGATCGCCTTCGATACGAAGATCGCCAAGTTCACGGCTCCTCTCGAACGCATCATGGGCTTCACCCTGCTCGGTGCAGGTACGGCCACTCGTCTCTCGGGTAGGGTTCTCGCTGGTGGCGGTAACCGGAACAACCAGGGTCTGTAGTACGGCGGATTGGGTCGAAGGCTCCGAACGGAGCACGACGGCCGCATGACGGACGGTTCCAGCAAAGCGTACCGATCGCGTGGACAGGACGTCCGCCGACGATCCCATACGAAAGTGAAGAAGAAAGCCATGCTTGCCAACCCACGACGGCGAAAACTTGGCCAAGCCCTTGCCTCGCTCGTCGCAGCCTCGCTGCTGGCGACGAGCGGATGTGCCAAGCTCTACCACGCGATCCACTACAACTGCGTGGCGGAGGCGTTGACGGACCACCATCGGCTGTACTACCACAGTCCGAGCACGGGGCGGATCATCGTCAAGAAGCGAGCCGAGGACTGCCGAGTTGAACTTCCTTGCTACGGATACTCGTCGACCTGCTGGCGGCAGTGGCCGGAAGGTTGCGAGAAGTGCCCGGTGGAGTCAAGCGAACCGGCTCCGATCGTGAATGCCGTGCCGGCGGAGTCGGTAGTGCCGGGAACGGTCGTGGAGCCCACTCCTGCAGCCGCTCCGGCCGAGGAGTCGCTCGACCAGGAAGCGAACGAGGCCGCAGCCGCCGCGGAGGACACGTCCGAGGCCGTGAAGGAAGAAGAGGCCAACCTCCAAGATCTCGGGGCGGAGGAGCCTTCCGACGCGGCCGAAACCCGCGCGGACGAATCCAACTCGCCCGACTCGGAAGCTCCTGAAGCGGAAACGCCTGCGGCAGACGATGAGATCGTGCCGGACGACGCGGCCGAGGTGACGCCGGAGAAGGCGGAGGTTCCCGAGCCGGAGCTTCCCGCGGAGACCAAGGACGCGAATCCGCTGGACGACTCCGACGTCCTGGGCGTGCCTCCCATCGAGGACTCAGGGGCCGTGGAACGTCCGTTCGAGAAGTCTCCGGCCGTGCCGATGACCGCTGTCCAGGAGATTCCCGGCGACGCGTCAATGGCCGAGGCCGCGGAGATGACGGCGCCCACAGCCACCTCCGCTCCGCAGGGCAATGCGACTTTGCCGCGCACCGGATTGGGAACTGGAGAAGCCGCTGGTGAAGCGTCGAAAGAGCTGTTGTGGGGAAGCAGTGATCGACCTCGCTACAAGATTGCCGTCACTGCTCCGCCGCAGCAGGCTCCCGCCGACATCGTTCCCGCCAACGGGTCCGGAGGCTTGGTAGTGCTGCCCGCTTCGGCGATCGACACGGCGGATCTGGTTCGGGCCGTATCGAAGTCGAAACCGATTGCCGTCGCCCAGCCTTTGGCGGCCCAATCCTCGGAAGCCCAGCCTGCCGGGGTCGCCCCGATTCGAGTCCAAGCCGAAGGGCCGGCCTCGATGCGATTCGTGACGGAGAAGGCGGGGACGGCCGATGCGGCTCCCGTCGTGCGACGTGCGGACGCAACCTCGCTTCGCTTCCGATAGGAGACGCAGTCGACAAAACACGATGGGCAAGCAGCTCTTCCTTCGGGAATGATACTTGCCCTCCAGCACGGGGCGGACTCGACTTCGGTCGGGTCCGCCCCGAACTTTTTGAGACTCGGACCAATACCATACGGCTCGGGCGAACTCCTCCGATTTGCTCGTTCCAATTCTTGCTCAGGCGGCCGGGGTCTTACTCAGGCCATTCTCCACCTAGCCTGGCGGTTCGATTGACTCCACGAAGATGCGCGGACCCATGTTTACTTCGATGCTCCGCAGCCGGTGGCAACGGCGATGGGGTGTTACGTTCATCAAACACTTCCAACGAACGCGAGCGTAATCGCTGCATCGGACTTGGCGTGTTTATCCGTCCGCAAGGCGATTCTCTGCGTCCGGTCTGAAAGAATTAGGTCGGTTCTCGGCGCGGATTGGCTCGTACGACGTGATACGCCAGCGGTTTCAGCGGTTCCGACGTCGCCTGTTTCACGCGGTCGTGACGTTTTCGGGGGGATCGTGTTTCGCTTTTGGAACTTCGAAAGCGAGCGGACCGTTGTGAGCCGAGTTGTGGTTCCAGCGCGTCGTAAGCGTTTGGCCATCGTGTTCGAACCCAGGTGTCGACCCGACGATTGCCGAGTTGGTTCAAGCTAAATCGCGTGCGTTCAGCGCTGTCCGCGAACCAAATTTAGCGCGGTGATTTCGAATGAACACTTGAAGAGCGGGTGAAGAGAACGCCTTCGCGCTGCGCGCAATTTGACGCATTGCCGTTTTGGTACTTCTGGGAAAACTGGCAGAGGGATATACTCACGGGACTCGAGGTCGTTGTGATGGATGAGTACCTAGGGGTTCTGGGTAGTTGCTTGCTTCGTCGAGGATCGCCTCGGTGGAGCATCTGTTGGGCAACTTGATAGACAACTTTTGCAAGTTTCAACGCGGGGAAGGTGTCGCTTCCGGCTTGGCTCTGCTTGACGCACTCCTTGTCTCAGCGGCGCGAGAGAGTCGCCGGAAAAAGAGACTCATGGCAGGGCGGGGCAGGCCGTGTCTTTCATCGCTTGAATGTTTTGTTGGGAGGTTTTTTTAATTTCTGGGGGGCTTGTGAGACTTTCATCTTTGATGGTTCGTTGGCTGGAGAGTAGGGTGGCGCGTTACGTCGCGGCATCCTGTGTCGGTGTCGTGGGATTGGGCATGAGCCTCGCCACGGCCCAGGTGGTTGTCGAACCGGACGCGGCCGGAGTCGCGAACCTGGACGACAATGTTTTCGAAATTGCATTGGCACCGCCCGCGTTGAGTACGGTGCCGATTCCCACCCCGCCTGACCTGACTCGCTACATTCGCGACGTCAAGGCGGCGCAGGTGCTCGGGAAGGCCTTGTTCTGGGACATGCAGGCTGGCAGTGATGGTTTGACGGCGTGCGCTTCGTGCCATTGGCACGCGGGCGCGGATGTGCGGGTGAAGAACACCCTGGCTCCCCATGGGCCCGGTACGCCCACCTCCAATTTGTTTCGCGGAGCGAACCTGCAGTTGAAGTTGGCGGACTTTCCGTTCCACAAGATCGCGGATGTCACGAATCGCGACAGCGCCGTGCTGAGCGACTCCAGTGAGATCACGGGATCGCAGGGAGTGATCAAGCGGGACTTCGTCACGATCCGTGATGGGAATCCGCGCGACACGGGCACGGTGGTTGCCGATCCCGTGTTCCATGTGGGAACGGGAAACGCGCGGCAGGTGACGGGGCGCAACGCTCCCTCGGTGATCAATGCCGTGTTCTACGATCGCCAGTTTTGGGATGGCCGTGCCAACCGATACTTCAACGGCGTCAATCCGTTCGGCGACACCGATCCGTCGGCTCGCGTCTGGCGTTACTCGGCCCTGGGCGGTCTGGAGCAGGTGCGGATCCTGATCGACAACGCCTCGCTGGCGTCGCAGGCCGTGGGCCCGGCGAACAGCGAAGTGGAGATGGCGTGGCACGGTCGTTCCTTCGCCGCGTTCGGCCGCAAGATGCTGTCGCTCAAGCCGTTGGCGATCCAGTTCGTGGCCGTGGACGACAGCCTGCTGGGTCCGTACGCGACCCATCGCGTCAAGGGGTTGAACCCCACGGTGAATTATGCCTCGCTGATCCGTCAGGCCTTCCAGCCGGAGTGGTGGGAGGCGCCGACGCCCGTCGATGGCCAGTACACGCAGATGGAGGCTAACTTCTCGCTGTTTTGGGGTCTGGCCATCCAGATGTACGAGGCGACGCTGGTTTCGGACGCGAGTCCGTATGACCGGTTCATGGCTGGCGACGCCACGGCGATCTCGGACAGCGCCAAGCAAGGTCTGGAGATCTTCTTGAACCAGGGCAAGTGCATCAACTGCCATGGCGGTCCGGAGTTCGCGGGCGGGACGGTGTCCCAGTTGCGGCCTCAGGGCACGAACATCGTGAAGATGATCGAGCCCATGGAGATGCAGGATGGTGGTATCGCGATCTACGATGCGGGCTACTACAACGTGGCCAACCGACCGACCCAGGAAGACCTGGGGGTGGGAGCAACGGGTCCGTTCGGACCGTTCTCGTACACCCGGCGGATTCAGGCTGGGGCGAACCTGGGCGATCCGGTGCCGGTACCTGCTGGCCATCGACTGGACGTTGACGGGGCGTTCAAGACGGTCACGTTGCGAAATATCACGCTGACGGGTCCGTATTTCCGCACCGGAAACTACGCGACCTTGAGGAGCGCCACGGAGTTCTACCTGCGGGGAGCGGATTTCCACGCGGTGAACATCCAGAACGTGGCTCCGGATATCAACGTGATCGACGAGGTCGTGGGCAACGAAACGCGTCTCCAGAATCTGCTCGACTTCATGAAGTCGCTCACCGATCCGCGGGTAGAATACCAGCGGCCACCCTTTGACCATCCGGAAATCATCATTCCGCATGGTCACCTAGGCGAGAGTGCCGGGGTGGCTCTGGATCGCCGGGTGGCGTTGCCAGCCACCGGCGCTCGCGGTGGTGCGCGGCTGAAGACGTTTGAAGAGGTCCTGGCCGACGGAGTGCCCAACTAACGGGAGCCCTGGCGGGCTCTTCGGCCCGCCCTGAAGGTACCGTCCCCGGATGGATCGTGCGACGTTATAACAGGCTTTCCCTCGTACGGGGGAAAGCCTGTTTGCGTGGAGAGCCATCGATAGGTCGGTGGATGTGCGGGCCGAACGATCGTGTCAGGAATTGGATTCGGAGGGGGCAGCATCATGACGCAGGCAGGTGTGAGTTCCCGAGATCGCGGTACGCTTCCCGTGGACGGAATCGCCGCACGGCTAACCCGCCTCGCGCGCGCCTCTTCGCCGCGCGGGAACGGTTCGGCTGCCGTCATCGACCGTGACGAAGCGATGATTCGCTCGCTGGCCGACGAGAACCGGATGCCGTATGTGGACTTGATGCACACGGAAGTGGACGCGGCGGCGATGGCCACCCTGAGTGGCCGGGAGATCGCGCGCCGCCAGTCGCTGCCCTACGCCTTTGCCGCGGGGAGGCTTCTGGTGGCCGTGAGCGAACCGCTCGACGCGGCGGCGCGGGAGGAGTTCCGTCTGGTCTTGGGTCGCCCGCTGCGGCTGGTGCTGACGCGCCCCGATGAACTCCGAGCGAAGATCAAGGAGCTGGTGGGCCTGGGCGGCGGTACCATTCAGGACCTGACGCCCCGGGAAGAAGCGGAGGCCGCGGGAGACGACGACGCGGACCTGGCGAACGAGGCCTCCGTGATGCGTCTGGTGAATGAACTGCTGGGCGATGCCTTCAGTCGCCGGGCCAGTGACGTGCACTTGGAGCCGACGGCGACGGGAATCCAGGTCCGGTACCGAATTGACGGCTTGCTTCAACCGGAGCCGACACCGGCGGAGATTCACCGGTTCCGGCACGCGATCGTGAGCCGCGTGAAAATCATGGCGAAACTGAACATCGCCGAACGGCGCATGCCGCAGGATGGACGGATTCGATTGAGCCTGGCGGATGGCGAGCGAGATGTTCGCGTGTCGGTGATTCCGATGCTGCACGGCGAGGGAGTGGTGCTGCGCCTGCTGGACCCGCGCCGATCCGTGGTGGGGCTGGAGCGGCTGGAGTTTCCTCCTTCGATGGAACGCGCGTTTCGCACGTTGATTCGCGCGCCGCACGGACTGGTGCTGGTCACCGGGCCGACGGGCAGCGGCAAGACCACCACGCTCTACAGCGCCCTGGCCGCGCTGCGAGGGCCGCAGACCAAGATCGTGACGATCGAGGATCCGGTCGAGTACGAACTGGAGGGAGTCAACCAGATCCAGGTGCAGCCAAAAGTTGGGCTGACGTTCGCGGCCGGACTCCGCAGTGTGCTCCGACATGACCCGGATGTGATCCTGGTCGGCGAGATCCGCGACGCGGAGACGGCGCGTAGTGCCATCCAGGCGGCCATGACGGGCCACCTGGTGTTCAGTACGTTGCACACGAACGACGCGCCGGGAGCTTACGCGCGCATCGTGGACATGGGGATCGAACCCTACCTGGCCGCCGGCAGTGTGCTCGGGGTCCTCGCCCAACGTCTTGTGCGCCGTCTGTGCCCGCATTGCAAGACGCCCGCGCATCCCGACGCCAGCGAACTGCCGGTCGATTTTCCGCGCGAAGAGGCGGGGAGGATTTACGAAGCGGCAACAATTTACGAAGCGGTCGGATGCCGTGAGTGCCGGCAATCTGGATACAACGGCCGCATGGCGATCTTCGAACTGATGCGTACTGACGCAACCGTGCGCGAGGCGTGCCTCGGGCAGTCCGGAGTGCGCGGCCTGCACCGGGCTGCGGCGCGGAATGGCTACGTTCCGCTGCGACGTGATGGCTGGCACAAAGTGTTGCGGGGACTGACGAGTGTGGCGGAGGTGGTCCGCGTCACGGGCGTGGTCGAAGATGGGGCGATGACCGGCGCCGCGGAGCGGGAGAGCTGACCGCTGCCCGGCAGCCCAACCATGTCCCGTTCCCTGCCACCCGATCTGGCGGCGATGGACGCGGCTGCCGATCGGAAGAACCCGCCTCGCGGGCCACGTGTGGCCAAGCCGAGTAGACAGACGTGAGTCGGTTGGCGAGGACGCTGACCGCCTCGCCGTCCCATGCGGATTGGGCGGTCTCTTCCCGCTCGATGGCGAGGTGTGACTTTCGTCGCGCTCACGGTCCGCGGCCCGCGCAAAGTCCAAGGAAGCGCCTCGGTCGCTTCGCGTCGCTCGCTTCCATGTTCACCCGGCAGCCTCGTGATGCGCCGCGTGTTCAGGGCCGTTGTCATCGCGCGTCCAGGAAAATGAATGGATGACAGCCATGGGAAGGCCGCGATCTTCAAGTACCAGTGCGCGAGTGCCTCGCTGCCGGACCGTTGTCAGTGGTGGACGTTGCCCGTCAAGCTACGACAACGTTGCATCGACACGTTTGCAGCAGCGTTGTCTGGAAGTTGTCACACGCGTCGAGCCACTTGTCAGTGTTCGTTGGCGTTTCTTGACCGACCGGGGATCGTGGCTAGACTGAAAAAATGGGTGGAGCAACCATGCTGGATGATTGACGTTCCTGGTTTCTATCGCGGGACTGCTCCAGCCGTGACCGTTGCGTCCCGTGACCGTTGCGTCCCGTGATGGGTGCGTCCCGTGATGGGTGCGTGCAGTGGCAGGGGACGAACCGATGAGGATCGCGATCGGTGTGGATCGCAGTTCAGGGGCGCCCGTTGGTTGCTGGAGAAGCCGGTCGAAGCGGCCTGTCTTCGGCGGGGGCGGAAAACACGGGGCAACATGGTGGGAGTAGCGGGTGCTGGGGGAGGCCCTTGGGATGCGTAGCGCCGTCAACTGGCTGCGGCCCCCGGCGGGCCATCGCTTGGAGCGATCGCTGCTGGCGATCCTTGCGTTGGCGTTCGCCTGGGCTTATTGGCCGACGGCCGTTCAATTGCTGTCGACCTGGCGCGAGCAAGTCGACTACTCGCACGGGTTCCTGGTGGTTCCGTTGGCACTGTTCTTCCTCTGGTTGCGCCAGGATTCCCTGCCAGCGGCGGTCGCGCCGGACCTGGTGACTGGAGGTCTGTTGCTGTTGGCCAGCGTGGTCGTGCGGTGCGTCGGCTTGCGATACTCGTTTGACTCCCTGGATGGATACTCGCTCATCCTCTGGGTCGCCGCCATGGTGGCCTTGCTGCGTGGACGAGCCACCTTGGCCTGGGCTCTTCCTGCCATCCTCTTCCTGCTCTTCATGGTGCCTCTGCCGTTTCGCTTCGAGCAGCTGCTCAGCATGCAGCTGCAGCGAGTCGCCACGGCGGTGAGTTGTTTCCTGCTGCAGTGCCTGGGCCAACCGGCGTTTGCGGAGCGAACCACGATCGTGCTGGGGGTACATGAACTGGCGGTGGAGCAGGAGTGTTCGGGATTGCGGATGTTCGTGGGAACCTTCGCGTTGGCGTGTGCCTACCTGATGGTGGTGCGGCGGGAGGTCTGGGAGCAGGTCGCGCTGCTGCTGGCCGTCGTGCCGATCGCGATCGTGGCGAATTCGCTCAGGATCGTCGTGACGGGGCTCCTGTACCAGGCCTGGGGGGATACGGAAGCGGTGCGCCGGTGGAGCCACGACCTGGCGGGGCTCTTCATGATGCCGCTCTGCGCCGCCTTGTTCGCGCTGACGCTGGGCTACCTTGCCCGGCTGGTGATGCGCGAGGAGTCGATGCGACTGGAGGAAGTGGTGACGCGCGGGAAACTGGATTCCTGATGACATGGCTGGCGGAGGGCCAGCCGGGTGAGTTGGACGGGGACGGATCAAGGAGGGCGGTCGAGCTGGCAGTGCGTCGGCGACCGCGCGACGGCGGAGGGATTCGAGGATGAACAGGAAACGGCAACGGGTGCAGCATGTCGGAACCGCGTACGGGCCAGATCGTCAGCCGCTCAGGGGCGCCGGAGAGGCCGCGCCCGTCGAGCGCGCCGCGCCGGCCCGGAAGCGGACGCGGTGACGCCGATCCGTCATTCGACCTGGTCCTGCATGTGCTCGCCCGCTGGTGGCGCGTGCTCCTGCCGGTCACTCTGGTGCTGCTGGTGGTCGCCAACAGTATCGTCTTCTACGTGTTCCGCCCGCGATATCGGGCCGCCGCGTGGCTGCAGGTCAAGAGCCAGCAGCCGTATGTGGCGTTTCGCGAGCAGGAGGTGGCCGATCGGGAAGACGCGCGGAAGTACGTGCAGACGCAGATGGAGCTGATGCGGAGTCCGCTGGTGCTGGCCCGGGCGCTGGGCCAGCCCGAGATCGCGCGGACGCCTGAACTGGCGAGGCGCCGCGATCCGGTCGACTGGCTCGCTCGCCAAGGCCTCGAAATCACTCCCAAGGGCGACTCCGAACTGCTGGAAGTCGCCTTCGCTGGCATCGATCCGCAGGCTTCGGCGCAGTTGGTGAACGGAGTCGTCAACGCGTACTTCAGCATTCGCGACGAAAAGAACGGCGCGCAGGTCCAGGCGGTGATCCTGCTGCTGGAGAACGAGCGTGCGCGGCGGGCGGAGGAGATCAAGCTGCTGCAGTCCGAAGTCCGGCAGTTGCAGGCGCAGTTGGTGCAGCGCGATCCCGCGCGGGCCAGCAACTCGCTGCAGGCCACCGAAATCGTGGTCAGCGAGAATCCCCTGCAGCAGGTGCGCGAGGGACTGGCGCAGGCCGAGATCCAGGGCAAGGTGCTCGAGTCGCAGGCTCGCGCGCTGGAAGAGTCGCTGCAGAGCCCGCCCGAAGTGCCGACCGTGCTGGTCGACCGCGAATTGAACCAGCGCCGCGAAATCCAGGAGCTGGAGGCTCAGCTAAATGACAAGAAGGCGCTGCTGCAGCAGGTCGGCCTGGCGCTGGCCAAGCCCGGGACCGACCAGCGTTACCAGCGGCTGGAGTCCGATATTCGGCAGCTGGAGAACAAGCTCGCAAGCCTCCGCGACGTGAACCGTCCCGCCGTGCGCCGCGAGATGGAGGCCCTGTCGAATCTCGAGCGTCAGCGGCAGCTCGAGGCGCTCCGTACCCAACTGGCGTCGCAGCAGTTGATCGTGCAGAACATGCGCGGCAACTACGACAGCCTGGTGAAGGAGCTGAGCCTTTCCGGGGGCCAGGCGCTGGACCTGCGACTGAAGCAGCGGGAATTGGAGCGGCGTCAGGAGGTGTTCGATCGTATTTCGGATCGAGCGGCCCAACTGGCGACGGAGGCCTACGCGCCGCGTCGCGTCGATCCGATCCAGGATGCGACACCGCCTCCGATGCCGATGGAAGCCCTGCCGTGGCGCCAGCTGCTGCTGGCCACGCTCGGCAGCCTCGCGATTCCGCTGGGAGCCGTCGCGCTGTGGGAGCGTTCGGTGCGGCGCGTCATGTCCGTCGACCAGCTGCTGGGCGATGTGTCGCTGCCCGTGATCGGTGAGATCGCGCGGCTGCCGCGGCGCAACGAAGCCAGCGAGGGGTTGGACGACCTGGGCAACTACGAACTGAGTCTCTTTGAGGAGAGCGTCGACAGCCTGCGCACAGGGCTGGTGTTGGCGCATGAGCGGGAACGCATCCAGGTGCTGGCGATCTCCAGCGCCGTTTCCGGGGAAGGCAAGAGCAGCGTGGCATCCCAGCTGGCGGTGAGCCTCGCTCGATCCTCCGGTCTGCCGACACTGCTGATCGATGGCGACATGAGATCGCCGGACCTGCATCGCATCTTCAAGATTGGCCTAGAGCCGGGGCTGGCCGACGTGCTGGCCGGCGGCGAGAAGCTGGCGGGCTGCATCAACCGCTCGTGGAGCGAGCAGGTGCACATCCTGCCCGCGGGACGCCTGCGGAAGAACCCGCACAAGCTGGTGGGCGGCGACCGCCTGCAAGCGGTCCTCGAATGGGCGCGGCGGCACTACCACTTCATTGTCATCGACACGCCGCCCGTGCTGGCCGCCAGCGAGGCGATGGTCATGGCGCGGCTGGCGGACGGCGCGTTGATCTGCGCGATGCGGGACGTAAGCCGCGAAAGCCATGTGCGCATGACCTGCGAACGGCTGCTCTCCGTGGGAGCGCGGCCGCTGGGCACCGTACTCAGCGGCGTTCCCACGCGCACCTACGCTCGGCGCTATGGATCCTATGGATACACGCGCAAACCCGGAGGTCCTGCACGCGACTCCGCGGCCAACTGATGGACGCACCCTGAACCATGATCATACCCCGCAGCCCAAACGACGACCTGGCCCCGATGCCGACCGCGCAGACGCGGACGGAACGCAGCGCCACGCGCCGCGTGCTGAACGTGCGTCTGGTTGTGGCAAGCTTGCTCGGTCTGGCCGTGGTCGTGCCGTCGATCTATTTATGGCACCAGCGGCAGATGCGGAACGTGGCCCAGGCCATGCTGGCCGAAGCGGAGAGCCATGAGCAGTCGGGGGACTACCCGCGTGCCGCGCGCTACCTGTATCGCTGCCTGCAGCTGGAGGAGGACGACGCGAAGCGCGCCGAGCTGCTGGTGCGACTGGCGCGGAACTACGACCGGGCCAGTGGCACCGCAGGCGAAAAGGCCTCGGTGGTCAACTGGTACTACCGCGCCATCGCCGCTTCACCCCAGGATGTCTCCCTGAAGGAACGACTTGCCGAACTGTTCCTCGAAACGCAGCAGTACGTGCTGGCGGAGGAGCAGGCGGAGAGCCTGCTGCGGGATGCGCCGACGCATGGGGCCGCGGCACGCATCCGGGCGCTGGCCCGTTATGGCCAGTTGCGCCGCGGCCGGCCCGTGCCCGCTGAACGCGTGCTGCGGGAACTGCAGGATGTAAATCGCCGTGAGCCAGGCAACGTGGAGGTGGCCGATGCGCTGGCTTGGTTGTACCACGAATCGGGTAATGGAGCGGGAGGAGGCGATGCGGCCGCCCAGGCGGAGAGCGTGATGGAGACGCTCGTGCGCAATGCCCCGGACAACTACCGCGCATTCCTCAGTCGCCATGAGTACCAGCAGCAGCGGGGGGCGGGCAACGACCGGGAGGACCTGCGCCGCGCCCTGCAGTTGGCTCCCGAACAGCCGCGCGTGCTGCTGGCCTCCGCCGAACAGGCGCGGCGTGACGGGCGTTATGCCGAAGCGCTGGAACAGTTCCGGCGGCTCGTGCAGCAGGAACCGACTGAGTTGCGGGGCCACCTCGGCCTGGGGGAAACTCTCTACCTGAACGGCCAGCCGCGCGAAGCGGTGGACGCCTGGCGGGCGGCGCTCCGCAGCGTGGGACGAGGGCAGGCGATGCTCCGCGTTCGCATGGCCGACGTGCTGATCGAGGAAGGCCAGTTGCGCGCGGCCGACGAAGAGTTGA
>JBIIEC010000511.1:0-3895 GCA_044238045.1 Pirellulaceae bacterium | reverse complement strand
CCCCGTTCGTGGCCGAACAGTTGGGAGTCGATGAGTTCCGAGGGAATCGCGCCGCAGTTGACGCGGATGAACGGACCGCGACTCCGCGCGCTCCGCGTGTGGATGGCGCGCGCGACCAGTTCCTTGCCCGTGCCCGTTTCGCCCAGGATTAACACGGGAACGTCCGATCCGGCCACCAGGTTCACGCGGTCCATCACCGGCCGCAACCCTGAATTCTCGCCAACGACGATCTCGCCCAAGTCGGTGCGGCCCAACCGCCGCAGCAGGTTCCCGCGGTCCGCCTCCGCCGCCTCCCGCAGGCGCGCCATCTCGTGCACGCGGCGATCGTTCTCCAGGGCCACCGACAACGGCTCCCGCAACGCCTCCAGCAACGCCGCATGGCTGTCGTCGAACGACTTCTTTTCCGGAGCCAGCACCAGCAGCAGGCCGAGCGGTTGGGACTGCAGGCTCAGCGGAATGGCCAGCAGGTCGGCGGAGGTGGACGGCGCGACGAGCGCAAGCGTGCCCGTGAGTCGCTGGCCCCGTCGGAGCAACCGGTTGCCGCGGCACCACCGCTGCACCTGCGCGAACTCATCGCCACTCAGCTCGACCCGCTCGCCAATCGGCTCCGGAACCCCCCGCGTCACCGCATCCGCCATCGTGACCAGGGCCTGGTGCTCCTCGTCCAGCCGCCGCACGATGAATCGATGCACGGGCATCTGCTGCGACAGCAAGCTGGCAATGCTGCTCGCCGATTCGCTGATCTCGATGTGCCGGCAAGCCTCCCTCCACACGTCCAGCAGGATCTGGCGGAATCGGCTCATGCTAGGGTCCGTGAAATGTGACGGATGATCCATGATAGGTGATGGCTTATGTTAGCAAATGTCACGGGTTGGTGGGTAGAGGCCGGGCGACTTCCGACGAGCGACCGAGGGGGCCAACCGTGTTTCCGCCCCCGCGATTCCGCGGACCGTTGTGCTCCACGACGGCGAAAACGGGGGCCAGTCGCTTCTTCACCCTGCTCAGTCTGTCGAGCGGAAAGACCTGGCCGAAGGCGGGACAGGGCATTTGGCATGCCAGTTGCCAAGGAGGTTTCCCCGTGAGTCGACGTCGCGTGGGACGGCGACGAAGGAACGCCCGGTGTCCGGTACGCCTGAGGAGTCTGGAAGTGACGAGCGAAGATGCGTCGCGTGCGATCGCGTGGAGGATTGTGGTTGGAATGCGGACCACGGCGGCGCTGCTGCTGGCGGCGATGGCGGTTGGGTGCGCGGGGTGCGGCGGTACCGCTTCGCCGTCCAAGCCCGCCGGCGACGTCGCGTCGACTGCGGGTGCCGACGCATCGCCCGCCCTTGAACTGCTGCCCGCCCTCGAACTGCTGAACGTTTCGTACGACCCGACTCGCGAGTTTTACGCCGACTTCAACGCGGCGTTTGCGGAGCACTGGAAGGCGACGAAGGGCCAGGTGGTGACGATCGAGCAGTCGCATGGCGGCGCAGGCAAGCAGGCTCGCGCCGTGATGGACGGACTGCAGGCCGATGTCGTGACGCTGGCCCTGGCCTACGACATCGACGTCATCGCCGAGAAGACGAAGATCCTGCCCGCGGAATGGCAGGGACGCTTGCCGCACAACAGCTCGCCCTACACGTCCACGATTGTCTTCGTGGTGCGGAAGGGCAATCCAAAGCAGATCAAGGACTGGGATGACCTGGGAAAAACCGGCACGGCGGTGATCACGCCGAACCCGAAGACGTCGGGAGGAGCGCGGTGGATCTACCTGGCCGCCTGGGGTTACGCGCTGGACAAGGGCGGCGACGCCCAGGCCGCGCGCGACCTGGTGACGTCCCTCTATAAGAACGTCCCCGTGCTCGATTCCGGCGCTCGAGGTTCGACCACGACCTTCGCGCAGCGCGGGATCGGTGACGTGCTGCTGACCTGGGAGAACGAAGCTTTCCTGACGCTCGAGGAATTTGGCAGGGATCAGTTCGAGATCGTCGTGCCTTCGGTGAGCATCCTGGCGGAACCGCCGGTCACGGTGGTCGACGAGAACGCGAGGAAGCACGGGACGCAGGAGGTCGCCAGCGCGTACCTCGAATACCTGTACTCGCCGATCGGCCAGAAGCTCGCCGCCCGACACTACTTCCGCCCGGTCCTCCCCGAGCACGCGGATGCGGCGGACCTCGCGCGATTTCCCCAGTTGAAGCTGCTGAGGATTGGCGACACGTTCGGCGGATGGGCGAAGGCGCAGGCCGAGCATTTCAACGATGGCGGCGTCTTCGACCAGATCTACCATCCGGGGCCCTGAGGTGCTGCGATCACAGGCGTCGACAGGCGAGAGCCGCGCTGTGAAGTGGTCACCGCGCGAAGACGGAATCGCGACGAGGAATCTTTCGATGCATGGACTGATTGCCAAGAAGCCCAGCGTGCTGCCGGGCTTTGGCCTGACCCTGGGCTACACGGTGTTCTACCTGAGCCTGATCGTGCTGCTGCCGCTGGCGGCCCTGGTGGCGAAGGCGGGGGCGCTGGAGTGGCCTGAGTTCTGGGCGGCGGCGGCGAATCCGCGCGTCGTGGCCTCGTACCGCCTGACGTTCGGACTGTCGTTGCTGGCGGCCGCGATCAACTGCGTGTTCGGTTTCATTGTCGCCTGGTCGCTGGTACGCTACCGATTCGTGGGACGCAAACTGGTCGACAGCCTGGTGGACCTGCCCTTCGCGTTGCCCACCGCCGTGTCGGGGATCGCGCTGACGGCCGTCTACTCCCGCAACGGCTGGATCGGCTCGCTGCTCGAACCGCTGGGAATCCAGGCCGCCTTCTCGCCGCTGGGCATCCTGATCGCGCTCACCTTCATCGGCCTGCCGTTCGTTGTCCGCACGCTGCAACCGGCGTTGGAGGATCTCGAGCGCGAGATCGAGGAAGCGGCGGCGAGCCTGGGCGCGAATCGCTGGCAGACCTTTCAACGCGTCCTCTTCCCGACCGTGCTGCCCGCGCTGCTGGCCGGATTTGCCATGGCCTTCGCGCGAGCCCTCGGCGAATACGGATCCGTGGTCTTCATCTCAGGCAACATGCCGATGAAGACCGAGATCACCAGCCTGCTCATCATCTCCAAGCTCGAACAGCACGACACCGAAGGCGCGACGGCCATCGCCGTCGTCATGCTACTGGCCTCCTTCGCCATGCTCTTCACGATCAACCTGCTCCAGTGGTGGAGCGACCAGCGTCATCGAGGAGCCGCCTGATGGAAGCCGCCGTTTCTTCGCCGCGCGTCCCGACGTCCGCCAAGCAGATCCGTTCGGCTACCGAGGAGCCGTGGCTGGTGCGCTGGGTGCTGGTCGGCATCTCCCTGCTGTTCCTGGGACTCTTCCTCTTCGTGCCGCTGCTGGTGGTGTTCGCCGAGGCGTTTCGCAAGGGCGGGGCTGTGTTCCTGGAGAGCTTCCACGATCCCACCGCCTGGTCGGCGATCCTGCTGACGTTGGTCACTGCCGCGATCGCCGTGCCCCTGAACCTGGTATTCGGGCTGGCTGCCGCCTGGGCCATCGCCAAGTTTGACTTCCGCTTCAAGAGCCTGCTGATGACGCTGATCGACCTGCCGTTCGCCGTCTCGCCGGTCATCTCCGGGCTGGTCTTCGTGCTGCTGTTCGGCGCCAGCGGCTGGTTCGGGCCGCTCGTCAACTCGCTGGGATTCCAGGTGATCTTCGCCGTGCCCGGCATCGTGCTGGCCACGGTCTTCGTCACGTTTCCGTTCGTCGCCCGAGAACTGATTCCGCTCATGCAGGAGCAGGGTACGGAGGAGGAGCAGGCGGCCATCGTGCTGGGCGCGAACGGCTGGCAGACGTTCTGGCATGTGACGCTGCCCAACGTGAAGTGGGCTCTGCTCTATGGAATCGTCTTGTGCAATGCGCGAGCGATGGGCGAATTCGGC
>JBIIEC010000124.1:0-13464 GCA_044238045.1 Pirellulaceae bacterium | reverse complement strand
GCAAGCCGCCGGTCGGCCGCTGGCATCGTGGGTTCTTCAAGCGTCCCGCAACGGGTGCAGGCCAGCCCCCACGGTCCTCCAGTGTCATGAAATACGCGCTGCATGCAAAGGGGACTGGCCGGCCGGAAGCTCCTGGGCTCGGGCTTGTCCCGACTCCCGCGTCTCTGTAGACTCTGCCGCCCTCCCGGGTTCCCGCCCGAGGCGTCTGCGTCTCGGGAAGACAAGGATTCTTGGCCCCCATGGTCGGGTCGAACCGTCGTTCGTGCGACGCCGTCGCTGGGGACGTGGCAGCGGCCCACCAAGGATCCCGCTGCTCACCGGGCGCGGCACGAGTTCCCGTGTTCACGATGGGCAACGCGAACACCCGGAAAGTCAACTCGGGTCAACAGGGGGCTTTCGGGAGTCTGGGACTTGAAGGAACGAGTCGGGCTTTTACAATGGGACTTGCCGGTCCCGCGCCCGATTCGCTTGACGTAAATATTTGCGGGCAGGTGAATTATGCGAGCGATACAGGCAGGTTTTCTGGTCGGAGCATTGGTCGCGTGTCTAGCGGCGGTCTTGTCGATTTCATCCGCTACAGTTCAGGCGCAGCGTCCTGCGTCGAACCAGGTTGGAACGGCCGAGACAGAGGCGCTGGTGGCGATCCCGGGTCCGGACAGCGATGGACACCAGTCGCTGCTGGTGCTGGACCGAGGCCTGCAAACGATGGCCAGCTACCAGATCGACAAGCAGTCCGGCCAGATCACTCTGCGGTGCGTGCGAAGCATCCGTGGAGACCTGCAGATGGACGACTTCAATGGGACGGAGCCTTCGCCCGAGAAAATCCAGGCATTGCTGCAAGCCCGATAGCACTTGGCCTCACGACGCCCGACCGGGATGCCCCGGCAGTCGTCTTCAGGCCAGAGTGGAGACCTTTGGAGTTCCGCATGGCCAAATATATCGATCTGAACGAAGCGGCGAAGATGCTGAAAATGGATCCCGCCGACCTGACTGCGATCATCGGGAAGGAAGTGTTTCCGATGAAGGACGGTGCCAGTTGGAAGTTCAGACCGGATGATGTCGAACGCCTGATGCGTGACCGCGGCGTCAGCGAGGAGGCGGAGGTCGGGGACGACCTGCTGGACCTCGACATTTCATCGGCCGACGGTGACGACTTCCTGTCAGACGACCTGCAGTTGGAACTGGATGGCGACGATGGCGATGCCATCGACCTCAGCGCCGAAGGCTCCGACTCCGACTCGATTCTCGTGAGCGAGGAGGAGCTGGGGCGTTCCGACGAAAACACCGCAAGCACGATCATCGGAGAAGAGGACGACCTGGTCCTGCCCGCCTCCAAGTCGGGCCTTCAGGAAGAGTCGGCAACCGTTTCTGGTGTCAGCGACCTTGACCTGGGCTCTGCCAAGTCCGACTCGTTCTCGCTCTCCGACGTCTTGGCGGGCGATAGCGGACCGGCCATCAAGCCGGCACCGACGGCGCCTCCGAAACTCCCCGCGAAAGACGCTGCCGCCGGAGCGGCCAAGTCGGCGTCGAGCTTGAGCGATGACGATCTCAAATTGGCGTCCGACAGCGGAAAGCTCAACGTTTCGCTGGACAAAGGCGGACCCGCCGCGTCAAAGCCCAAGTCGGGCGGTGCGTCCCTCGACCTGGACCTCGACGATGACGATCTGGTGTTGGGCGGAAGCGGCGTGGGCAGTGACGTGACGTCGGGAGCCGGCGATAGCGGCATCAGCCTCAACAACCCCTCCGACAGCGGCTTGTCGCTGGAAGAACCCTTGCAGGCTGCCGGTTCCGGAATCGAGTCCCTGGAGTTGGGCGAGGACGAGACGCTGAGCCTGGAGGACAACTTTTCGGCCGGCGGTGATTCCCTGGACGACGACTTCCAGCTCACGCCCACAAGTCCCCAGTTCGAGGACGACGGCGACAGCGGCTCTCAAATCATCGGAGTCGAGGACGAGGAGTTTGGCTCGGCACCGCAGGGAGCCTTTGGTGGAATGGCCGCCGACGGCTTCGAAATGGAAAGCTCGGACGAGGGCTTCCAGTCGGAGGACGAGGGTTTCGCGGCGGTGCCCGTGGGCGTCGGAAAGTCGGGGGCTGCGGGGTCGGAACCGTCCGACAGCTCCTACTCGATTTGGAACGTCCTGGGACTGTTCGGCGTGGTATTCCTGCTGGCCTTCTCGGGCATCCTGTTGACCGACCTGATCAACAACATGTGGAGTTGGCAGGGACCGTACAACGTCAACAGCTCCATCATGGACGCCATCCTGGGAATGATGCCTTAGCGTCGATTGCCAGCCCCGGCGCGCTGCCACCTCCCCATCGGTTCGGGACCGCCGGCGACCGCGACTTCATCGGTCGCCGCGGTCGGCTGTTTGCTTGAATCGGAACAGTCACCGCAGCAGGTACTCTCTAGCCCATCGGACCGGGAGGTCGGCTTCGGCAAATCCGATCGGCATCTTTCCGTCGCCGGACGGCTCGTCGGCGTTGGGTTCAAGAACGTACTTCTCGCGTTCGATGGCCATCGAGAGCGACTCGTGCGACATCCGTGCACGGACCGCTGCGGTTCTCGTCTGCCCCCCTCACTACTATACTGCTGGAGAGGACAACCGGCGGCTGCTCCGATTGTGACGACGGGGCAATGCGGGGAGTCGACCGCTTGAAGGCCTGAACCCGAGTGCGGTTTCCTAGCCTCGCTGATGGGCCTTCATTCGACGCGAGGCGGTTGTAAGGCGAAGGTCGGCCCGATCGTCGCCGTGTTCCCCGGCTCACAGGACGGTTCCGGCCGTCGCCTTTTCACTTGGCTCGCGAAGGGCCGTTCATCGCTGCAGGACTAAGCGACTTATGAAACCAGCCCGGCGCATCCGTGGAGGCCTTGCCCATTCGACTCCGTCGTACGGAAGTCAACGCGGCCTTCATCCCCGGCCCCAGCGGACCACCGCCACGCCTGAGATCGGGGCCGATTTGCACCGAGTCTCCGCAACGATCTTGCCGCTGCTCTTCCTGCTGCTCGTCGGCTGTGGCGAGGAGGCGACGCCGAGGCGATATCAGGTGCCGCATGAGCCGGTGGTGGCCGAATCCACCAGCGGGGCACCCGGCCAGACCGGGACCGGAGCCGAACAGGCGAATGTCGCGGCAGCAGTCCCCCAGCGCATGCTGGCCGCTATCATTCCAGCCGGTGGGCGTGCTTGGTTCGTCAAGGCGACTGGAACTCCGGAGGCGATTGAGACTCAGAAGTCGGCCTTTGATTCATTCCTGAAATCCTGGCAGCTGGAAAGCTCCCCTGCCGCTTCGCCTCAATGGACGGATCCCGCCGGCTGGAAAGCTCGTGCGACTCCAGGCACCATGCGTTTCGCGACCTTGGATGCGCCGGGAGTAGAGATCTCGGTAAGTGTCCTGCCGCTTCCTGAGGGTCAGCCCTGGGAGGACTATCTGCTCGCGAACGTCAATCGCTGGCGTGGCCAGTTGCAGTTGGAGCCTGCCACTTCCGAGGCGGTCCAGCAGCAGATCCAGACCATTCCGATCGGAGACCTGAAGGCGACGAGCGTCGATTTGGTCGGCAAGTCCGTGCCGGGTGTCGCGCCGGGCATGGGAGGCGGCCCCCCACCGTTCGCGGGTGCCGGGACTCCCCAGCCGCCGACTGCGCCACCTACTGGGTCGCCGGGGACACCGATCGCGCCCGCGTCGAACGCGGCGGCTGGCTCGGGCCTGCGTTACACGCTTCCCGAGGGCTGGACGCCTGGCCGTTCGGGGCCCTTCCGACTGGCCGCCTTTGAGGTGCAGAAAGAGAACGAAAAGGCGGAGGTGACATTGAGCGCGCTGGGCGCGGCGGCGGGGAGCCTGCTGGATAACGTCAATCGCTGGCGTGACCAGATCGCGCTTCCACCGATCACGGAAAGCGACCTCGCCAAGATCAGCTCCGAAATCAAGATCCAGGACCAGGCGGCCCAGTGGGTCGACCTGACGGGCGAAGGCGATCCGGCGCCGGCCCAGGCCATTCTCGCGGTCGTGATCCCCCAGGGCGAGCGAACTCTCTTCGTCAAGATGATGGGCAACGGCCAACTGGTGCGTGCCCAGAAAGCGGCCTTCGAACAGTTCGTGCGATCCTTGCAGTTCACGTCGAACTAGGAACTTCCCATGTCGACCATTCCCGCCTCGCAAACGACCTCGGTGGTGTCTCCGACACGCAGTCAGCCATCGTCGCAGACGATCGCGATGCAGATCCAACGCGCGATCCTGGGTCCGCTGGGCTCGCTGAAGCTGGCCGTGACGCTCTTCGCGCTGGCGATTCTACTGATCTTCGTCGGCACGCTCGCACAGGTCGAACGCGACATCTGGGAGGTGCTGGAGATCTACTTCAAGAGCTGGACGACGTGGATCGACGTAATGGTTCTGTTTCCGCGGTCATGGTTTCCGCACCTGACTCCGGAAACAGCTCGACGCTGGTTCGTACTGGGAACGCTGGGAGGTGGAACGGCCGCCGCGCTGCTTCTCTGGTCGAACAGCCGCGAGTTCCCGAAGGCAAAATGGCTGGCCGCGATCACCTTCGGGTTGAGTGCCTTGCTCGCGACGGCCGCGTTCTTGCGAGGCGGGTTTGTGTTTCCCGGGGGAGCAACCATCGGGGCGTTGATGGGCGTCAACTTGCTGGCCGCGCACCTCACCCGATACTCGATTCAGTCCAGCGGCACCAGACGCACGCTGGGGTTCGCGGTCTCGGCACTGGGCCTCTTTCTCACCTGGCTTGTCATTCGCAGCGGTCACAACGCGGACGGCTTCCAAGGGGCGCCGCCCTTCAGTTGGTCCACGCTCTGGACCTGGACGAAACTGCTGCTGGCGATCACCTCCGTGGGTCTGCTCGTCTACGCGTTGCTTGGCACGGGACAGAAGAAACTCCTCCGCATCATCTGGGGCTCGACCGGAGTCTGCCTGTCGCTGTTCACGCTGTGGCTCGTGGCCAGCGGCGATCGCACCTACCTCGGTGACTCGGGCATGCGAGTTCTCTGGCAACTCATGCTGGCGACGCTTGCGGGCGTCGTCTTGCTGCTGGGCTGCATCCCACTCTTCGGGCGTCGCGCGGGCGTGGTGGTGCTGCACTCCGGAATTGGCCTCATGATGTTCGGACAGTGGTTCGTCGGCACCTACGACTCGGAAGGCCAAATCAGCCTCACGGAGGGCCAAACGACGAACTTCTCGCAGGACATCCGCAGCGTTGAACTGGCGGTAACGCGGCCGCAGAGCGCGGAATTCTCCGGCCAGGACGACGTGGTCGTGTTCCCTGTGACGCGCAACGGTCATGAGACAAATCTTCTCAACGCCAAGCGATTATCCCACGCGGCCTTGCCGTTCGATGTCGAGATCGTTGACTACTTGAAGAGTTCCTCGGTGTCCATGCAGGGAGCAAGCGGAGCGGACTCGCAACCGGCGGTCGCCGACGCAGGAACCAACAAGGAGTTCCGTATTGTCCCGGCGAAACCGGCCACCGGAACCTCGGGGGAAGGCATCGACTTGGCCTCAGGCTACTTTCGCCTGTTGGACAAGAAGACGGGTGAGGCCAAGGAGACGTATCTGCTGTCGCAGGAGGTTCTCGGCATGCGGAATGGCCAGCGTCGCATGTTTGACTTGGAGCAAGTCACCTGGAACGGTGTTCCCTATCGGCTTCAGTTGCGTTTTGAGAGAAGCTACAAAGACTACCGCATCACGCTGAAGAACGTCGAGAAGCGGGACTACCTGGGCACCACGATTCCTCGCGACTACTCTTCCGAAATCCATCTGGTGGACTCCAAGCGAAACGTGGACCAGGACCTGAAGATCTGGATGAACAATCCCCAGCGTTATGCGGGGGAAACATTCTACCAGAGCGGCTATCAGATGGATGCATTCCAGCGGGAGTACTCGACCCTGCAAGTGGTGCGGAACTACGGCTGGATGATTCCCTATGCATCCTGCATGATCTGCCTGGTGGGCATGGCCTACCACTTCTTCTTCAGCCTCGTCCGCTTTTTGGATCGCCAGACACGCGATGGGGCCGAACCCAAACGCCGCACGCGGAACTCCGAGGCGGCGACGTCTTCCTGGACGCGTCGGCTGCTCGTGCCCGCCCTGGTGCTCACCGCCTTCACGCTGCTCGTCGCTCGCTCCGCACGCCTGCCGGTTGCCAAAGAGAGCGCGATGGACCTGGCCGCCTTCGGGCAACTGCCCGTGATCTACCAGGGTCGCGTCCAGCCTTTCGACTCGCTCGCCCGAAACGCGCTGCGCAAGCTCTCCGATTCGGAGACCATGAACAGCGTCAAGCCGTCGAAGCAGCTCAAGGAAGAGTGGAAGGACATCGAGACGCGGCTCAAAGCACGGTTCCCGAAGATCGCCGGCGAAGACCTCAGCCGTTTCCAGACGGGAGACGCGGCCGGACTGATTCGCCTGATCGAAGAGAAGTCCGGCGAAGACATCTATCCGATCGCGACGGTCGTGCAGAAGCAGATGTACACGCGGCAGCCAGCCGTGCAGTGGTTGCTCGACACGATTACGGGCTCGGACGCTTCACGCCGCCACCCGGTCATCCGCATCTACCATCCCCAGATCCTGGCCCTGCTGAATCTCAAACCACGCAAGTACTATCGCTACTCCCTGGAGGAGATCGCTCCGCGGATGGACGCCTTCCAGGAGCAGATCGTACAGGCGGAGCAGATCCAGCGGGAGGATGCGGGGAAGCTGAGTCTTTACCAGCGTAAGTTGCTAGAAGTTGACGGGAAACTCCGCGTCATCCTGGCGCTGCACCGGGCATTCAGTCCGCCCGAGTTCCCGGCGTTGCCGACCGCGGAAGAGTTCCAGACGAACCGCGACGCGGCGCGTCAGAAGATTGAAGCCTTCCGCACGGCGATGGAAGAGCAGGAGGACGCCTTCCGAGCGATCCAGCCGCCACTTTCCATTCCGCCGTCGAACGCGCCGTCCGAGGCGGCCGACTTCGATACAAGCAAGCGATGGGTGGCTTACGCCTCCGCCTGGCCGGTGCAGGTGCTGAAGACGCGACTGATGGGCATGCCGATGGACGCCAACTTCAAGTCGCTCAACGACATCATGTTGTCGTATCTGGATTCCGACGCCACGAAATTCAATTCAGGAGTCGCGGCCTACGCTGGACAGTTGAAGCGGAACCCGCCCGCGGATCTGGTGGCGCGTCCCTCGGTCGCCAACGATTTCGTGGCGGGCCGTTACGGCTCGTTTTACGAGTTCGAGAGTGTCTACAACCAGGCAGCGCCGTTCCGGTGGTGCGGCGGATTCTACCTGCTGGCCTTCGCGGTGCTGGCAGTCGGCTGGCTGCGTTGGCCGACGCTGCTGAATCGATGCGCTTTCTGGCTGGTGGTCGCCACGTTCGCCTACCACTCGCTGGCCATCGTCGCCCGGATCTACCTCTCAGGGCGTCCGCCCGTCACCAACCTCTATTCCTCGGCGATCTTCATCGGTTGGGGCATCGTCGGCCTTGCCCTGCTGATCGAATACTTCTACCGCAACGGCCTCGCCACCGTGGTCGGCAGCCTGTCCGGCTTCATCACTCTCACCATTGCCGACCGACTAGCAGCGGACGGGGATACCATGCAGGTGCTGCAGGCGGTGCTCGATACACAGTTCTGGCTGGCCACGCATGTGGTGTGTGTGACCTTTGGTTACGCCACGACATTCCTGGCGGGCATCTTCGGCCTGCTGTACGTGGTGCGCGGCGTGTTCACTCCGACTCTCTCCCGCGAGGCCTCGGCGGACCTGGCACGCATGATCTACGGGTCGCTGTGCTTCGCCATCTTCTTCAGCTTCATCGGCACGGTGCTGGGCGGCTTGTGGGCGGACGAATCCTGGGGCCGTTTCTGGGGCTGGGATCCCAAGGAGAATGGGGCGCTGATCATCGTGCTCTGGAACGCCCTGGTGCTGCATGCCCGCTGGGACGGCATGATCCGCGAACGCGGCATGGCCGTGCTTTCCCTGGTCGGGAATATCGTCACCGCCTGGTCGTGGTTCGGTGTCAACGAACTGGGCGTGGGACTTCATTCCTACGGATTCACCGAGGGCGTGCTGTTCGCACTGGCATGTGCGATTGGTGCTCACCTGGTCGTCATCGGGCTGGGATGCCTGCCCATGGAGGCGTGGTGGAGTCACCGGCTGCGACGGGCCGGGTAGAGCACGCGCGAAGAGCCAACATGCGACGAGCGGAGCGCGACGAAGGTCGCGCGTGGGTCACCACCAGAGGTCGGCGAAAGCGAGGACGATCATGATGGAGCCAACGATCATCTTGCCCGCGGTGCCAAGGAATCGTCCCAGCAAAGCCGCGCGGCCGATGGCAAGACCTTCTTCCAGCGATCGCCCTTTCCATCGCTCGCCCAGGTAAGCGCCGAGGAACGCTCCGGCGCCACCTCCCACGATGGCGCTCACCGCCGACCCCAGCAAAGGCACGGGGATGGGCACGCCGGCGATGCCTCCCAGGACGCTTCCGGCCATCGCTCCGACGATGGAAAGAATCGTACCCCGCCGGCTGCCGCCCAATCGAGCCGCATTTCCGGCGGCCGCCACGGCTTCCAGCAGTTCACCGGCCAAGGCGAGCCCGGCGAGCAAGCCGACTGTCGTCCAAGAAACTCGGGCCGGGGCATCCTCGGGAAGAATCCAAGCAGCCAACGCGGCCAGCCCGACCATTGCCCAGTTGCCTGGCAATGACAACAGATTGGCACCCCAGGCGGCCACCAGCAGCAAGCTGCCGGTCACTGCGGCCGTGTAACCGATCCAAGAGGCCATGGAGCCGTCCATCATCGTCGATCCCGCTCGAATCCCAAGGCCCGCCCCATTGCGAGCCCGCGGCCGATTATAGGACATGTCGCCTGGGCCCGGGGCAGGGGATCTACCCTGCGGAGATCAGGGGCCCTCTGCGGCAGGCCTCAGGCCCGCGGATGGAACTGTTTGTGGATCCTCTTCAATCGTTCGGCATCCACATGGGTGTACCGCTGCGTCGTGGTGATGCTCGCATGGCCGAGCATCTCCTGGACCTGCCGGAGGTCCGCTCCGCCCGAGAGCAGATGCGTGGCGAAACTATGCCTCATGGTGTGTGGAGTGACGGAGGACGGAATTCCGGCGCGGGGCGAATACTTCTTGACAAGCTCCCAGATGGCTTCACGCCGCAGTCGCCGCCCGCCTCGCGACAGAATCACCCATTCAGGAGTCGGCTGGCGTTTCCCGACCAGTCGCGGGCGTTCCTCCCGCAGGTACTCCCGCACGACATCCACGGCCTGCATTCCCAGGGGTACCATCCGCTGCTTGTCGCCTTTGCCATGGCAGAGGCAGTAACGTTCGTCCAGATGCAGGTCGCGCAACTTGAGGTTCGACAACTCGGAAGCACGGCAGCCGGTGGCGTAGAGCAGTTCCAGGATGGCTCGATCGCGTCGCCAAAGGGAGTCGGCCGCTCGAGGCGTCCTCAGGAATCGGTCCACCTGTCCGGCGGTCAGCACCTGCGGGACACGTTGCCAAAGCTTCTGGGACCCGAGAAGTTCCGCGACGTTTCCCTGGACCACCCCCTCCAGCTGGAGATACCGGTAAAATACTTTCAGCGTGACCAAGTTCCTGGACACACTCGCGGGGGCCAGTTGCTGGTCGTGCAGCCATCCCGCGTAATCGGAAAGGTCCTGGATGGTCATCAGGACGGGCGAGCGGCCGTTAAGCCACCGCTGGAATGCCCGCAGGTCGCGTCCGTACGAAGACACGGTGTTGTCAGCCAGGTGGCATTCGTTGCGCAGATAGTCCACGAAGGCCTCGAACCAGCGTCCCGCGAACTGCTGGGAGGGTACCGCATGAAGTCGCTTAACGATTTTCTTCGGAGCCATCGCTGCAAAACCCGACAAGTAACCTCGTTAGACCGGGGATCGAATCGACCCCCGGGGTGATTCCCCCGGCCACGACCGTAGTCATCGCCCAACGGAAAGTTCCCGCTTCACCACGAAGCTAACCTAGCTTGGTACAAGGTTGTGGGATCGCGGATCGCGCCCGTCATGCCGGATATGCGGGGCCTAGCCAGTCGCCAAGTGCCGAATGCCCTGCCAGGAAAGGAAGATGCATGAGAATTCTGGTTACCGGGGGAGCGGGCTACGTGGGATCGCACACCACGCGCCAACTGCTGGAGAACGGCCACGAGGTCTGGGTTTTCGACAACCTCACGACCGGTCATCGCCGGGCGGCGACCCAAGCCCGTTTTGTACAGGGTGAACTGACGAACCGGGACCTGCTGCAAGACCTGCTGAGCGGAGAGAAGATCGACGCCGTCTTCCACTTCGCCGCGTCTGCGCTCGTCGGCGAATCGGTGGCTCATCCCGACCGTTACTACCAGAACAATGTCGTGGCCACCCTGAGCCTGCTGGAGGCGATGCGGTCGAGTGACGTGCGCAAGATCATCTTCTCCAGCACGACGGCGACCTACGGCGTCCCCTCGCGTGTGCCGATTTGCGAGTCGGAGCGTCAGGCGCCGATCAACCCCTATGGGTTCACCAAGCTTGTGATCGAACACGCCCTGGCCGACTACGCACACGCCTACGACTTCGCCTACGCGGCCCTGCGGTACTTCAACGCGGCCGGTGCGTCTCCCACAGGGGACATTGGAGAAGACCACAAACCCGAAAGCCACCTGATTCCCATCGTGCTCCAAGTGGCCCTGGGGCAACGGGATAACATCACGGTCTTCGGCGATGACTACCCGACCCCCGATGGAACGTGCATCCGCGACTACGTTCACGTGGACGACCTGGGCCTGGCGCACATCCTCGCCCTCGACAAACTGCAACCGGGCGAAGGAATCTGCGTGAACCTGGGCACGGGGCGCGGGTACAGTGTGCGCGAACTGATCTCTGCCTGCCGTCGCGTGACGGGGCATACAATCCCGGAAGTGATCGGACCGCGGCGTCCCGGCGACCCACCGGAACTGGTGGCGGATGCCACCCGCGCACGCTCCGTGCTCGGCTGGCAACCGCGTTACACCGACATCGAAGACATCGTTGCGACCGCTTGGCAATGGCACAAGACACATCCCCACGGCTACGGCGACTGACCCGCCAACCACCGGCACTTTCCTGGCGTATCCGAGGGATCCACCAGGCGTTGAGCGATGCAGAAGATCATCATCCCCAAGCCGTACGAGTTCATCGCGCCTCATCGCGGAACCTGGTGGCCGACCATCATCCAGCGTCTGCGGCTCTATGACATCTACCTGAAGCGAACGCAGGGCATCGCCTCATGCGAGATCCGGCACGGGGAGCGTTTCGCCGCATCCCTGCGCGCGGGACACGGGATCCTGTTGACCCCCAACCATGCTCGTCCCGCGGACCCCGTTGTCCTCGGCTGGCTTGCCCGCCCCTATCGCACCCACCTGTACGCGATGGCGAGCTGGCATCTCTTCAACCAGGATCGGTTCACCAGCTGGGCAATCCACAAGATGGGCGGGTTCAGTGTGAATCGCGAAGCCGTGGACCGTCGTGCGATTGACACGGCCATCCAGATCCTTTCCACAGCCGAAAGACCGTTGCTCCTGTTTCCTGAAGGTGCCGTCTCACGGACCAACGATCGGCTCAATGGGCTGCTCGATGGCGTCTCCTTCATCGCCCGCAACGCCGCTCGCCAGCGACAGAAGCGAGGCGACGGAGGCCAAGTGGTTGTCCACCCAGTGGCCATCAAGTATCGCTTCCGCGGCAACCTGCCCCAGGTGCTCGAACCGTCGCTGCGCGCGATCGAGGATCGTTTCGCCTGGCGTCCCCAGACCGACCGACCCCTGCTGGAACGAATCCGCCGCATCGGCTTCAGCCTGCTGACGCTGAAGGAATTGGAGTACCTCGGACGCCCCCAGACGGGAACTCTGCAGGAACGGCTCCAAAGCCTCATCAACCATCTGTTGCACCCGATCGAGGAAGAGTGGTGTGGCGGCCCCCAGGAGGGGCCCGTCGTTCCACGCATCAAGGGGATCCGCATGAAGATGCTGCCTGACCTGATCCAAGGCGGACTCGCCAGCAACGAGGAAAGGCGGCGCTGGAATCAGTTGGCCGATCTTTATCTGGCCCAGCAGGTGGCCAGCTACCCGCCCGACTACCTCACCGATCCGCCCTCGATCGACCGACTCCTCGAAACCGTGGAACGCTACGAGGAAGACCTCACCGACGGCACGCGCATCCGCGGGCAGTTGCACGCGATCATCCAGGTCGGGGAAGCCATTCCCGTAGCGGCCGAACGGCTCCGCAACTCCCCCACCGATCCGCTCATGCGGCAGATCGAGGAGACCTTGAGGGGAATGCTGGACACGCTGGCAACGGAGTCACCTGAATGGACAGACGAGAGGGCGACTTGCGATAAGCATTCCTGAGGATGTCCCGCGTCGAGCGTCAAGGAGTTTCCTGGACCGCCTCGGTCGCCGCGAACACCTCCTCGTGCACAATGCGCTGCATGAACAGGTCACGGTCCTCGGGATCGCGGCTCATCTGCTGCATGAAGTAGAGTTCCACCTTCTGCACCGCGCGTTCGGGCCCGTGCTCCTGTTCCCAGCGATGGACCGCGAAGCGACAGAGGCTCGGCAGAAAAGCGTTCGCCCGTTCGACCGCCACGTTGCGGTAGAACTTCCGCCACCGATGGTTCGGATAGCGCTGATAGATCAGCGACGGCTTGCTGAAACTGTCCCAGTCAGCCGGTGCGCCACCGCGAAGCAGGTCGACCACCGCCCCATCCCGCAGTCGCGCGACCATCACGAACCAGCCATCCCGTCCCGCCGGCAGCGAGAACATGTTCCACCGCTGGCGAACCAACAGCAGGTCGTTCACCCACATCGGCGTTGATTCGCGAAACGCGCGATTCCAGTCGTTGCGAGCCGTCGACAGGTTCCAAGACAAAACGTAGCCGAAGAGCAGCACCGCAAGGATGGCTGCGAGGCGACTTTTTTCCCAACGATACTCCCAACCGGCCGCCCCGCCATTGGCAGGCCACGGGGGATCGGTCCCTCGCTTCAGCGAGGGAACCAAGCGGACGCATCCGTCCCAGAAGATCTCCGGCAGGAACAGCAGCCAGGCGCACCAGCTGACATAAGTGAACATCCCGACGGTAAGCGACAGCTCGATCCCGAGATGGAGCAGCAAGAACGCCGCACCGACCCACAAGCGAATCCATTTCGTTCCGCAGGGAATGAACAGCAACAACGGCCCCACGGCCTCAAGCGCCAGCACGCCATGGCCAAGCCAGCGCACCAGATGCGGATACTGCAGCAGGGAATGTACAAACGGCTTCGAATAGCTCTGGAATTCAATCACCTGGTAGAACACATTCGGCGACTCTGACCATCCCTCATACTTGAAATAGCCGGTCATCCAGTACATCAGGCAGACGTGCAACAGGATGGCGGCCGACGCGGGCGAGAGGAAAGAACCGGACGGACAGTTCGGTCGGCGTCGAGCATCCAGCGACCAGCAAGCTCCCAGC
>JBIIEC010000510.1:0-3901 GCA_044238045.1 Pirellulaceae bacterium | reverse complement strand
GGTGACGTCGGGGCTGAAGGTCGACAGCCCGCCAGTCGCGTGATCAGCAGCGTGATCAGCAAGGCCCGCTTCAGCCCGGGCGAGAGATCGCGTGACGCGCCCGGCTGGCCGACGACCGGTCTCGCCGAGCCTGGTGCGGCGAAGACAGGCCCGGCCGTTCCGCTCGGGACGCCTCTTTCTCGGGACGGCTCACGCCCCTTGCTGAAGACACGTTGCGGTTGTCCCCCGCGTAGTGTGGGTTGTCCTGGCCGACTCATGCGTGGTCCCTTGTCAATTCGGTGAGCCATTCTTCGGAACGCGCCCGTTCTCCATGAGAAGCGACGCCCTCCCGTGCGAGGACACTATATCAGCCGACTTCCCGGGTGTCAGGATCGAACGACCGCCTGGATGGCGCGCCGAGTCGATGTGCTCGCCTTAAATCGGCCCAGGTCGCTGTTGACGGAGGCAGGGCGCGGGGTGACACTGGGGTCGGAAATACGCCCTGCCCCGATGCTCCCGCCCCGCGACGCCCTCCGGAACCCCGCCATGCGCCGACGGACTTTTGTTTCGCTGCGAATTGCCCTGCTGCTGCTCGCCTGCACCGCCCTCCACCTGGCAACGAGCGTCCGCGCCCAGGAATCCCAGAAACCCCGACCGATTCCGGCCAGCTCACCGGTGGACGCCGAGCATGCGGCGGAGATGAAGGAAGGCCTGGCGCTGTTCAAGCAGGACGTCCGCCGCATCCTGGTAGGGCGCTGTGTGAAGTGTCATGGCGGCGAGAAGACCGAAGCGGAACTGGACCTTACCAGCCGCGAGGGTCTGCTGCGTGGCGGCGCGAACGGACCGGCGGTCGTGCTGGGCGATCCCGCTGGCAGCCACCTGCTTTCGCTGGTGCGGCATGAGCAGGAACCGGTGATGCCCGAGGGCGGAGCGAAGCTGGACGCGCGACAGATCGAAGCCCTCGCGCGGTGGATCGACCTCGGTGCGCCCTATGACGGGACGCTCGGGGAGCGTGAGACGGATCCCACGGCGTGGACTCGCAAGACGCTGAGCGACAGCGACCGCGACTTCTGGTCGCTGCAGCCGCTGCGTGTCACCGCGCCGCCCGCGCTGAACGATCCTTGGATTCGCAACGACATCGACCGTTTCGTGCTGCAGGGCCTTCGCAACCAGGGTCTGGAACCGCAGGGTCCCGCCGAGCCGCACACGCTGTTGCGACGCCTGCAGCTGGACCTCACCGGACTGCCGCCGACGGCGGAAGAGGCCGACGCGTTCGCGCGACAACCGGACGACGCCGCGTGGACCGCGTGGATCGAACGACTGCTCGACAGTCCCCACTTCGGCGAGCGCTGGGCGCGGCACTGGCTGGACGTGGCTCGCTTCGCCGAAAGCCACGGCTTTGAACAGGACTACGACCGGCCGCACGCCTATCACTACCGCGACTTCGTCATCAAGGCCTTCCAGGGTGACATGCCCTACGATCAGTTCGTCCAGTGGCAGCTGGCGGGTGACGAGATCGCGCCGCACGAACCGCTGGCGCTCATGGCGACCGGCTTCCTCGGCGCGGGCGTCTTTCCGACGCAGCTGACCGAACGCGAGTTTGAACCGTCGCGGTATGACGAGCTGGACGATCGCGTGGCCACCGTCGGTACGGCGATGCTTGGACTGACCGTCGGCTGCGCCCGCTGCCACGACCACAAGTATGATCCCATCCCCAGTTCCGACTACTATCGGCTCGTCGCCACCTTTGCCACGTCGATCCGCAGCGAGATCCCGGTGAACCTCGACCCCGCCGGGCACGAAAGTCGCTTGCGGGAGTTTGAGGAAACGCTGCGTGCCAAGGTGGCGGCGCGCGAAGCGTACGAACGCGACTCCCTGGAATCGGCCTGGCAGCGTTGGCTATCGGAAGCTTCCGCGCGCACCGACCGTCCCATGCCCGCCACGTGGCAGGTCCTGGACTTGCCACGCACCCATTCCGATGGCGGTGCTACCTTCACGCGGCAGGCCGATGGTTCGTGGCTGGTGTCGGGCGAGTCGGTCGAGCACGATCGCTTTGAGCTGACGGCGGAACTGGCGACCGAAGCGGGCGAGCCGGCGATCACGGCCGTGCGCCTCGAAGCACTCGCGGACCCCTCACTGCCTCAGCAAGGCCCGGGCCGCGCCGGGAACGGCAACTTCGCGCTCAGCCAGTTCACGCTACGGACCGCCACCGGCGACGCGGCTCCTGAAACGGCCGAAGGCTGGCTGCCTGTCGGTTTCGCGGCCGCTCGCGCGACGCACCAGCAGAACGCCGACAGTCTGTCCGTGCAGGCCAGCGTCGATGCGGACCCGGTGAGCGGTTGGGCGGTCGACGCCGGCGGCATCGGCAAGGATCAGACCGCCGTGTTCGACCTCGCCGAATCGCTTCCGGGCTCCGGACGCCGCTGGCTGCAGTTCGAGATGAAGTTCAACAACAACGGGCAGCATAGCCTAGGGCGTTTCCGCCTGAGTGTGACGCGTGCGCCGCTGCCCGTCGCTCTGGAGGGCGATGGCTCGCAGCAGTCGTTGGTCGAGGGCATGGCCGTGCTGGACGCGGGGCGACCGGCGAGCGACCTGGGCGATGCGCAGCGCACGGCGCTGCGGGCGTGGTTTTTCGCCCGCGATCCGCAGTGGGTGGCGTTGCAGACGGCGATCCAGCAGCACGAAGGGCAGCGTCCCCAGCCGGAGACGACGACGGTGATGGTGGTGAGCGAGGGCGTGAAGCCGATCCCGCACAACGCCGACGACCGCGGCTTCAAGGCGTTCTATCCCGAGACCTACTTCCTGCGCCGCGGCGATGTCTTGCAGAGGCAGGGCGTGGCGACGACCGGCTACCTGCAGGCACTGACGCGCGTCGACGCCCAGGAGAATCCCTGGCAGATCGAACCGCCGCCGGACTCCCGGCTCTCCTATCGCCGCCAGGCGCTGGCCGCCTGGATAACCGATGCGGACCGGGGAGCGGGTCATCTGCTCGCGCGCGTGATCGTGAACCGCGTCTGGCAGCACCACTTCGGCCGCGGCCTCGTCGCCACTCCCAACGATTTCGGGTTCCAAGGCGAACGGCCGACCCACCCCGAACTGCTCGACTGGCTCGCGCACGACCTCATCACCAACGGCTGGCGGCTGAAGCGTCTGCACCGCATGATTCTCGAGAGTGCGACCTACCGGCAGACCTCGCATGCGGATCCCGCTCGCGCGGCGATCGACCCCGACAACCGGCTCCTGTGGCGATTCACGCCGTATCGCCTCGAGGCCGAGGCCATTCGCGACGCGATGCTGGCCGTGACTGGACGACTCGACACACGGCTCTACGGCCCCGGCAGTCTCGATGAAGCGATGACGCGGCGAAGCATCTACTTCACCATCAAGCGCAGCCGGCTCATCCCGACGATGCAGATTTTCGATGCTCCCGAACCGCTCGTCAGCGTCGGCAACCGGCCGGCCACGACGATTGCGCCGCAGGCGTTGCTGTTCATGAACAACCCACAGGTCCGCGACCATGCGCGGCACCTGGGCAGGTTGCTGGTCGCCGAGACGGGCGTGCAGGCGACGGACGAGCGTACGGAGGCACAGGTGCGAGCCGCTTACCGTCGCGTTCTGGGCCGCGTCCCGACCGACCGCGAACTCGCCGAAGGCACCGCTTTCCTCGCATCGCAACGAGCATCGTACCTGCAAGACGCGCGGGCCACGGATGCGAACGCCTCGCCGCTGCCAGCCTCGGAACTCGCCCTGGCCGACCTCATCCAGGTGCTGCTCAGCTTGAATGAATTCGTGTTCGTCGAATGAGCGGAAGAAAAGGTGTCAGGACTCTTTTCGGGGACAGAGCCTCACACCTCAGGGCAACCGCAAGCGCCATTGAGAAAAAGAGCCCGAAAAGAGTCCTGACACCTTTTCTTCCTCAGGG
>JBIIEC010000123.1:0-13474 GCA_044238045.1 Pirellulaceae bacterium | reverse complement strand
GCTGTTGTCGAAGTCGACGGGAGATGTGTTCGTGGCCCACGCCAGCGAGCAGATCCGAGCGAAGGGCGAGTGTCGTCGGCTGTTCGTGACGACCTTCCTGATGATGTCCGCCATATCGCTGCCGCTGTTCCCGCTGTTGGCCTGGCTGTCACCGACCGTCTTTCCGATTGTACTCGGGCCGAACTGGGACGTGGCCGCGCAAATGGCACAGCCCCTGTCGATCTGTGCCGGACTGGGCTTCGTGTCCAGCACCATGTCCCGCCTGCTGCAGATTACCGGACGCCAGCGTCTGGACTTCTATTGGCAACTGTTGCTGTTCTGCCTTGTCGCCACCGCCAGCGCCTGGACGGTAGCCAAGGGAGGCGATGTGCTCTCGGTCACGTACGCCTTCGCGCTGCCCTACGCGGCCTGTTACGTTCTCTACCTGATGATCTCGTACTCGGTATCGCGGACGCCCTACATCGAACCGCACCATGACGAAACGATGCCGATGGCGGAAGAGGTGGGCGTTTCGTCTTGAGTTGATACAAGTCGTCGAAGGCACCCGCCGTGTGCCGAATTGGACGAGCGGAGTTGCCAAGCGTTGGCCGCGAGGAAGGGGCCGACCGGCCTCGGAAATGGGGCTTTCTGCGAGGGAGATGGCTACGCCGATTCAGCGCCGCGTGGAGCTCATGTTCGGCACCCGCCGTGTGCCGACTACGAATCGCTCCCTAACTGTCCCGACTCGCGGTCATCACGCGCTTCGTCCACGAGACGGTACCAACACCTGGTCCAGACGCCGGAAGGACCTTTCCCGGGGTCAAAGAGCGGCCTGCGAGGACGCCGCTCGTTCCGGGCATTCGCTTTTCGAGTCGCCGAAATCGCGGACAAAAATGCGGTTTGGGCGAGAGTCATGGCCGTACGCGATGTCGGGCCGCGCGGCCGCTGGGCCGTGTCTCGACTTCGTGACACGTCACGTTCTTGAAGCCAGGGGCCGGGGTGTAACGGCTGCGTGACCGAACTCCTTTGCCGTTTTGTTGACAAGGTTGGGGGGGCTGATAAAAGTGAAGTCGGTCTGCCGCAATCGCTACAATCGGTATATTGCCCTTCCAACCCACTTGGGCCCGATGCTCATGTTTCGAATCCTGGTGAAATGTCCGGTGGCTTCAAACACGCGCAGACTGGTGGGGATGCTTTGCATCCTGCTGCTGCTGCCGATTGCCTTGCGGGCGGATGAGATCAAGAAGGTATGGCGTTGGCAGCCGGATCCGGAGCTGAACCAGAAGAACCATGGTGCACGCGGCATGTGGCGCGGGGAACTGTGGGGGCTGGACTATCTGAACAAGAAGGTCTGGGCTTTTGATGGCAAGAAGTACAAGCCGGGTGGGAGTGTTCCCGCGAACACCTGGCCGCTGACCTCGATTTTTACGTCGCATGGCGTCTTTGCCCTGGCTCCACGTCGCGAAGGCGCCGTGCAGACGGCCGACGTGATCTACTCGCCCGACGGCTACCAGGACTTCAAGACCGTGTTGTCGTTGAGTTCCTCGACCGACGGAAAATCGTTCGCGCTGGGACAGGACCATACGCTCGTCGATCTCGGCGGCGGACGGGTCATGATGTTCCAGTACAGTGACGAGTCGCGCGTGATGTACAGCGAGGACGCGGGGCAGAACTGGCGGAAGCTGTTCGAGCCGGACGGGGATTCAATGCGGCATTGGCACGGCGCCTACTACGACGCCGAATATGGGAAGCTCTACGCCATGGGCGGCGACTCCGATACGCACTCCACGATCACCTGGACCGACGATCTGTTCGGACCGGATGGCTTCATCAACAACCCTGACCTGTGGAAACGGAAGTGGGGTTTGTTGGACGACAAGCGGACGACGCGCGAGGATAAGTACTTCCTCGATCCGGATGGCGTGATTTTCAGCCAGCGATCGCGGACGGTCGACATGGGAACCTATGGCGACTACATCTACTGGGGTGAAGATCGAGCGAGCGCGGAGGGCATCAGCCTGTATCGAGCGCACCGGCGAACGGGGGAGGTGAACGAAGTGGGCCAGGGGGATATCGTCGGCTCGCCCTGGCGGTTCCTGGAGACGGACGACCATGACTTTCTGTTCGCCACAAACAGTGTCTGGTACCAGAAGCAGTTGGTGGCCGGATCCGATAAGTGGATTCGCATCTATCGCTTGAACGAGGACGCGACGGACTACGACGAGATGGCGCGGTTTCCCATCAGTAAGAAGGTCGTCAGCGGCGCCGATCCGATCGGGTTTGTTGAGGCTTTTGACCGGTTGTGGATCAATGGGTACATGATCACGGAAGTGCACAAGGACCTGGTTGGCAACCTGGTGGAAGTGGGCTGGGGAGATTTCGACAACGATCAGCAGTTGAGCGTGCAGGATGTTGATACGCTCTCCCGGGCGATCCGACGGCAGGACACGCTGCCGATCTATGACCTCGACCTGAATGGAATGGTCGAACTCACCGATCTGCGGATCTGGGTGAAGGACGTGAAGAATACGTACTTCGGCGATTCCAACCTGGATGGTGTATTCAACAGCCAGGACCTGATCGCTGGATTCGTGGCAGGCACCTACGAGGACTCTGTCGTCGGGAACGCGAGTTGGGGAACGGGGGACTGGAACGGCGACGGGGAGTTCACGACGACGGACCTGACCGTGGCGTTCCAGGACGGCGGTTACGACCTGCCACGCCGATCGGCCGTCGTCGCCTCAGTCCCCGAACCGTCTACGCTGGTGCCCGCCCTGTTGGGTGGCCTGGGAGCTTGGAACTCTCGACGTCGACGCCGTGAGCACGCCTAGAAACGCCGCACGCCGCGCATCTTCATGCCGCCAAGCCGCGACCAACGCGTGGGGAGATCGGGCCGGAGTCCTGGCGCAGGTCGTTGGGGTGCTCAGGCGATTGAATCGGCACGCGAGGCGCGGCTTCGCCGAGCGACCAGCAGCAGCAATCCAGCGGCCAGCATCGCGGCGGCGGTCGGTTCCGGGACGGTCATGGCGGCTGCTACTCGTTCATAGCGGCCGTCCTGCATGGCGGCAACGAGGTCAGCGCTGTTGAATCGATTGTCGAGGTTCCAGTCGCCCTGCTCCCAGTTCGCATCGTTCCACAGGTCATAGAGTCCCGCCTGGAAGACCAGAACGAGGTCTCGCGTGTTGAACTGGCCGTCGAAGTTGGCATCACCCCTGGTGTAGTTTTCGTAGACGACCGCCTTCGGGTGGGTCAGGTCGATGTACGCCACCGGCATGTGACCCAGTTGGGTATCGGCCAGCCGCAGCAGGGCGGGATCCTTGTAGAATGCGGCCGCTCGTCGCAGCAGTTCGTAGTAGACATACGGCATCTCGCGGTCGAACGGGGCGCCGGGCCACTGGTCCCAGTTTTTTTGGCCGGTGAGGTACGGCGTCAGGTAGTCCACCGCGTCGCGCAGCCCGCGGCCATCGGGCAGTTCGTGTGTGAAGAGGTCGATCGAATCCATCTGGTCGCCGAGCGCCGCGATGTCCAGGACGCGGCTGAGGTTGTAGCGGTGGTACAGGAGGTTGTTCGCCCGCAGCATCTCCAGCGGATTGGAGCCATCGGCGGCCACCTGCTTGGGCAGGCGATTGTAGGCGTAGTCCTCGAAGTGCGTCTCGGCCTTGACCAGATCCTCTCCGTAGAGCGAGAGCAGGGTGGCGACGAAGTCGTAGTTGGTGCCGTGATTGGAGGGTTCCCCGTGCTGGATGATGCCCTTCGGATGGAACTCCGACCAGCGGACGAAGTCGCGCGCCCATTTCTGCAGCCCGGCTCGATCCGCCGCCGTCCAGCTTGGGGATGACTCCAGGATGCCCGCGGCGTCGAACAGCTTGTGATATCCCAGCGCGTTGCCGAAGCCGGGGACGCCGTACGAGCCGAAGCTGACACCGGGAATCATGTCGGAGTATTCGATGCGGGGATTCATCCGCGTCGCTTCGTCCAGGAAGAACGTCCGCATGAGACCGGCCAGTTTCGTCGCGTAACGCTCGTCCTCGGTGAAGTAGTAGGCGAGCGACAGGGGTTCGGCGGCCTGGGCGAGTCCGTAGATCTGTTTCCAATCGACCTCGTTGTTGGAATTCCCGAAGCCATCGCGATAGATCCAGGGGAGTCCATCGGGCGTATTCGGGTTGGGCCACGAGTAGTAGCCGTAGCTGACCAGGTCGTGGGGATCGCCGGAAGGAGCGATCTCGGGCGTGAACGTGACGGAGAAAGGGCCGGCGGACAATTTGCGATTCGCGGCCGAGATCAGCCGGTTGACATCGGATGTCACCAGCGGATGCTGCTCCTTCCAGGCCTGCTTGGAGACCGAAAGGTTGTGCAGGTCGAGGAGAAAGGTCCGCGGCGTGCCCCCCGTTTCGGCCACGGCGGGGTCGGACGGGATCAAACCCGCCGCGCAGGTCAACGCCAGGGCGAGGGAGCGAAATGCACGTCGCGCGAAGGTACCCAGCAGCCGTCTCATGAGAAGCACACTCAGCGATGAAGGACCATGGCCAACGCGGTCGCACCGCAGCGGCTCGACCATTCAAGCCGCCCGGTGTCCTGCTCCTCGCGAGGCCGGCGTGTGCTGTTCGACCGCTCAGGCTTCGCTGGACAGGCGACGTCGGACCAGATCGGCAGCCGATCGATGGATCGCGAGGGCGTTCCCATCATAATAGCGAGGGTCGGTAATTAATGACAGTTTTCTGTCATCTGCCTCGTAGATGGCCAGGTCGTACCCTGCTTCGTCCAGCAGTTCGGCGACTTCCTGCGAGGACGTGCCAAAGGGCTTTAACAGCCGGTCCTTCAGTTCGAGGAGCCAGACGGACGGGTTGGCGTCGGCCAGCATGCGACGAGCGCCGCGGAACGCCATCATCTCGGCGCCTTCGATGTCGATTTTTCCGAGCGTGAACCGCTGCCCCGTCAGTTCCTCGTCCAGGGCGATGCAGGGCACTTCCTCGATCCCCAAGTTCTCGCCAGCGACGGCGATGCGGTTGGTGACATCCTGCGTCTGGTGGAATCGCACGGTGCCGCGCGTCTCCCCCACCGCCGCGCGGCTCAGTTCGACGTTCGAGAGACCATTGATCCGCACGTTCTCCTGCAGGCGTTCAAACGATTGACGCCCCGGTTCAAAGGCCACCACGCGCCCGGTGTCACCCACCAAGGAAGCCATCAGCAGTGCGTAGACGCCGATATTGGCCCCGACGTCGATGACCGAATCGCCCGGCCGCAGGTAACGCGCGACGAAATGCATGTCGTCGTAGTCGTACCAGCCGCCGGTGTAGACCATCATGCTCGCGCCCCGGCTGTCCGGGTAGCAGCGGAGCTTCATCGAGCCGAACACGTCCAGGTCCGCGGGACGGCCCGTGAGACGTTTCTTCACCTGCCAGGAGACCGACTCGCAGAGGGCACGAAGCTTGCGATGGCGGTTCGTGGGGTGGGTCCAGATGTAGTTGAGGACTTGCGAGTAAGCCATGACGGCACCTTCGAGCAACGAGGGTTCCCTGAGGACCAGACCAGCCCCCAGATTAATTGCCGCCCCCCGGTTGTGCTAGATGGAGGGGATGGAACCGTCGCGCCGGTTGTCATGAAGTTCAATCGTGGCAACGTGCGCGGTCGGGCTGGGCTGTCGTGGACGCGATAAAATACGGGGGCTCGGCGCGGCGGGTGACTCACTCGGCCGACGCGGGTAGGAACTGCCGCAGGTCGGGCAGTTCCGATCGCACGCCCTCCTCCGGGACCTCGCGGCCCGAGGTCCAGACAATGCCGTTCAGGATCAGCCTTCGCAGGTCGTCCTGTTTCCAGTTGCGGTAGAAGTGCGGCATGACGACCGCGAATCCTCGGCCACCGCCCGGTCGCTCGACGCACCAGGCCACCGCTTCCGGACGCGGTGCTTCAGGCGGCAGCATCGAGGTGGCGACCACCGTGACGTTCTCCGCCGGCCGGTTGCCCTCGGTCCCAAAGTAGTTGTTATAGTACGGCTCGTCGTGGATCACGAACGGTTGCCAGCCGCGCTGGATGGGGTGAGCCGTTGCCGAGGGTTCGATGGTCGCCCGTTCAAAGACCCGCGCGAACGATTCATGGTGCGGGCAGGTGCGGTTGGCGAAGTAGCCGCCGATCCAACGGAGCAGCGGGTGATCGCCGTCCGGAGCGACATCCGCCCCCTTGAGGCCGACGGCGTAATGAACGCAGGCGATCCCCAAGCCGTCCTTCGCCTGCTCGTCCAGTTGCTCGAGGATCCGCGCCGTTTCGGGTAGCCGCTGGGGCGGGAAGATGTCGCCGATGAAGACGACGGCCGCGGCGCGCTGCAGGATGCTCGTATCGTCGGGCCATGCGGTAAGCACCTCAGCCGGCAGTCCCGGCACGTTGCCAGCGTGCTCCAACGCGTACTCCATGACCCGCCCGCCCGCTGCCACTTCGTGCGTGCCCGGCGGATGTTCGCTCGGCCCCACCACGATCACAATGCCCTCGCGCTCCGCAGCCTGCACGACGCAGTGTGTAGGCTGCCATGCCGGGAACAGCAGTGTCAGGACCAGTGCCTGCAGCACCGATGCGATCTTGCTCATCGTCGACTCGCGGTGCATCACCAAGAATGAGGTGGAAAGGGAATCACGACGCGTGGCATCGGGGTCTATCGAGTTCCATCCATCCGCTCGGCTGCGAAGCGAACCGTGAGGGGCTGGTCGACGTCCGGGCCTGGTCCTGGCTGGTCCGATGCGCCTTGGGCGGGATACGGATTCGGCACCAGGATGAAATCGTCGGTGATGACCGGCTGCAGGTCCTGGCCTGACTGGATTGTTACGTTCTTCAGCCGTTCGGGAAAGAACTGCACGAGCGGCCGTCCGCCGCGCTGCGAACCGTTGCGATTCACGGGCTCGAACGACTGCTTGCCCATCCTCGGGTGAACCGTGAACTCAAACACGCCCGGCTGTACCTCCCGCAGTTCCTGGTCGTAGGAGAGCGGTCCGGGTGCCATTCGCGCATCCCAGCCAGGATCGCCATAGAACGCCAGCACGTCGCGGTCGTGCAGGAGGCCAGCGGCATCCTGCGGAGTCAGCCCCGCGCGGCGGGACGCTTCGCTGGACTCCAGCTCCAATCGCGGGTACGATCCAGGCGCGGTGTCCCGGCGGGCGATGGCGGGAAAGTACCGTTCCAACCGATCCACCAGCGCGATCTGGTTGGCGAGGAACGCTTCGGCGAACGAATAACGACCGGGCTGCTCCACGAAGTAGTCGAGGCAACCCCAGCCGGCGTAGCCATACCAGGTCGGCACCGTGTAGCCCATCAACTGGTGCACGCCCGCGCTGTTCATCCACGCCAGCGCCATCGCGTCCGGTCCATCGATGTGACCCATCAGGCAGTTGCCCACCGCCATGTAGACCTTGGGGTTGTCGGAGCGAATGGGGATCCGTTTGTGTTGGGTATCGACGCCGAACAGTTCGCCGGCCTTGGACTGAAAGCCGCCGTTGGGGTAGGCAAAGCCGATCTGCCAGTCCCGTTCGGTGGCGTGGCCGGAGGTGACGAACAGTCCGGGCCGATAATCGTTGAGCGAATCGGCCAGGGCCTGCGTCGTGTCGGCCGGGCCCTGCTGTTCTTCGGCGATTCCGCCCGGGGCTTTACGCACCATGCGGTGCTGCTTGAGTTCGCAGTACCAAACGCCCTCGCGCACGCGATCCATGGCCAACTCGGTGCCAGCGGCGACGCGTTCGATCTGCAGCGGTTCCGTCGTCCGCGCGATCCGCAGCGCGTTGGCCGCATCGTAGCCGGTGACGATCCCCCACAACGCATCGGGGAAGGGATCGTCATCCAGTCGCCGGGTGAGGCGATGCACGGCGGTCACGAAGTCGCGACCAGCTTCCTCGCGCGTCGCCACGAAACAGATCCGCCGGGGGAAGTCGGCACGAAGCGCGTCCAGCACTTCTTCCACCTGCTTTTCGTAGACCCGCGTCTGGGCCTGGTGCTTCGCCACCAGCGCGGCCACGACGTCGCGCCACTCCGGCTGCTGCTCCGTCGCCCGCGACACGACGACGACATAGTCGGCAGCGCGAAGCAGTTCCGCCGAACCAGCAACGGCAACGCAGAACGCGATCACAAGACGCATCAGCATGCGGAGACTCCCTGGTGACCAAAATCGCAATGTCGCCGGTACCATGCGCGTGCCGTGGCCGCCGGCCTGTTCGTTCGTCGTGCCTTGCCAACCCGTGGTGCCACGGCCGCTAAGCGGCAGGTTCCCAGACGAGGATTTCGCCCTTGTCGGACACCGAGTTGTCGCCGGAGTAAGACCGGTAGCGAGCGTCCTCGCCAGCGGGCAGATGGACGCCATATGCGAGCAGTTGGCGGGCGAGCAGTCGGAGGAAGAGCGGGCTGGCGTCGGTGGAGCGGGCGAAGGTGGGCATCATCTGCAGGGGCTTCAGGGAGATGATGGTGCCGCGCGTCATCCAGGCGCCGGTGCGGATCTCGGCTCCGGACATCAGGACAATCGTGCCGCCTTTCATCTGCAGTCCGGTGAAGTCCCGGGCGGGGCCGCCGACGACGATCAGACCGCGACGCATCCGCATGCCGACTTCGAGTCCCGCGGAGCCATCGACGAGGATCACGCCATCGCGCATGCCGCGGAGCGCTCCGCGATAGGCCGCGCCGACCTGGCCGCCGGCATCGCCGTGGATGTGGATCAGCCCGTTGCGCATCTCGGCGCCGACCCAGTCCCCTGCCTGTCCGAACACCTCGATCCGTCCCCCGCGCATCGATGCGCCGAGGTGCATTCCAACCGGTCCATGGATCGTGATCGAACCGCGACTCATCTGGCGGCCGATCCAGCGCACCTTCTGCAGCGCGCCGTGCAGCACCACCTCGTCGCTCTTCTCGCCCTCCACGTCGAAGAACTCGCCCAGCGGCAGCTGTCGCTTGCCGTGGTAGACCGTCAGGCCGCGGATCTCGGCGTTGGTCAGGGAGCCGAACACGTCCGGCGTGATGACCTCGGCCTCCAGCGGCACAAGGGGCTCTCGTTTCAGGTGCAGGGTGATGGTCATGGGGGGAGGGACCGAGGGGTGAACGCGGTCAGGACCGCGCGCGAGGTTACGGGGTCGGATCCACGCCGGGGCAGGGGCGGATTTCGGGATGTTCGAGCCGTTCGAGCTCCACTGGGTAGTTGTCGAACTGCATCGTGTAGCAGTCCTCGAACAGCGGCCGCATGAAGGCGTCGATGTCCGGGGAGATCGACGGCTTGACGATGTACTCGCGGCCCTGGGGCGTTTCGCGGATGTCGCCGTCCTCCAGCACGATCTCGCCGGCCTTGATCACATAGCGAGGATGCGTGAACATCTCGACGATGTCCTCGCTGTGGTTGAAGATGACGATGTCGGCGTCGCAGCCCACACCGAGGTTGCCCTTGTGCGACAGGCCCAGCGCCCGGGCCGGTCCGGCCGACATGGCGGTGGCGATGTCCAGCAGCGTGTACTCGCGGTCGATCTCCGGCAGCGTGATGCGGTTCTTGATCTTGGCCGGCAGCTTCGCCATCGCCTCGTTCCGCGCATCGCGCCGCATCAACAGCTGGATGATCTCCGGATAACGCCAGAAGCAGCCGCCGTTCGGATGGTCGGTGGAGAGGAACACCTGCCAGGGATCGCGGATCAGCAGCAGCAGTTCCAGTCCGGACGCCCACTGCACGGCGTTGACCAGGTTGCTGGGACGGTAGGTGTAGGGCACGATGCCGCAGCCAGTCTCGTTCTCGACGTCCAGGTTGCCCCATTTGCGTCCGGTGAGCTTGTGCAGCAGGTGCTGCCAGGGGCCGTCGGCCGTGATGGTGACCGTATCGCCGAAGAGCACGGCGCCGGCATCGGTGGTGAGGTTCTTGTGCGTGTTGAAGTAGTCGGCGAGCCGCGTGGTGGCCGAGCACATGGTGGTCCAGTCGTCGCCGCCGTAGGCATGGTACTGGGAGTGGGCGATGTGGGCGCGGTGGCCTTCGAGGCGTTTGAGCGTTTCGAGGGTGGTGGTGATGTTGCCGGGCAAGCCCAGGTGGTTGCAGTGCAGGTGCATGGGGTGCGGCAGGCCCAGGTCGTCGCAGATGCGAGCCAACTGGGCAATGATGTCGCCGGGCGTTAGCTGGCCGTAGCCATCGAGCGGCTCGTTCAGCGCCGACGCGTCCTTGCCATACTTCCAGGTGGCGACGCCGCCCGGGTTTACGGCCTTGACCCCATACGACTTGGCGGCCCACAGATACCAGGCCACGACCTGCCGGGCCCGTTCGTACTCGCCCTTCTGCATCTGCTCCAGCATGATCTCGTTGTTCGCCATGAGCGTCAGCGAGGCCTTGTCGACGATGGGGACGTCGGCCAGTTCCTCGTGGGTGTGGCGAGCGGAGAGCACGGGAACGGCCGCTTCGTTGACGGTCGTGAATCCCAGGCCGGCGTACAGGTAGCCGGTGGCGAAGGTGGTGGGCGCGATGCCGCCCAGGCCGCTGCGGCGGGTCTGGGTGCGGATGAAGGCCTGCGTGCGGCGATGGTCCTCCGGAGTCATCGCGCGGGCGAAGTTGATCGCTCCGCCGGCGACGTGCGTGTGGACGTCCACTCCGCCCGGGAAGACGATCATGCCCGAGGCGTCGATGACCCGGCCGCCGTCCACGTGGGCCGCGATCCGACCGTCGTCGCCGACGCAGATGTCGCGGACCTCGCCGTCGATCCCATTGGCGGGGTCAAAGACTCTTCCTCCCGTGATTCGCAGCATGGATGTGCCTGGTCGTGATGGGGCTGGGGTTGGCGGGGGCTTAGCCCATGGCGTGCAGCATCGTCGGCTGGCTGGCTTCGGGCAGCCAGAACGGCTTCTTCGCGAGGGCCTCGTTGATACGCCGCACCACTTCCTCGTCGGTGGGATACGGCGACTTGAGCGCCGGCTTGAGCGGCATGGGCAGTTCGTCCATTCGATACGCGGTGCCGGGCGCCGCGATGCCCTGCGGCGCCGTCGTGATGTGCACGCGGGCCAGTTCGCTGGTCAACGTGACATGCGGGTCCAGCACGATGGTCGGGATCCGTTTCAGGTGGTCGATGGCCGGTTGCGGCATCGTACCGCCCGGGTCCGCGCCGATGATGAACGCCGCGTCGCAATCGCCGCGCACCAGCACGTCCACCGTCGAGAACTCGCCCGGATTGTACCGTGGGTAGCCGCGATTGAAGGAGATGCCGAAAGGGTAGCCGGTCTGCCAACGCATGATCACGTCGGCACCGGTCACATTCCCGTGTCCCCGCATGGGCATCGCCACGAACTTGGTGAACGCGTTCATCTCCGCCGCCAGCGTCAGCAGCGCCGCGCTGTTCATGTGCTTGCCCCGCGTCATGGAAAGGCCCATGCCGAAGAACACGCAGCCGAACTTCGCCGACTTCATGCGGTGGATCAGGTCGTCCAGCGTCGGCCGGTCCAGGCCCGTCTCGGCGATCTGATCGTCCGTCACACGCTGGCCCTTGACCATCGCGCGCAGGATCGTAATCAGCTCGAAATCCTTGCCCGGTCGTACCTGCAGGAAGATGTCGGCCGCCTTGACGCTCTTCGTTTCGCGGATGTCGACCAGCACCATCGTGCGGTCCTTGCGACCACGCGGAAGAAACTTGCTCTTCTGCATGATCGTGTATTTCGTGAAATGTCGGGGATGGCACTCCGCAGGATTGCCTCCCCAGTACATGATGAAGTCCGCTCGCTGCTTGACTTCACCCAACGTGCATGTGACCTTGCCTCCCAACTGGGCGGCGATTTCCGTGGGGCCGTGTCACAACGAGGTGTGGCTGTCGAGCAGGCCGCCCAGCAGGTCGGCCATCGCCACGCACTCTTTCTGCGCCTCGCAGGTCGTATTGCTCATCCCGTAGACCAGCGGCATGTCGGCCGCGTGCAGCAGCGTCGCCGCCGTCTCGATCGCCTCGTCCAGCGTCGCTTCGCGGCCATCGACCAGGGCCACCGGATACTTCTTCTCGGCCGTGTGGTTCAGGAACCAGGCGGTGCCCAGCACGCAGGCGCGGTTGGCCTTGTGGATCCGCATCTCGTCGTGGTGCAATTCGATGTCGTCACACACGCAGCCGCAGAAAGTGCAGGTTGCGTTTTGGATGACTTGCAGGCTCATCTGGGTTCTCCCCTGGTTACGGGTTCTTCTCGTCGTTGGCTGCCGAGGCCAGGCGGTGCAGCTCCGGTTTGCCATACCCCCGTCCGTCAAGTCCGGGGGGAGCCCAAGCCAGGCCCGGACGGCGTCCAGGCGCCGTCGGCTGGGCGGCACCAGATCAGTCGTTCGTTGACCGAAGGTCGCTCGGCGACGCAGCGCCGGACATCGGTCGGTTCGTATCGGATTGGTCGGTCGCTTGGTCGTCGTTCGCTGCCAGCGTGTCGTTTTCGCATGAGGAGCTGTCCGAACCGGACAGCGGCACGGTGAACACTCACCCCAGGGCCCGACCGTGGCAGCTGCCACGGACGCGACGAGGCAGGAAACGGCCGGCCTCAATTTCCGTCCACGGCGCCGCATCGGCGGCGTCTCCCGCCGTCGAGAAGTGTGGACTGTCTGGGGCGGTCAGGTCCAGTGGTGGCTCGTCGCTCATCGCTTACTCCCGCGGTTTTTTCGCTTCATTGCATCAGGCAACTGCCCAGCTTACGGAAGCGGAATCACTTCCACTTCCCAGCCTTTGGAGGTCGGCATGCCCGTGCCGCCCGTGTCGCCCCCCATCAGCTTGCAGGTCGGGGGGCCATACGGCACGAAGATCATTCCCAAGGGGACCTTGCCCCCCTGGCACTTGAACTCGGCCTCGCCAAACTCCGTTCGCACCAGAGCACTCTGCCCCTCGACCAACCCCAACTCCGCCATATCGGCTGCGGCCATCGTCATCGTCGTGGTCAACGCGATGTACTCCGGGGAGTGCTTCCCGACGTTGATCAGCGTGCCCTGCGTGGCCGAGCGGGCGGCGTTCAGGATAAACCGTTTTAAGGACATTAGTTACGGCTCCAGCGTGCGAATCACGATTGTACTGGCCGCTAGGCCGGGTGGCAATGTTAACCGATTGCGACGAAGGTGCGGGGCAGGGAGTCGCGGACGCAGGTGCCCCGCCCGAAGGGCCAACGCTCTCGATGCAGACTTCAGGTGCTTTCAAGGCATGCCGAGGCGGTCGCGCGGCTCCTGCTCCATCGACCACGGGCCCTCGGCGGTTCCACCCCTGTTTTGCGCGGAGCGGATATTTTTACGAGGCCACCGCATGGGCAAGGGACGGAGTGTGCGCGGAGGCCGCTGTGTCGCGCGGTTTTACGAGGCGTTGCCCGAACGGTTTTTCTGCGCGATGGGCCACTCAAATCCTCGGGTGATCGGATGCTCTTAAGCGACGGCCTGGCGTGGGTTGGCGGTCGGGCTCTCGTCTTGCCGCCGGCCGCCGCCCAGCGACCAGGGCCCAGCAACCAGGGCCCGGCAACCAGGGGGGAAGCGAGCAGCGGCGCGAACGCTCGCAGGCTGATGTGTCGCGTGAGT
>JBIIEC010000509.1:0-3902 GCA_044238045.1 Pirellulaceae bacterium | reverse complement strand
CTACCGATCTTCGTCGTCGTCTTCTTCGTCGTCTTCTTCGTCGTCTTCTTCGTCGTCTTCTTCGTCGTCTTCGTCTTCGTCTTCCTCCTCCTCGTCCTCTTCATCTTCCTCCTCGTGCTCACCTTCGGCTTTGTCTTTCTTCTTCTCTTCTTTCTCGCCTTGTTCTTCTTCCTTCTTCTTCTCCGCATGGTCCACGTCTTTGCGGTGCTCCGACTCGATGGACTGGAGATGCTTCTTCACCATGCCGAATCGCTCATCGAGTTCGCGGTGCATTTTCTCGATGGTGGCCTGGTGTTCATGGTGCCACTTTTCCGCGTGGGCATGCAGTTGCTTCTCGAGTTCCCGAGTGCGGTTGTCCAGATGCCGTTCGATCTCCTGCGTGCGGGCTTCCAACGCTCGGTGCAACTTCTCCACCTTCCGGTGCGCTTCATCCGCGGCGTTGCCGATCTCGTGCGAATCGGCCGTCCGCTTCTCCAACTTCTCGACCGTCTGCCTCAAGGCCTGCAGCTTTCCATGCACTTCGCGCATCCCCTGCTCCGCGATCTGCCCCCAGGGTCCTCGCGGCCCGGGCCCGGCCTCGCCCGCGTGAGGCGAACCGTGTCCGTCCGGACGAACACGTTCAGGACGGGGGCCGTCCGGGCGACGCATGTCGTCGCGCTGGAGCCCCTCCAGCGCGTTCTCCGCGCGACGGGCCGGTCCGTCCGCGCCGATTGCCCGCAGATGGCGGATGGCTTGAGCCAGATGCTCCGACGCCTGACGACGGTGCTCTTGAAACTCCGGCCCTTTTCCGTCAGGCCCAGAGGCGCCCGGGCCCTCCGGTCCGTGAGGTCCCGGCGGGTGCATTCCCAATTCGTGCGGGCCCGGCGGCGGTCCCCCCTCGCGCGGACCCTGCAACTCCATCAGACGCCGCTTGATCGAATCCAACTCCTTCTCCAACGCCCGCTGCTCCTCCTGGCGTGGATTGTCCCGCTGCGGCGGTTCCGGAAAGGGTTGGGCCGACGCCGAAGTTCCCCAACCCGCCATGCAAACAGTCGCCGCGAGGACCGCGATCGACTGCAGCGCCCGTCGCAAGCGATGATCTCGATTCACAATCCCCTCCCGTTGTCGGCTTCCGGATACCTCGATTGAACCACGCATACGCCCACCTCTCCGTTGGAGTCCACTCGTCACGCCGGCGGGGTGTCCGCATGGGACGACTTCGCCCGCCGCTGGAGCATTCTACCGCCAGGCACGACACGGTTCATCCGTAATTCACCTGCTAGCAGTCGTTTGCGGATCCCCTTTGCCCAGCAGCACTCGCTGGGCAAAGGGGATCCGGATGTCAACCGCGTTTTGCGTTTCCAGCCCTCGTGCCTCGCTCGCCGTGAGTGCACGCGACTTGTGTTCAGATCCCCGACCGATTCTTCCACTGCTTCTCCCGGCGGCTCGCATTGTCGGATTCGAGGTTGGGGCCGATAATCGACTGCCTCTCGCTCTTCGTTGCAGCGCAGCGTTGACGGCTGGCAGTGAACGGCTGGGAAACGAGCAACAAGCGAAGAGCGATTTTCAGGAAAGTGGGTTGGGATCTCATGGTTCAGCAGTCGACTTTCTGGCGAACCATCCTGACGTTGGGCCTCGTCGTCGGCGTCGCCCACCGACCCCAGACGAGCCAAGTGTGCGCGGCGCCGACCGAGGCGAAGGCAGTTGCCGACCTGCAGGCCGCGGCTATTGCAGGGGAATCACTGATTGCTGCCGACGTCTGGCAGTTGCAGGACCCGCGCGGGCGGCAGTGGTCTTGGGCCGATTTTGAGAAGAGCGACTTCGTCGTGGTAGCCTTTGTCGGCTCCGAGTGCCCGCTTGCCCGCCTCTACGCGCAGCGATTGAGGGAACTTGCCCAGGTTCATGCCGCTCGCTCGATCGCCTTCGTCGGTGTCAATTCGAACCTCCAGGACAGCTTGGAGGAGATCGAGCGCAACGCGAAGGAGTTGGGGCTTCCGTTCCCTGTGCTGAAGGACCCCGGACATCGCCTGGCGGATGCCTTGGGAGCCACCCGCACTCCCGAAGTCTTCGTGCTGGATCGCCAGCGGCAGGTGCGTTATCGGGGCCGGATCGACGACCAGTACGGCATTGGCTACGCGCGGCAGAAGCCCACGCGCGCCGACTTGGCGATCGCTTTACAGTCGTTGCTGGCGGGCGAGGCCGTGGCCGAACCGCACACGGAGGCGGTGGGCTGCCTCATCGGTCGGCAGCGGCCCGTCGATAACTCCGCCAACGTGACGTACTCCGAACACATCGCGCCGATCCTGAACCAGCACTGCGTTCAATGCCATCGCTCCGGGCAGGTCGGCCCCATGGCGCTGACCGATTACCGCGAAGTCGCTGGTTGGGCCGAGACGATTGGCGAAGTCGTGAAGGACGGCCGCATGCCGCCCTGGCACGCCACCGAGTCGCACGTGCCGCTGGCGAACGACCGACGCCTGTCGGACGAGCACAAACGACAGCTCGCCGCCTGGGTCGCCGCCGGCGCGCCCGCAGGCGACCCGGCGCGGACGCCGCCGCTGCCGCATCTCGTCGATGGCTGGCGTCTGCCGCGCCACCCTGACCTCGTGATCCCCATGGCGGACCAGCCCACGGTGGTGCCGGCCGATGGGGAAATCAAGTACCGCTACTTCGTCGCCGACCCGGGCCTTACCGAGGACCGCTGGGTGCAGGCCATGGAAGTCCTGCCCGGCAATCGCTCCATTGTGCACCACGTGCTGATCTTCCTGACGCAAGGCGACGAGGACGATGTGGTGGAGCGCGAATTCGCGGGCGGCGCGCGAGGCTTCTTCGCAGGCTACGCGCCGGGCTCCGGAGCTGACGCCTACCCCGAAGGCATGGCCAAGTTCCTGCCGGCCGGTTCCAAACTCGTCTTTCAGATCCACTACACACCCAACGGAACGGAACAGTCCGACCTCAGCCAGTTGGGGTTGGTGTTTGCCGACCCCGCTACGGTCCGCAACGAAGTCGAAACGCGCAGCGCGTTCCAGCCGTTTCTTCAAATCGCGCCGCGCGGCGATGATCAGCAGGCGACCACGCGCACGGTGCTCCAAGACCCCGAACGGCTCCTGGGCCTCATGCCCCACCTGCATCTGCGCGGGAAGTCGTTTCGTTACCTGATGAAGCGTCCCGGCGATGCCGACTGGTTGACGCTGCTGGATGTGCCCCGCTACGACTTCAACTGGCAGACCAGCTATCGCCTGGCCGACGACCTGGAACTGCCGGCCGGCACCGCGATTCGCTGCATCGCGCATTTTGACAACTCGGCTGCCAACCCCAACAATCCCGATCCCGACGCTCGGGTGAGGTGGGGCGAGCAGACGCAAGACGAGATGCTGATCGGGTACTTCGATGTCGCGCACCCGGTGGATCCCCAGCACCGGTCGTCGACCCTGCGTGACGTGGGCCTCATGCGGGCGGAGGAGTTCATTGGCCAGTGCGATCGCAACGAGGATTTCCAATTGCAGCTGACCGAGGTCCCAGGGCGGATGCGCGAGCAAGGACAGGAGGCCGATCGCGACCGGGATGGCATTCTGACCACGACCGAACTGCAACCTCTCTTCTCCCCGTAGACTCGCGATCTTCCGTCGGCTAGCCTGCCCCCTGCCGCGACGGCGGGCATCTCCCTGACTGGCAGGCCTTGGGGAACCTCGCGAACGTGCCGACGCTCACCCCTCGCTGAGCTCTGGCTTCTCGCGCGGCAAACCGGTCGTGCAGTCGGGTAACTACTACGAACCAACGGGGCTTCTTCAGGAACGAGTGGCATGATGTGGACAAATTCGACGCGGCATCGTGCAGCGATGGGCCTGTGCATCCTCGTGCAGTCCATCTTGATGCTGCTTAGTCTGCATGGTCCGGTCCCGGCGCAGCAACTGCCTGGGGAT
>JBIIEC010000122.1:0-13488 GCA_044238045.1 Pirellulaceae bacterium | reverse complement strand
CAAGAAAAAAATGTCAGTTGAGGACATCCTGGCCGCCTGCCGCGGCGGCGCTGCGGCTCCGTCGGATGAGTCTGCGTCGGCGGGTCCACCTGCCGCATCCGCTGGCGAAACTCCGGCACCTAAGGCGCCCAAGCCGGCAACTCCGGCAACTCCGGCAACTCCGGCCACTGCGGGATCCGCGAAGGCTCCCGGGTCGATGAGTGTTGCGGATATTCTGGCGGCCGCTCGCGGTGCGACGGCGACGCCGGCAGCGGAGAAGCCGGCGGCAGCAAAGCCGGCGGCAAGTGCTGCTCCGGCCGGTGCCGCGAAGAAGCCGGGGGCAATGAGTGTGTCGGATATCCTGGCGGCTGCCCGATCAGGAGGTGCCACGCCTGCCGCGGCCCCTGCGGCCCAGACAGCCGCTCCGAAGCCGAAGCCGGCCGCGAAAGCGGCTTCGAAGGTGGAAGCTGCCGCACCCGCCTCGGTCTCCGTCGATACGTCCAGCATTCTGGCGGCGGCTCGATCAGGCGCGAAAGCGGGCCCGGTCAGTAAGTCGGAGGCCGCCGCGATGGCGCCGCCTGCGAAGCCGAAGCCTGCTCTGTTGCCAATGCCCGAAAAACCCGCCTACGCGATGCCGAAGGCGCCCGCCGCCGCAGCGACCGATCGCCGCGGGTTCTTCTCCGTCTTCTTCGGATCCTTCCTCGCCCTGGGCTTCACGGCCTTCGGCCTGACGAACCTGCTTTGGGTGCTGGGCGTTGCCCGTTACATGTTCCCCAACATTCTCATCGAACCGCCCAGCAAGTTCCGAGTCGGTTTCCCGAACGACTTCGCTCCGGGGTCCGTCTCCGACAAGTTCAAGGCTCAGTTCGGGATCTGGATCGTCAGGGCCGAGTACGAGGGGCAGCCACAGATCGTGGCCCTGAAAACAGTTTGTACCCACCTGGGATGCACGCCGAACTGGCTGGAAGCTGAGCAGAAATACAAGTGCCCGTGCCACGGTAGCGGTTTTTACAAGGATGGCATCAACTTCGAAGGCCCAGCTCCACGGCCGCTTGAACGCTACGCCATCTCCATCGCCGCCGACGGGCAGTTGGAGGTCGACAAGAGCAAGACGTTCCAACAGGAGATGGGGCAGTGGACCAACACCGCCTCCTTCGTGATCGTCTAGTAGACCAACCGGCTCGTAAACCGCATCCTTGCGTACCGGGCTGCAGGCATGGCGGACACCCCACGGTGTCCGGACTGCCTTGGCCCGCAACGGATGTCGTCTCAAGCCGACAGGTGGATTCACAGGGACACTCACAGCACTAGGGAAGATCAGTCCTATGGCCTCGCTGGGCGAAATCATCCGCGAATCACAGATCTGGAAGAGCATCTTCCGTCACCCGATGCCCGTCGACCGACGAAACCGCGTCGTGGTGATGCTGACGAACTTCTTCCTGCATCTCCACCCGGTTTCCATCAAGAAGCAGGGCATCGCCCTCAGCTACACCTGGTGTATGGGTGGCGTGACCTTCTTCCTCTTCTTGGTGGAGACGGTTACGGGCGTGCTGCTCATGTTCTACTATCGCCCGACCCTGGAGTGGGCCTACAACGACATCCTCGCCTTACGCGACGTCGCGTCCCTGGGCATCCTGCGGGAAATCCATCGCTGGGGGGCCCACGCCATGGTGATCGCCGTCTGGCTCCACATGTACCGGGTGTTCCTCACCGGCAGCTACAAACCGCCACGAGAGTTCAACTGGGTGGTCGGTGTCATCTTGCTTCTGCTGACTCTGCTCCTGTCGTTCACGGGCTACCTTCTGCCTTGGGACCAGCTGGCCATCTGGGCGATCACGGTCGGTTCAAACATGGCCCGCGCGACTCCGTTCCTCGGACATGAAGGCCCCGGAGCCAAGCTGCTCTCGGTTGGAGGCATCGACATGATCACCATGGGATCGGACGCCCGCTATGGTTTGCTCGGAGCACGATTCGTCGGTGAAGAGACGCTGAATCGCTTCTACATCCTTCACTGCATCGCAATTCCGCTGGGGGTGGCCCTGCTGCTGGCCATTCACTTCTGGCGTGTGCGGAAGGACGGCGGCATCAGCGGTCCCCTGTAAGTCCAAAAGCCGGGCCCTCCGGGTCCGACGACACACGCCGCCGAGTTCCCGAACGGAACCGGCGTCGGCCTTCCACTGACGCAAGGACACAAGCGTAGGGATTTCCCAGAATGCACGGCAACGAAGACCTCTTTCTCCAACAGCTTTCGCCGTTCCTTGGAACGTATTTCTTGGTGATCGCCATCATGAATGCGATCGCGGCGTTCCATTGCTGGAAGCGCCTGAACAACGGACGCCTGGCTCTCGCCTGGTTGATCCTGTCGTTGTTCATCCTCGTCCTGTCCCCGTTCGCCTACGCGGGCATGAACGGCAGCCCTGGACTGATGCGTTACATCGGGATTCCGAAGGTGGTGAAGGACTTCGTGGACGGCAAGCTGGCGAACGCCTTTGCCTACACCATGGGAACGACGCTGGTCCTCACGATCCTCTTCGTATTTCGCCGCTTCTTCTGCAACCCGGTCGTGGCGTGGCTCGGCCTGAACGCGTCGCTCGTCTTCATCGGGCTGTCCATGATCGACCGCGAGTTCGCCGAGATCGTCACCAAGCCTGACAACGTGCCCATCGTGGCCATGATCTTCCTGCTGGGTTTCTTCACTTGGCTTGCCACATCCCGAGCCATCGAAAACGACGACCGGACCGCCAAGGGCCTGCCGCCTGTCGAGGCCGAGCTCAACGAGAAAGTGCTGGTCTGGCCCGACTTGGTCTACACCGAAATGATCTGCATGGTCGTGCTCACGGCCATCCTGATTCTCTGGGCGATCGGCCTGCGGGCACCGCTCGAGGAAGCAGCCAGCAGCGTCAAGACGCCCAACCCCTCCAAAGCTCCCTGGTACTTCCTGGGGTTGCAGGAGATGCTTGTCTACTTCGACCCCTGGATGGCCGGAGTGGTGCTGCCCAGCCTGATCGTGGTCGGCCTGATGGCCATTCCCTTTCTGGACTTCAACAAGGCGGGCAACGGCTACTACACCATTCGCGAGCGTAAGTTCGCGTACCTGATCTACCAGTTCGGCTTCCTCGAACTGTGGGTCACGTTGATCGTCCTGGGCACGCTGCTGCGAGGACCGAACTGGAACTTCTTCGGACCCTACGAATACTGGGATGTCCACAAGGTCGAGGCGTTGAACAACATCGACCTCTCGCAATACTTCTGGAACCAGATGCTGGGCCGCGCGATGCCCAAGGCGGCCGAAGGCTCAAGTTTCCTGAAACAACTGGCCGTCATCGCCTACCGAGAATCGCCGGGCATCCTCGTGACGCTGGCCTACTTCGTGATCCTGCCGCCACTGATGGCCGTCGGACTGTTCCGCAAGTTCTTCGTGAAGATGGGCTTCGTGCGGTACATGCTGATGGCGAACCTGCTGCTGTTCATGGCCCTGCTGCCGATCAAGATGATCCTTCGCTGGACCCTCAACCTGAAGTACATCATCAGCATTCCGGAATACTTCCTCAATCTGTAGTCCTGGAACTGACGAGTCAACCAAGCTTTTAGACGGACGTTTGGAGCTGCTCACATGCCCGCAACGGAAAACACGTGGCGTGACCTCAAGACACTGCACGTGGTGTTTGGCTTCACCGGTCTGCTTCTGCTGATCGCGACCGTGGCTCTGTTCGCCGCAGACCATCGACGTGAGTGGAAGCAATACCAGCGTAAGATGCGCGACATCGACGTTCGCCTGACCAACTGGCAAATGGAGGCGGAGAACACGCGAGCCGCCGTTGCCCAGGGCGAGCAGCTTCAGGAGTCGCTGAAGAAGGCCGAGGCATCACCGCCGCAACAGTCCGCTTTCGACCAGTTCATGGGCCTGCTGGGGGACCATCCGCAAGCCAGTGCCCTGCGTGATCTCTACGAGGCCTCGAAGCAGCCGGAACAGGGTGCATCCAGCCGCTCGAAGCTCCAAGAGGCGATGGGCGTGATCGTGCGCCGCGAGCGGTTCTTGGAAGACAAGCTCCTGAGTGACCGGAAATTCAAGTCGGCCGACTACGACGAGAAGCGAGCCAATCTGGACCTCGGCATCCGCGATAACCTGACCGACGCCTTGCCCGGGCTTCAGGCTGAAGTCGACAAAGTACGCAGCGAACGCGATCAACTGACGGTGGAATACGAGAAGCTGTCGGCGCGTCGGAAGGGCCTTGAGGGCGCGTTCAAGAGCGTCACGGCCGATGTCGACTCTCTCAAGAAAGAGATTGAGAACGCCGCAGCCTCCCAGGAACGCTTGGAGACCTCCTTGAAGGAGCGTGAGGCGACCTACTTCTCGTCGCAGTTCCCCTTCCTGGGCAAGAAGTGGCTGGAACTCCCCGTTCTCGATGCTTTCAACTCGCCTCTGAAGATCGACACTCGCTGGACGAAGAACCTCACCATGCCCAACGGCGGCTTCGGTGAAGTGCGCCGTTTCGATCGTTGCACGACCTGCCATCAGGCGATTGACCGAACCGCTCCGGGCTCAGCCACCGAGCCTCTGTACGAAGAGGCCCACCAGGTCGACCTGACGATGGCCACACCGGAATCCGCCCCCGCTCCCCAGGAGGGCGAGAACGCAGCCGGCGTGCCGACCCTGCTGAGTGTCTACGGCATTGAGATCGCGCCGTCAGGACTCGCCGATGCCTCGGCGGTGACGGTTCGCAACGTGCTGCCGAACAGCCTCGCCGCGAACGCCAAAATCGTGCACGGCGACATCACGGACGGTTTGAAGGTCGGCGACATCCTTCGCATGGTCGACAACGATCGGGTTCTCACCAAGGCCAACGCCGACCAGTTCCTGCTACGAGACGCCCAGTGGGGCCAACCGTTGCGGATCCAGGTCGAGCGAGGACTACCGCAACCTTTCAATTCCCACCCGCGGATGGATCTTTTCGTGGGCTCCATGAGCCCCCACACGATTCAGCGATTCGGTTGCACCGTTTGCCACGAAGGGCAGGGGAGCGCGACGGAGTTCAAGTGGGTGTCCCACACGCCCAACGATCCCGGTCAGGAAGCGCAGTGGGTCAAGGAGCACGGATGGTTCAACAACCACCACTGGATCTACCCGATGCAGCCCGCTCGCTTCGCGGAGAGCACCTGCTTGAAGTGCCATCACAACGTGGTGGAACTTGAAGCCAGCTCGAAGTTCGACGAGCCGCCCGCGCCTCAACTGATGGCCGGCTATCACCTGATCCGCCAGTACGGCTGCTATGGCTGTCACGAGATCAACGGCTACAACGGACCCGACAAGCGGATCGGCCCGGACATGCGGCTGGAGCCCAACTACTTCGCGGCCGCTGCTCAGTTGAAGACCGATCCCAACTTCACCCAGCTCTCCGCGGACCAGAAGAAGTGGGTGGAGACCCTGATCCAGCATCCTGAACAGGAAGCCCAGCGTCACCAACTGCTCGAATTCCTGAAGAACGACGCGAAGGCTGAGGAGTCGGTCCTCGGCGAGAACTCCCACAGCATGATCAGCGTGCTGGAGGACCAAGAGACGCCCGGGACATTCCGCAAGTCCGGTCCGAGCCTGCGGCATGTGTCGACCAAGGTCGGAGCCGAGTGGCTGTACGATTGGATCCGCGATCCTACGCACTTCCGTCCGTCGACCCGAATGCCGAGGTTCTTCGGTCTCTGGGACCACCTCGACGACGTGCCGGGCGAGCGGCAGGATTCGCAGCGTTACGAACCGATCGAGATCCTTGGCTTGGTGACCTACCTGATGAAGTCGAGCCAGCCGGTCGAAATGATCTCGCCGGGCGATGCGTTGCCGGAGCAGCCGGAGGAGGACCAGATCGCACGCGGGAAACTGCTTTTCGAAACGCGCGGCTGCCTCGCTTGCCACCAGCACCAAGACTTCCCGGTGGGCAAGGCGACCCATGGCCCTGAACTGTCCAACCTCGGCGACAAGTTCCGCAGCCAGGACACACCAGACGCCCGCAAGTGGCTCTACACTTGGCTGAAGAATCCGAACCTGTACCATCCGCGCACGAAGATGCCCGACCTGCTGCTGGATCCGATCAAGCATGCGGACGGCACGACGACCGACCCGGCCGCCGACATCGCCGCCTACCTGCTGTCCAGTTCCACTGGCTGGGAGATTTCCGCACAGACGAAGGCGGGCCTGACGGCGAAGGACGACGATCTGAACAGCCTCGTGAAGGAGCATCTGCGCACCAAGCTCTATCGGCAGGATGCGGACGATGCGGTCGACGCAGGCAAGATCCCAGCGGAACTCGCCAAGAACCTGACGGGGGCCGAACTGTTCCTCGCTGGCGAAATGAGCCAGGAGAACAAGCTGATCTACATCGGCCACAAGACGATCGCCAAGTACGGCTGCTATGCATGCCACGACATCCCGGGGTTTGAAGGGGATAAGCCCATCGGTACCGGGTTGGCAGACTGGGGACGGAAAGATCCTTCGCGTCTGGCATTTGAGCACATCGCTGAGTACATCGAGCATGGCCATGGTCACGCTCACGGTGGTGACAGCCATTCGCAAACGCGCCAGGGCATGGAGGAGTCACACAGCGAGGATGCTCACGCTCCTGCCGCCGAAGGAGCCGACCCGGGCGACGCACTGGCGGCCAACAACGAACCGTTTGACGAGTCGTTCTTCACCGAACGGCTGATGCATCACGACCGCACGGGCTTCCTCTGGCAGAAACTGAAGGAGCCCCGCAGTTATGACTATAAGAAGACCCGCAACAAGGATTCGTTCAACGACCGATTGCGAATGCCCCTGTTCCCATTCAACCCGAAGCAGCGTGAAGCGGTCGCGACCTTCGTGCTCGGCTTGCTTGCGGAACCGCCGGCGGACGAGTTCGTGTATCAGGCGGATGATCGCCAGAAGGCCATCTTGGCGGGACACAAGGCACTGACGAAGTTCAACTGCGTCGGATGCCACATTGTGGATCCCGAAACGTGGACGCTGGAAGCGCCAAAGGGTTCCTTTGCGGCCCAGCCTTCGGATCCCGACGCGACTTTCCCCTTCATGCCGCACCACTTCACTTCGATGGAGGCTGCGGCATCCGAGAAGGTCGATGCGAATCGCGACACCGTGACCGCTCGCCTCCGCGGCATGCCGGAAATCTCCAGCGCCGAGGGCAAGCAGCGAGTGCTGGATGAGGAGGGCGATGAGATCACCGAGGATGGTGAGTATGACGCCAGCAAGCTGATCTATCCGTTCGAGCTCTGGGAGCCAGCGATCCTGGAGGGGAACGCCTACCAGGTAGGCCTGCCGGCTCTGGAAGTGCAGTCGGCTTGGATCAAGCGACGTCTTCCGACCTTCGGTGGAGACCTGACGAAGTGGCTGCTGCCGCGAGCGGTTGAACTGGAGAAAGAGGCCAACCCGCAGGCGGACGGCAAACAGGTCTATGGATGGCTGCCGCCGCCACTGCTGGGCGAGGGCAACAAGGTCCAGACGGAGTGGCTATACGAGTTCCTTCTGGAACCCCACAAGATCCGCCCCGCAGTGCTGATGAGGATGCCGAAGTTCAACATGTCTTCGCAGGAAGCCACCGATCTGGCGAACTACTTCGCGGCCAAGGACAACGCGTCCTACCCGTACGAGGCCGACCCTGCCACCGATCTGGGGCGACTTCGTGAGGAGGACGCCAAGTACCGTGAGCAGGTCCAGGCCACCCCGGAAGCGGAGCGGCCCCGCGGTGATGGTCGATTCGACCATGTGATGAACATCGTCACCAGCAGCAACTACTGCGTGCAGTGTCACATCGTCGGCGACTTCGAACCCAAGACGAGTGACCGCGCGAAGGCTCCCGACCTTTCGGTCGTGAACGCTCGCCTGCGACCGGACTACCTGAAGCGGTGGATCGCCAATCCCAAGCAGATCCTGCCGTACACTCCGATGCCGGTGAACGTGAAGTACAACGCCCAGGATCCGAAGTTCCTGGGAGGTGTGGAGCAGAAGCTCTACCGTGGTACAAGCCTCGAGCAGCTCGACGCCCTGGTGGATCTGCTGATGAACTATCAGGTTTACACCAAGGAACGAGCCCCGGTGGCGGAACTGGTGCCAACGGCCCCGGCTGCGGCTCCCGGAGCCTCCACGACAACCGCCGAGTCCTCAACGTCAAGTGAAGCTGAAGGCTCGGAAGAAGTTCAGTAGTTACTTCACCCGAGCATCATGCGACAATCTGTACCTCGGGCAGCTCCTCAGGGAGCATGTCCGAGGGATGAGTGGATGCCTATACTTCCGTAGACTGCTGTGAGGGCCCAGTTGCAGCGACATCCAGAGGCATCAAGTGACCGGTGAAAAGCCGTTCATGCACTTGGACATCCGGCGTAGAGGTTCAGCTCCCAGGCAGAAGGCTCCCCCAAACGAAAACACCTATCCGGCACGAAGCCGGAGCCGCCACACCCTTCCGACCGCAAGCAGCAGTGTCGGCAGGGTACAGGAAGAAGCGAAAAGCCATGAAGATGTATCACCGGTTCGGATCCGCGTTGACCGCTGCTCTTTTCGGACTCGGAGCACTGGGATCCAGCGCCCATGCACAGTGGGGCGATCTGTCGGGGCAGTTCATTCTGGATGGCGAAGCGCCGAAGGCGAACGCCGTGGTCGTAACCAAGGACCAGGAAGTTTGCGGCAAGCACCCGCTTTTGGATGAGGCCCTTACGGTCAATCCAGACAACAAGGGAGTGTCCGGCATCGTGTTGTTCCTGGACATCGCTCGCGGCAAGAAGGCCCCTGCGGCCCATCCGGACTACGACGCAACGAAGGACGCCGAAGTTAGGGTCGACAACCTGAACTGCCGTTACGAGCCCCACGTGACTCTGCTTCGGACAACGCAGACGCTGGTGGTAGGCAACAAGGATACGGTCGGACACAACACCAAGGTCGACACGGTGAAGAACGTGCCGATCAATCCGATCATCCCCGCCGGCCAGGATATCAAGCAGAAGTTCCCGCAAGAGGAACGATTGCCGACGAAGATCAGTTGCTCCATTCACCCTTGGATGACGGCCATCGTGGTGATCAAGGACACGCCGTACATGGCGGTGACCGACAAGGACGGCAAGTTCGCGATCAAAAACCTGCCCGTTGGCAAGTGGACCTTCCAGGTCTGGCAGGAGAAGGCGGGATACATCGACAGTGCGACGGTGGGCGGGAAGAAGGAGAAGTGGAGCAAAGGCAAGTTCGACATCGAGATCAAGGGTGGAGATAACTCGATGGGCGAAGTCAAGCTCGACCCTGCTACGTTCTCCAAGAAATAACCCTCTCAGGAACAGTTGCTTCGTGGCCCGGCATGGAGTCCATGAAGAACGGTATCGACACAGGAAGCCGACGGTCCCGTCGGCGAATCCAAGAAACCGGGGTCGGATGATGACTTGTTTCGAACGAGCGAAAACGGGATTCGCGTGGCTGCTGCTGGCGAGCGTGGTCGGTTGTGGAGCATCGCAAAGTAATCCCGAACCCGACATGGAGGCGGTGGCTGCCATCCGCAAGTCGCTTGCGGCAGGCAATGAGGGCGGCGCGGCCGCGGAGACGGCTTCGGCTGCCCAGCCCACCGGCTTCGGCACCCTCCGCGGAAAGTTCATCTTGGAAGGAGACGCCCCGTCGCTTCCCACCGTCACGATATCCAAAGACAATGAGGTCTGCGCTCCGGGCGGCAAGACGATCTACTCCCAGGACGTGGTGGTGGATCAGGCCTCCAAGGGTTTGGCCAACGTGCTGATCTTCGCCGAGAACGTGCCCGTCGAATGGGTCCACGAATCGGCCAAGCCAGGGAAGACGGACGAGGTGGTCTTCGACCAGAAGGAGTGCATCTTCCTGACGCACTTGCTGGCCATCCAGACCTCGCAGCCCTTGCGAGCCCTGAACAGCGATCCGGTCGGGCACAACCTGATGGTCGGTTCTTTCAACCAGACGATCCCCTCGGGTGGTTTTGCGATCTACAAGCCGGCCAAGGAAATGCGAATTCCTGCAGAGATGCGGTGCGCCATTCATCCCTGGATGAAGGCTTGGTTCATCAACCGAGACAACGGCTACTTCGCCGTCACCGAACCTGACGGCAGCTTCACGATTCCCAACCTTCCCGCCGGAGTGCCGCTGGAGTTTCGGGTCTGGCAGGAGGCCCTGGGGGCCGTGAAAGACGTGACCGTTGATGGCAAGGCGACCACCTGGCCTAAGGGAAAGCTCACGCTGACCCTGGAGCCAGACAGCGAGACAGACATGAGCGTGACGATCAACGCAACTTCGTTCAAGTAACGCGACGGGCATTATCGCTCCCAAGGGTTTTCCCGCTCTTCCTGACATTACTGGGGTCTAGACGGATGTCATTCACTGGATTGCAGAGCAACTCGAGTCGCGAAGCAACCGGCCGCGCCTGGTGGCCGTGCCTTCTGATGGTCGCCACGCTGTGCCTGACCGGCTGCGGCCAGCCAACGGCCAGCTACTCCCTCAATCAGGTCTATCTGCGAAAGCAAGAACACGACCAGATGAACGGGGACCGGGTGCCGGCGACGCAGGTCAAGGATCTGGCGAACGTCTTGACGGCCCTCTACGGAACGCCAGATGACCCGCACATGCCGCCCGGAGTCGAGGGGATCGACACGGTACTCAACATGACGCGAGTGAAGGCCGCTGCGGGACGGGTTGCGAGCGACGAGTATGGCAAGGGCGAGGGACTCTACCGCCAGCATTGCGTCCACTGCCACGGCATCACCGGCAACGGCAAGGGACCAACGGCTACCTTCCTGAACCCATATCCGCGGGATTTCACCGCCGGGATCTTCAAGTTCGACTCGACACCCATCGGTTACAAGCCAACGCACGAAGACCTGCGACGCGTCATCATGGAGGGTATTGCCGGCACGGCCATGCCCTCGTTCAAGCTTCTTTCCGAAGGTGAAGTAGAGGCCCTGATCGACTATGTAAAGTTCCTTTCGATCCGCGGCGAAACCGAGCGAAAGCTGTTGGAGCAGATCGGCGAGTTCGTTCCCGGCGAGCAGGACGACGCTACGGCCGTTGAGAAACTGCGTACCGATTTCCAGAGCCGGGAGCTCCTTGTTGACGGAGTCCTGACGGAAGTCATCGAGAGTTGGAACGCGGCCAAGGACAACGTGACGGAGATCCCTGTACGGCCGGCCACCTACGATCGCTTCAGTCCTGAATTCGACGAGACAGCGCTGCAGGCGTCCGAGGAGCGAGGCCGCAAGCTCTACTACACCAACGTCGCCAACTGCTACAGCTGCCATGGCCCCTCGCAACTCGGAGACGGCCAAGTCACGGACTACGACAAGTGGACCAAGGAGTTCTACGACTGGACAAAGAAAACCGAGAAGGACTACCCCGAGCGATTGGCCGAGTATGAGGCTCGCGGAGGCCTGCCACTGCGGAATATCCTGCCGCGTAATCTTCGTGACGGGATCTATCGTGGCGGTCGCCGGCCCATCGACATTTTCTGGCGAGTCCACAACGGCATTGACGGCACGCCGATGCCGGCAGCCAACAAGCAGGCCCTGCAGGACAGCGACATCTGGGACATTGTGAACTACGTTCTGTCCCTTCCCTACGAGCCTGTGAGCCGCCCCGGCCTCGATACCTTGACCAACGACCGCGGGGTCCGTTAGTCGCAGACGACGATCAACGCCCGCGAACCGATCACTGATGCGAACCCGAGCAAGCATCTAACCTGGAGACTGTGTTGTGGGACGATTCTGGAGCATTCTCTTCCTGCTGGTTCCCATCCTGGGAGTGGCGGTATTCGTTGTCTGCATGAATGCCGACAGCGGGCCGCTGCATGGCCATTGGTTCCCCGATGACATCTCCTCCACGGGGTACGTGATCGACAATTTGTTCTACACGATCATGTACCTGACCGGCTTCATTTTCGTGGCCACCGGCATTGCCTTGTTCTGGTTCCTGTGGAAGTACGACGCCGCGAAGTCGCCTTCTCCGGTCAAGTTCATGCATGGCAGTCACACGCTGGAGGTGGTCTGGTCGATCCTGCCGGCCGCGTCGCTGCTGTTCATCGCGATCTACCAGATGAATGCCTGGGCCGATGCCAAGATCCTGCGTCCCGCCAATGCCGACGGCACCCTGAAGCCGCCGATCGCGGAGGTCATGGGACGTCAGTTCGAATGGCGGATTCGCTACGCCGGCCCGGATGGCCAGATCGGAACCGAGGATGACATCCACACGGTTAACGACCTGCACCTGCCCCTGGAGGAGGACGTCGTTCTGCAGATCAAGAGCATGGACGTGCTGCACAGCTTCTTCCTGCCCAACGTACGCGTCAAGCAGGACCTCGTGCCGGGCATGAAGCAGTATGTCTGGTTCCGTCCGACGCGATCGGGTGACTACGACATCGTCTGTGCGGAGCTTTGCGGCTGGGGGCATTACAAGATGAAGGGCCGGATGACGGTTGAGTCCCGGTCCGAATTCGACAAGTGGTTGGTCAAGACCCGTCAGGAAAACCAGCAGGCTTCCTTCGCGAAGCCGGCCGAGGAAGAGGGAGAAGAATAGTCATGAGCAGCATTCCAGCCGGCAGCCATGCCGCCGATGCATCGCATGCTCACTCCGAAGCGTCCGTGGGGTCTTTCCTTTCCACGTACGTCTTCTCGCGTGACCACAAGATCATCGGCCTGCAGTTCCTGTTTTCCACGCTCCTCTGGTTTCTGGTCGGCGGCCTGCTGGCCCTGGGAATCCGCTGGCAGCTCGCCTATCCGTGGTCGAACATGCCGTTCATCGGCAAGATGCTGTTCGCGAACGAGGGCGGGCAGATCGCCCCCGAGTACTACACGGTGCTTTTCACGATGCACGCGACGGTGATGATCTTCTTCGTGATCATCCCGATCTTGGCCGGTGCGTTCGGCAACTACCTCATCCCGCTGATGATTGGTGCCGACGACATGGCCTTTCCCACGCTCAACATGTTGAGCTACTGGTTCATGTGGCCGGCCTTCATCTGCATCGGCTTGAGTTTCTTCGCGCCCGGCAATGGAGCAGCGGGCGGCTGGACATCGTACCCGCCTCTGTCGGCGATCAACGAAGCGGCACCTGGGAGCGGTCCAGCCCAAACCCTCTGGCTGCTGGGCGTCACGTTCGTCGGTATCTCATCCATGATGGGATCCGTCAACTACATGACCACGATCATCCAGATGCGGGCTCCGGGCATGACCATGTTCCGCATGCCGCTCACCATCTGGGGCATGTTCATCACCGCCATCCTCCAGGCGTTCGCGTTGCCGGTTCTTACGGCGGCCGGCTTCATGCTGCTGATGGACCGCATGCTGGGTACGGGCTTCTTCCTTCCCGAGGGTTTGGTGGCGAACAACTCGCTGCCCGCCAGCGGCGGTGGACAGCCGCTGCTGTGGCAGCACCTGTTCTGGTTCTACTCGCATCCGGCCGTGTACATCATGATCCTGCCCGCGATGGGTATGGTTTCGGACATCATCAGCTGCTTCTCGCGGAAGCCGGTCTTCGGCTAC
>JBIIEC010000508.1:0-3913 GCA_044238045.1 Pirellulaceae bacterium | reverse complement strand
GCTGCGACAGCAGCAACTCGTCCAACGCAGCAAGGCCGTCCCCCTGGAAAAGTCGGCTCGCATCGACTCGCGAATCAAACGACTCTTTCCATTCGAGTTGACGGTGGACCAGGTCGCGGTGATCGACGAAATCGCCGCGGACATGGGAAAGAGCTGGCCGATGAACCGGTTGCTGCAGGGCGACGTCGGGTCGGGGAAAACGGCGGTGGCCGCTTATGCCATGCTGCTGGCCGTTGCGCACGGCGCCCAGGCGGTCCTGATGGCTCCTACCGAGATCCTTGCTCGCCAGCATCACCAGACTCTCTCGGCGATGCTCGCGAAAAGCCAGGTGCGTTTGCGATTCCTCAGCGGTTCCACGACCGCACGGCAACGCGAGACGCTTGAGGCGGAACTGAAGGAGGGACAGGCCGATATCCTGGTTGGCACGCAGGCGGTGATCTCGCGGGAACTGGCCTTTCATCGGCTGGCCTTGGTCATCATCGACGAGCAGCATAAGTTCGGCGTCATGCAGCGGGCGCTCCTGCGGCAGGGCGATACCGATCCGCATTTCCTCGTCATGACGGCGACTCCCATTCCCCGCACCGTGGCGATGACCCAGTTCGGTGACTTGGAAGTGTCACTGCTGCGGGGTAGCCCTCCGGGACGGCAGCCGGTGCATACCTATGTCGCGGAGGAGACGCAGCGGGCGCGCTGGTGGGACTTCTTTCGCAAGAAACTCCGCGAAGGCCAGCAGGGATTTGTCATCTCGCATGCAGTGGACCGGGAGGATGAGGATGACAGTCCCAATGCGGAAAACCTGCTGGAGAATCTTTCCAACGGGGAACTGGCCGATTTTCGACTGGATCTCCTGCATGGACGGATGACCTCCGAACAGAAGATCGCGGCAATGCAGGCATTCCAGGAGGGGAAGACACAGGTGCTGGTCTCGACCTCGGTCGTCGAGGTGGGCGTCGATGTCCCGAATGCGAACCTGATGACCATCGAAGGTGGCGATCGCTTCGGGCTTTCGCAGCTGCATCAGCTGCGAGGACGCGTGGGGCGCGGAGTTTTTCCGGGGTATGTGTGCGTATTCTCCCAGGCGAAATCGGAGGAGGCGAGGCATCGACTGGCCGCCTTCGCCGGGACGTGCGATGGATTTGAATTGGCGGAAGTGGACTTTGAACTCCGCGGGCCCGGCGAACTGTTCGGCACGCGTCAGCACGGACTGCCGCCGCTGATGGTTGCCGATCTGCGGAGGGATTCCGATGTCCTGCAGAGGGCCAGGGCGGATGCCAGGGCATTGATCGCGGCCAACCCCGCGTTCGACGACCCCGCCTGGGCGCGGCTCCGCAGGATGGTGATCGCGAGGTACGGTGCGTCCCTGGAACTGGCCGACGTGGGCTGACGGATCGGGCCGGCCGCTGGGAAGTGTCCTGCGCAGGACGGCTTGGCGTTCACGCCTCCGCCAGTCGCTCCACGGCCCATTCCGACAGGCGAGCGCGGTTCGGTTTCAGGGGCATGTCGCTCGGCCAGGGCGCGAAGTGGTCCGGGATCTTGAAGCGAGGCAAGAGTTCCGCCAAGCCAGCTCGCCAAAGCGCGGGAGACCAAGTCTCGGCGTCGACAAAGGCGAAGGGTCGCTGTCCGAACTCCGGATGGGGGATGGCGACCACGCACGCGTGGTGGATTCCCGGCAGTTCCAGCAGCCCGTTCTCAATCTCCTCCGGAAAACAGTTCTCCCCGCCGGAAATGAACATCAGGTCCCGGCGGCCGGTGACGCGCAGCAGGCCGTCCCGATCGAGGAATCCCGAGTCGCCCGTGGCATACCAGCCATCGTTGTCGAAGGTCGAGACCAGGGTCGCATCGCGCACGAAGCCTTCGAACCGTGCGCGGCCACGCACGAGGATCTCGCCCTGGTCGGAAACCTTCAGCTCTCGTCCTGACAGGATACGGCCGCAGGTGGCAAGCTCCGCCTCCTCGGCCCCGGGGGATGTGGCGGTGACCTGGGAGCCCATTTCGGTGAGGCCGTAGGTCGTGACCAGGGGCCAGTGCATCGCCGCCGCTCGCAATCTCAGCCCCGCCGGCAGGGCGGCTCCGCCGACCAGCACGCCGCGAAGCCTGGAAGGTGGACCAAGGTTCCGGTCGAGAAGGCGTTTGAGCTGCGTGGGCACCAGCGAGAGATGGGTTGGCTGCCATTCCTCCAGCTGTGACTCCAGCGGGCCACGATGCTCCGGCAGCAGGACGGTGGCGCCCGAGAGTAGGCAGCGGAAGAGAATGCCGAGTCCGGACACATGGCTCATGGGCAGCGAGACCGGCCATCGGTCTCCGGGGCCAAGCGGCAGGTTTCGGTTGGCCCCGTCAGCGCTCGCGAGGTGCGCGTCGAGGCGATGCGCGATCGCCTTGGGATCACCACTGCTGCCGGAACTAAAGAGGATGGTGGAGAGGCCTGGCATGCGGTCGAGAGCCTGCGGATCTGCCTGCTTCGAGATCGAGTAGACCGGGGCCGGACAACACGCTGTTGCCACGCCCATGTCCATCCATCCCCGCCAACTTGAGCAGGACGCCGCCTGCGCCAGCTGGCGTGGTGACCATCGCGGCGACGTGACGCAGGCCACCAGTCCGACGCGCATCGCTGCGGCCAGCCAGAATGTGAACTCGGCAGTGCCGCCGTCGCGCAGCCCGATACGGTCTCCCCGATGCCAGCCAGAGGACACCAGCTCCGCGGCACGCCGCGCCACTTCGTCGTTCCACTCCGCAAACGTCCACGTCCTGGTCGGGGTCACCAGGCCGGGGAGTTGCGGCCAGCTACCGGCTGCCACCTGCCAAGGGCATGGAGGCGCGTTCATGGTCCGATCTCCTGACAAGATTCCCATCGGACCCTGACATCGTCCGGGACGATCAAGCGACCGCCTTCAAAGTGCAGGCCGGGACGCAGCACGTCTTCATCCAGCCAGCGATAGGTATCGAGTCCCGACGCGACTCCGCTGGAAAAGCGGCTGGCCAAGCGGGCCAGCTGCAGGATGCCAACGCCGCTCTCGAAGCTGGCACTGAAGACCAGCCGCCGGTCGCTACGGATCGCCGCTTGCAGTTGATTCCGGTCCATCAGGGTCGGTTTCAGTACCAGCGTGCTCGCCTGGGGGAACTCGTCCAACTGGGTGGGCTCGCGCAGCGTCTCATCCAACGCATAGGGGATTCCCGTGGCCCGATGCCAGGCTTCCAAGTCGTCGGGATTCCTCGTCGGTTCCTCGATATATTCGATCTCCAAGCCCTGCGCGAGGACTGCCTCCGCGAATCGCACGGCGGTGGTATAGGTCCAGGCCCGGTTGGCATCGAGACGAATCTGTTGGGATGGGGCAAGGCGCTCCTTGATCTCGCGAAGCAGTTGCACTTCCTCCTGGATCTCCGCGGTACGACCGACTTTGACTTTGACCGCCCGAAAGCCGAGTTCGCGGGCCTGTTGGGCTTGATGGAGCATGCTCTCGCGATTGCCTTGGAGCAGTCCGTTGACGGGAACGGAAAGGTCGTCCGCCCTGTCCACGGCCTCGGTGCCTTGCCGAAAGCAATCATGGGCGAAGGCCAGGCTTGGATAGCGGAGCCAATCGCCTGCTCGCGCGGCCTCCATGACGTCGTCCAGCGTCTCCTTGCTCCATCCTGGCAACGGACTGGCGTCACCCCAGGCGTGGGCAGGAGCATCGGGGTGCCCGAGGAGCAGGCCTTCGCGGAGCTGCAGGGTCTGGCCCGGGAGCGTCAAAGGAGAGGCGAGACGCAAGCGGTACCGGAAGAGCCGAGGCGATTTCAAGCCCATGGGCATACCCAGGCGAAGACCAGCGTGTAGAGCAGCAGGACGGCTGCGGTCCTACCGAGATAGGGATTCAGCGCGGCACCATCGGTTCGGCAGATCTGCCGGGCGATCGCCAGGCCCGGCAGTGTGGCCAGC
>JBIIEC010000507.1:0-3918 GCA_044238045.1 Pirellulaceae bacterium | reverse complement strand
TCAAGACCGGATCTGGCCGCCCTGCTGCTGATGCTGGGAATCGCCTGCGCGTTTCCCGGTTCCGATGCGGCCGCGCAGCCTGCGGACAAACTGGCGGGTGAGGCGGGAGTGGAATACTTCGAGCGTCATGTGCGTCCGGTGTTCGCGGAGTCCTGCTATGGGTGTCATTCGGACAAGGCGACCGACCTGAAGGGCGGCCTGCGGCTCGACTCGATGGCTGGCTGGCAGCGCGGCAGCGACTCAGGCCCGATCCTCGACACGGCGAACCCCGACGCAAGCCTCTTGCTCCGCGTGCTGCGGCACGACGAGTCGGTGGCTGCCATGCCTCCTGACCAACGTTTGTCGGACGAGGCGATCGAGAAGATCCGCATCTGGATGGAAGCCGGAGCGCCGGGTCCGGCGGAGAACGCGTCCGGTACCGGCGACTCCTCCCCGCGTTATGCGCGACACTGGTCATTCCAGTTGCCCGTGACGCCGCCCCTGGCGACCGTTCGTTCGTCGTGGGGTCGCAACCGCCTGGACGGACTGCTGGAGGATCACCAGCTGCAAAAAGGACTTCGGCCGGCCGCCGCCGCGGAACCCGCGGTGCTGGTCCGGCGTCTGTTCCAGGACCTGCATGGCCTGCCCCCGACGTTTGAGCAGGTGGAAGCGTTCGTGGCGGACCCCGGGGCGGCAGCGTTCGACCAACTGGTGGACCAACTGCTGGCTTCGCCCCGCTTCGGTGAACGCTGGACGCGGCCCTGGCTGGACGTCGCCCGCTATGCGGACACCAAGGGCTATCTGTTCATGGAGGAGCGTAATTACAAGGATGCGTATCGCTTCCGGGACTGGGTCATCCATTCCTTTAACGAGGACCTGGGCTACGACGAGTTCCTCAAGTACCAGCTGGCGGCGGATCGACTCGCGCCCGACCGCAGCCGGGACCTGGCCGCCATGGGCTTCCTGACGCTCGGTCGTCGGTTCCTCAACAACCAGCACGATATCATCGACGACCGCATCGACGTCGTGTCGCGTGGGCTGATGGGACTGACGGTCACCTGCGCGCGATGCCACAGCCACAAGTTTGACCCGATTCCCATCGAGGACTACTACTCGCTCTACGGCGTCTTCGCGAATTCGGTGGAACCGGGCGACGAGCCCTCGCCTCTACGAATGGTCGACCGACCGGAGCCGGTGAGTTCGGTGGTCTTCATCCGCGGCAATCCGGGGCGTCCGGGAGCGGAGGTTCCGCGCCAGTTCCTCGGCTTCTTGGCCGGATCCGCACGCAAACCGTTTGCCAACGGCAGCGGTCGCCTGGATCTCGCGGAGGCCATTGCTTCCGAAGCCAACCCGCTCACGGCGCGGGTCCTGGTCAACCGCGTCTGGGGCCGGCTGATGGGTCGTTACCTGGTGGATACCCCCAGCGACTTCGGACTCCGCAGCGACCCGCCGGAACTGCAGGCCCTGCTGGATGAACTGGCCGTGTCGTTCCAGTCCCATGACTGGTCGATGAAGTGGCTGGTCCGCTCGATCGTCCGTTCCGCGGCCTATCGCCAGTGCGCCCAGGCCGATCCGGCGATCCTGGAGGCCGATCCCGAGAACCGGTCCTGTACGCGGATGGAGCGGAAGCGGCTCGACTTCGAGGGATTGCGTGACAACATCCTGGCAGCCAGCGGACAGTTGAGGCTAGAGACCCTGGGAGGTCCTTCGGAAGATATCGCGAAGGCCGAGGGATCGACGCGACGTTCCCTGTACGCCTTCATCGATCGCCAGAACCTGCCGGGGGTCTTCCGCACCTTCGACATGGCCAACCCGGACACGCACGCGCCCAAGCGGTACGAGACCACGGTTCCCCAGCAGGCCCTGTACCTGCTCAACAGCCCGTTCGCCTGGCGTGCGTCCGCCGCCCTGGCCCAGGATGTCCAGGCGATCGAGGGCGGGAGCGAGGAGCGCATCCGCTGGCTCTATCGCCGCGTCCTGGGACGCTCGCCGTCGGCCGATGAGACGGCGCGGGCGACGGAGTTCCTGGGGGGCGACGCCCCCACGGAAGCGAAGACGCATCGCTGGAAAGAACTGGCGCAGGTGCTGCTGGTCTGCAACGAGTTTGCTTTTGTGGACTGAGAGTCGGGAGAAGTTTCATGGCCATCCATCGACGCGAAATGCTCTGCCGATCCGGAATGGGCTTGGGCAGCCTCGCGCTGGCCGGACTACTGGCGGACCAGGAGGCGCGCGGCGACGCGCGTTCCTCGCGGCATCCCGGCCCACACTTCGCTCCCCGCGCCCGCCGCATGATCCACCTGTTCATGAACGGCGGTCCCTCGCACGTCGACACGTTCGACCCCAAGCCGGTGCTCGCCCGCTACGCCGGGCAGGAGCTTCCCACCGGGAACCTGCCGACCGAACGAAAGACGGGCGCCGCGATGCCGTCGCCCTACAAGTTTCGCAAGTATGGCCAGAGCGGCATCGAGGTAAGCGAGATCTTCCCGCACGTGGCCCGCTGCGTCGACGACCTGGCCGTCATCCGCTCCATGCACGCCGACATCCCCAACCACGAACCATCCCTGCTGCTGATGAACTGTGGCGAGGCCAGGCAGATTCGACCCAGCCTGGGATCGTGGCTGACTTACGGACTGGGCAGTGAGAACGAGAACCTGCCCGGTTTCATCGCCATGTGTCCCGGCGGTTATCCGATCCAGGAGTCGCAGAACTGGCAGGCCGGTTTTCTTCCCGGAGCCCACCAGGGGACCTATGTTGACACCAAGCATACCGAGATCTCGAAACTGATCGAACACATCCGCAGGCCCGAAGGATCGCGAGGCGACCAGCGACGCCAACTGGACCTGCTGCAGCGGATGAACGCCGAGCACCTGCAGTCGCGCCCCCACGACGCCAAACTGGAGGCGCGCATCGAATCGTTTGAATTGGCGTACCGGATGCAGCAGGACGCGGAGGACGCGTTTGACATTGAACGCGAGCCGGAGCATATCCGGCGGCTGTATGGCGAGGGCGTCCAGGCGCGGCAGATCCTGATCGCGCGGCGGTTGCTCGAACGCGGCGTGCGTTATGTGCAGGTGTGGCATGGCGAGGGGCAGCCGTGGGACAACCATGACGACCTGGAAGCCAACCACCGGAAACTGGCGCAGCAGTGCGACCAGGCCATCGGTGCGCTGCTGGTGGACTTGAAGCAGCGCGGCATGCTGGAAGACACCCTCGTGCTGTGGGGCGGCGAGTTTGGTCGCACGCCCACGGTGGAACTGCCGCAGAAGGGCGCGAACGCCGGCAAAGTCAACGGCCGCGACCACAACCACCACGGCTTCACGGTCTGGATGGCCGGCGGTGGCATCCGCGGCGGGCAGGTCTACGGATCCACCGATGAGTTTGGATTTCGCGCGGAAGAAAACCGCATGCATGTCCATGACCTGCACGCGACCATCCTGCACCTGATGGGATTCGACCACGAGCGATTCACGTTTCGCTACGCGGGTCGCGACTTCCGCTTGACCGATCTGCACGGACGAGTCGTGCGCGAACTGCTGGCCTGAGCGACGACGCGGCGTCTTTCTCGCACCCCCAGCGACGGTGCGAAAACCGATCAAGCCAGCGAGCCGAGCAAGCCAGCACGCTGCCCCGCTGCAACGCCCCCGTGAGCCTGCTAAGATGTGGTCTCGGCCGAGTGGCGGAATTGGCAGACGCCCGGGACTTAAAATCCCGTGTCCCGTTAGGGACGTGCGGGTTCGAGCCCCGCCTCGGCTACTTCCCGTCCGCAGGCCCTCCTTTTTCAAACCTCGTGGCCCGTCGCTTCCTTCGCGAACTCCAGGCCGCCCACCGTCCTGCCTTCACGATTCCGCCATCGAGCGTGTATTCCGGCAGGTCGTTCCCGGCGGTTCGAACCGACGGTGGCGGCAGCCCTGTGGTCGCCCAGCCCCGGCGCGGGCTTCG
>JBIIEC010000506.1:0-3929 GCA_044238045.1 Pirellulaceae bacterium | reverse complement strand
GTCTACTACGCACAGCTGCTGGACGTGATGGACAACCTGCTGCTCACCGACACCGCCCGCACCACGCTGCAGCAGGCACTCGGCGGCTTCGCGACGCCGGCGCAGATTGCCGGCATCCACACCTACCTGCAGGCGCGCGCCGCCAATGTGCGTACGCAGATCAAGTCGGAGCTGACGGCACAGGCCAACTTGACAGCCGTCGGCGGCGTTCCCCAGACCACGTCTGGTCAGTACGCGTTGAGCGGATCGTATCCGCAGGCCGACACCCGTTCGGTGCGTGTCAACGGTCGCGTCGCGACGCTCGACAACGCAGGCAACTGGCTGTTCAACTCCGGCCAGGTCAGTACGGCGCCTTTGATGAACCTGGGCAGCACCTGGCGTTACCAGGATCTTGGCCAGGACCTGGGCACGGGCTGGCGCGCCCCCGCCTTCGATGACACGCAGTGGTCCTCGGGCCCGGGACAGCTGGGCTATGGCGACAACGACGAAGCGACCGTCGTCAGCTTCGGTGGCGACCCGGCCAACCGGCATGTGACGACCTACTTCCGCTCCGAGTTCCAGGTCAACGATCCACGCCAGATCGGCCGGCTGGTGGCGAAGCTGGTGTATGACGACGGGGTGGCGGTCTTCCTGAACGGGGTGGAGGTGCTGCGGGCGAACCTGGCGGCCGACGCGGCCTACGACACGCTGGCCGATTCCTCCAAGCCGGGTGCGTCGGAGAACGCCGTCGAAACGTTCACGCTGCCCGATTCGGCGCTGGCAGCGCTGGTTGCGGGCCGCAACGTGCTGGCGGTCGAAATCCACCAGTCCAGCCGCGACAGCTCCGACATCTCCTTCGACTTGGCGCTCGAAGCCCAGATCTTGGGCACCGGACAGGATACGCTGCGAGGCGGCATGAACCGGCTGACCATCACCACCCACAGCGACGCTGCCGGCACCAGCGAACCGCTTGCCACCAAGACGCTGGACATCTGGTACAGCAAGGGCACCGACAAGACCATCACGGGAACGCTCAACGGCGTCACGCAGTGGACCGCGACCGGAGGTCCCTATCGGATCCAGGGCGAAGTCACGGTGCCGACGGGGGCGACGCTGGCGATCGAACCGGGGACAACTGTGTTCTTTGAGCAGGACGCGCGGCTGACCATCCGCGGCCAGCTGGTGGCGTTGGGGACCGAGGATGCGCCGATCTGGTTCACGCGCCGTCCCGGCACGACTGCTTGGCGCGGCATCCAGTTCGTCGGCTCCACCGCCGACAATCGCCTCCGGCACGCCATCCTCGAATATGGCATCTCGGGCGACGGCATGATCGGCCTCACCAACGCCAACCTGACCGTCGAGTCCTCGTGGTTCGACCGTACCGATCGACGCCGCATCCGCTCCACCGACTCGTCGCTCATCGTCCGCGACTCCACGTTCACCTCGATTTTTCCGCCGGGGCAGCAGCCGACGACCGACAACCAGAGCGAGCATCTGTGGGGCGGCGGCATCCCGACTGGCGGCCACTTCCTCCTGGAAGGCAACTTCTTCGGCCACATCACCGGCCACAACGACAGCGTCGACTTCGACTCGGTGCGAGGCAAGGGCATCTACGCCCAGATCCTCAACAACGTCTTCGAGGGGGGCGGCGATGACGCGCTCGACATGAGCGGCGATGTGTACATTGAAGGCAACAGCTTCCGCAACTTCCTCAAGGACTCCTTCAACGTCGATCCGGGCAACTCCAACACGATCTCGTCGTCCAACGGCGATTTCTGGGTGGTGCGCAACGTCTTCGAGAACGTGCAGCACACGACGATCGTGAAGGAGAACGCCTTCTCGCACTTTCTCTACAACACGGTCGCCTCCTCGCAATTCGAACCGATCTACTTCGACCTGCCCGGCCAGACTTCGGGTCCGGGCCGCGGAGCGATCGTCGTGGGCAGCGTCTTCAACACGCAGGCCACGACGTTCGGCGCGGTATTGCCGACGACGCAACTGACCGTGCAGAACTCGTTCATGAGAGCGGCCGACGCGACGCTCTATGCCGGCAATGGCAACCAGTTCGGCGCGCCCCACGTGGCGGGCCACGAAGGCGACTTCCAGCTCCTGCCCGGCTCGCCGGCCATCGGCGCGGGCGTCGGCGGCATCGACATGGGGGCGAGTATTCCGGCGGGAGCCGTGCTGGCCGGTGTTCCGGCGGCTGTCACGCCACGGCGCGACGCCACGATCGTCGTCAGTGGAGCTGGCATCACCGAATACCGGTACCAACTGGACCAGGGGCCGCTGCTGGGCCCGTTCCCGGCCAGCCAGCCCATCGCGCTGTCCAACCTCGCCGACGGCGATCACCGCGTCGCCGTCTACGGCCGCAACGGCATCGGCAACTGGCAGGAGACGCCCAACCTGTCCAGCACCTGGAAGGTCGCGTCGACCGCTGCTGCCCTGCGCATCAACGAAGTCCTCGCGCGGAATGAACAGGCGTATCCGCAGGGAGCCCACCGACCGGACTTCGTGGAACTGTTCAACGCCGGTGACACACCGTTGTCACTGGAAGGATTTTCGCTGGGAGATCAGCCAGGAGCGCCCGGCTCCTTCATCTTCCCCGCCGGTGCGACCCTGGCGGCTGGAGCGTACCTCGTCCTGCAGGGCGGCGACGCCGCCGGTTCGGCCGCCTTCGACCTGGACTTCGCACTCGACGGCGCCGGCGATGGCGTCTACCTCTTCAATCCCTCCGGCAAGCTCGTCGACTCGGTCCAGTTCGGCCCGCAGCTCGCCGACCTCTCCATCGGTCGCCTCGACCAGGAGCAGACCAGTTCCACGGGCATCGCCACGCAGTGGGCCTTGAACCAGCCCTCGCCCGGTGCAGCCAACCGACTGGCGGCTGTTGGAGATCCGTCCAGCCTGCAGATCAACGAGTGGTACACCAACGGCGAGATCCGCCTGCGGGATGACTTCCTCGAGATCTACAACCCGGCCCAGCTCCCCGTCGAACTCGGCGGACTCAGCCTCACCGACAAACCGTTCGCCTTCCCTCATCTCGCGACCATCGCGCCGCTCTCGTTCATCGGTGCCGAAGGATACACGGCCTTCCTGGCCGATGGACACCCCGAGGACGGGCCGCTGCACCTGGGCTTCAAGCTCGACACGCAGCACGAGCATCTCGCGCTGGTGGCCGCCGACGGGCGGCGGATCGACGAAGTGCTCTACTATCCGCAGACCAGCGAATGGTCCGAAGGGCGTCTGCCCGACGGCGCGGCGACCACCAGCTTCCGGGAACTGCCGACGCCCAACGTCACCAATGGCGGCGGCGCGTCGCAGACCGTGACCGTGATGAAAGCCGACTGGAACGCCGAATGGCGCTACTCCGCCAGCGGCGAGGACCTCGGCACCGCCTGGCGCGAACCCGCCTTCAACGATGCCGCCTGGCTCGCCGGGCCCGGCCCACTCGGCAACGAAAACGAGGCGCTGCCCGTTCCCCTCAAGACCACCTTTCCCCTGAAGGGAATCACCTACTACTTCCGCTCGCACGTGCAGCTCGAACACGATCCCGCTGGCGTAGTGGCCCAGTTCGAGACGCAGATCGACGATGGAGCGATCGTCTATGTGAACGGCACCGAGGTCCGGCGCATCGGCATGCCGAGCGGCGAGATCACGGCCACGACGTTGGCGAGCCGCAGCGTGAACGAGGCGGCCATCGAGGGGCCGTTCCTGATCCCCGCCGCGGCCCTACGCCAGGGCGACAACGTGATCGCCGTGGAAGTGCACCAGTCGGCGGCCAACAGCACCGACATGGTCTTCGGGCTCGACGTGGAAGGAAATATCGAAGTCTTCGAGCCCACGACTGGCAACCGGCAAGCGCTGTTCGAGCAGTTGCGGATCACGGAACTGATGTACCACCCGGCCAGCGAGTCCGCGCCGGAGTATCTCGAACTGCAGAACATCGGCACCAC
>JBIIEC010000505.1:0-3945 GCA_044238045.1 Pirellulaceae bacterium | reverse complement strand
CCCCGGCCCACCGCTGACCAACCACCTGTCGGGACTTTGATTCCCGCGATTCAGATTCCCGCCGATTCATCCAGAGGAACCAGGTAGCAACCATGACGCTTGACCAATACGAACTGTGCCCGTGTGGAAGCAGCAAGAAGATCAAGTTCTGCTGCTCGCGCGACATCCTCCACGAGCTGGAGCGTCTGCAGAAGATGATCCAGGGGGGGCAGCGTCTGGCGGCTCTCGAGAAAATTGACAGCCTGATGGAGAAGCATCCGGAGCGTCCGTCGCTGCTGTCGATCAAGGCCGACCTGCAGATTGAGTTGAACGAGCCCGGGAAGGCGCAGGAGACGATCAGCACCTGGCGTCGCGTGCAGCCTGACAATCCGGGCGCGCTGGCGACGCAGTCGATCCTGGCGTGGATGCACGAGCGGAACCTGCAGAAGGCGATGGGGCTGTTGCAGGATTCGTACGAGCTGGCGAATCGCACGGTGACGGCGCGCATGTACGAGGCCACGATGGCTTTCGCGACGGTGCTGCTGAACTCGCGACAGTACCTGGCGGCGAAGGGCCACCTGCAGTTCGCGCTGGCGATCACCGACGGCAAGGACGAGCGATGCGCGGCGACGATGATGCGGCTGAACCAGGACCGGCGCGTGCCGCTGTTGCTGCGGGAGCCGTTGACGCTGGAGGCCTGTCCGCCGAACGTGACGTGGCGGATCGAATTTGAGTCGGCGGTCTCGGAGATCGCGCAGGGGCGTTGGCGGAAGGGAGCCAAGATCCTGTCCGACATGTCGAAACGCATCCTCGACGCGCCGGCGATCCTGATGAACCTGGCGATTGTGTCCGGCTGGCTGGCGGACAACGAGCAGGCGTCGAAGGCCTTCCGCGAGTACTCGCAGATCCGCGACGTGCCGCTGGACCGCCGGGTGCACGCGGCCGCGCTGGCCCAGGAACTCGCGCCGCTCTCCGATGCGGCCAGCGAGACGGTGCAGGTCGCGTACGCGATCGAACAGGCGGACGAGGTGTTGGAGCGATGCGCGGCGCACAAGCGACTGATGTCGTTGCCGGTGGAAGGGAACCTGGTGCTGGCCGAAGGCACGCCTCCGCCGAAGGCCCTGTACCGCGTGCTCAGCCAGGAGATGCCCCAGGGCGCGGACCTCCAGGTCGCCGACGTTCCCGAGGTGCTGGGAGTGGTGCTGCTGTTTGGCAAGCAGACCGATAAGTCGGCGCAGCTGGTGGTCGAGGGGCTGAAGGCGAAGTCGGCGGCCGTGCTGGAAGTGTGCCAGGAAGTGGTCGGTGCACCGCTGGGCAGTCCGGTGTCCGAGAAGAAGCTGGGGGCCGCGTCGTGGCCCATGGCGGAACTCTTCGGCGACTGGCAGGTGCCGACGACGATGCCGTACGACAAGCACCAACGGATGCTCCGCGAACTGCAGCAGCAGTCCATCATGCAGCGCTGGCCCAACACGCCGGGTCCGATGCTGGATGGCAAGACGCCCCGCGAAGCGGCTGGTGATTCCAAGTACACCGTGCCGATTCTTGCCAACCTCCTGTCACTCTCCCTCATGTGCGACAGCCTCGACATCGCGATCGATGCGGGATCGCTCCGTCGTGACCTCAACCTGCCGGAGCTGCCGGCGGTGGTGGTCGAGGATGACAGCCTCGAAAAGATTCCGGCCCATCGTTTCTCGGAACTGAACGTCCCGTCGCTGAACGACGAACAGCTGCTCATGCTCTATCGTCGTTCGTACGCCCTGATGGTCGTGAAGTCGTTGCGGGCGGCGGCGGCGGAGGTGGTGGAGCGACCGAGCCTCGCGGAACGGATCGATCGCGTCGAGGCGTTCGACATCCTGTCGGATGTGGCATCGACGACGGAGGATTCGCTGCGCTACCTGGCGCAGGCGCGGAAGCTGGCCACGAAGGAAGGCGAGTCGCCGGCGGCTTGGCTGATCGACGAAGCGGAACTGCGTTTGGTGCGCGGCGAGATGGAGGAGTTCGTGTCGCTGGTGAAGGAGCTGCAGGCGCGGTACCTGCGCGAGCCAGGCGTGATGCAAAACCTGGTCGAGATGATGGCCCGCTTCGGGCTGGTCACGCCCGATGGACGCATCCTGCTGCCCGGCGTTGCGGGCGGCGCGGCGGCCGAGTCGTCGTCCGGCATCTGGACGCCCGGTTCCGAATCGTCCGTGGCCGCCGAACCGCAGGGCGAATCGAAGCTCTGGGTGCCCGGGATGGATTGATCCAAGGGGGCGGACCCGGGGGGAGCTTCCGTGTTGCCCCCCCGGGATCTTTGGAATGGCCCTGCTGGATCTTCGAAAATGACAGCCCCGGTGGCGGCCCGCTCCCGCTCGATTTCTTCCTTCGCGGAATCTCTTCATGTCGGCCACTCCAGCGAGCATCGACGAGCGTCACATGCGGCGGGCGCTGGAACTGGCCGCGCGGGGCGAGGGTGCGGTGGAGCCCAACCCGCAGGTCGGCTGTGTCCTTGCGCACGGCGAGGAAGTCGTGGGGGAAGGCTGGCACGCCCGATTTGGCGGTCCGCATGCCGAACGGGTGGCCCTCGACGCGGCCGGCGCGCGAGCGCGCGGCGCGACGCTCTATGTGACACTCGAACCCTGCTGCCACTTCGGCAAGACCCCGCCCTGCACACAGGCGGTGATCTCCGCGGGCATCGCGCGGGTGGTGGTCGCGCAGCGCGATCCCTACCCGGAGGTGGCTGGCGAGGGACTGCGCGAACTGCAGGCCGCCGGCATCGTCGTCCAACTCGGTCTGCTCACGGCAGAAGCCGAATCGCTCAATGGGCCGTATCGCAAGCGGATCCTGCGCGGCCGCCCGTGGATCCTGGCCAAGTGGGCCATGACGCTGGATGGCAAGATGGCGACTCGTACGGGCCACAGCCAGTGGATTTCATCCCCCGCGTCGCGCCAGTTCGTGCACCAGGTGCGCGGCCGCATGGATGCCATCCTGATCGGCGCGCGGACGGCGGAAGCCGACAATCCGCTGCTGACCGCGCGACCGCCCGGCCCCCGTACGCCGCTCCGTATCGTGCTCGACTCGCAAGCCACGCTGTCCCTCCAGAGCCAGTTGGTGCAGACAATCGGCGATGCGCCGCTGCTGGTGGCCGTGGGTCCCGAAGCGGAACGGCAACGCTGCCGGGCGCTGGAAGCGGCTGGCTGCGAGCTGTTCGCCAGCGTGGCCCGCGATCCCGCGCAGCGATTAGAAGAGCTGCTGGATGAGCTGGGACGGCGCCGACTGACGAATGTGCTCGTGGAGGGCGGGGCTCGCGTCTTCGGGACGCTGCTGGAGATCCAGGAGATCGACGAGGTGCTGGCGTTCATTGCGCCGAAACTGATCGGCGGCGAGTCGGCACTCAGTCCGATCGGTGGGCTGGGTATCGGCAACATGGCGCAGGCGATTCGCTTGGAGCAGACGCGCGTCGAGCGGTTTGAGGAGGATATCTGCGTGCGAGCACGCGTCGGCTGGCCGGTTCGCCGGCCCGCGATGGGGAAGCTGCCCGATGGAGATGCGTGAACTGTTGGCCGTGGGGTTGGGCGGAGCGATCGGATCGGTGCTGCGTCACGCGATGAACGTCGCGCTGCTCGATCGCGCCGCTGGCTCCGGTTTTCCACTCAGCACCCTGCTGGTGAATCTCACCGGTTGCCTGCTGATTGGCGTGATCGTGCAGGCCCACCAGGCGGAAGCCATCTCCGCCACGGGGCGACTGTTCCTGGTGACCGGACTGCTCGGGGGCCTCACCACCTTCTCCACGTTCGGCCACGATACGCTCCGCGTGGCCGCTGCGCACGGCTGGCGACTGGCGGTGGCGAACGTGGCCGCGAACGTTCTGCTGGGCCTGGCGGCCGTCGCGATCGGCATCGGGCTGGGCCGCGGTTGGTGGCCCAAGGGCTAGATGGCACCCAGTGGCTTGGCGGCTCGTTGGGAAACCATCTTGGAAGAGCCCAGGTA
>JBIIEC010000504.1:0-3946 GCA_044238045.1 Pirellulaceae bacterium | reverse complement strand
CTTTTGTTTTCTGGCTATCATAGGGCTCGCGTTGATGGAACCCGCGAGTACCCGTCCAAAACCAGTGACGGTCTCCTCGGGTTTTTCGCGGGGAGTTCGACCATGGTGATCACGCGGCTGCGTGCGTTTCGAGTGGGTTTGCCGCTTCATGAGGGCACTTACAAGTGGTCCGGCGGCAAGTCCGTTGCTGAATTCGACAGCACGGTCGTTGTGCTCGATACGGCCTGCGGGCTGATGGGCGTGGGCGAAGTCTGTCCGCTGGGCCCCGCTTACCTGCCTGCCTACGCTGCGGGGGCGAGGGCTGGTCTGGCCGAGATCGGACGTCAGCTTCTGGGTGAAGACCCTCGACAGCTGCTGCAGCTCCAACTTCGCATGGATGGGTTGCTGCAAGGGCATCCTTACGTCAAGTCGGCGGTCGACATGGCCTGCTGGGATCTGCTCGGCAAGGCTGCGGGGTTGCCTGTCTGCACGCTGCTGGGAGGGCGATTCGGCGGAGACTTCCCGCTGTATCGCGCGGTTTCCCAGGAGACGCCGGAACTGATGGCGGAGCGTGTGGCGGGCTACCGACGCGAAGGCTATCGGCGATTTCAACTGAAGGTGGGAGCGGATCCCGTCACGGATGAAAAGCGGATCCGCGCGGTGGCTGCGGTGCTGGGCGAGGAGGATCTGCTGATTGCGGATGCGAACACCGGCTGGCGGCAGGACGATGCCATTCGCCTGGTGCGACGAGTCGCCGACCTCGACGTCTACATCGAGCAGCCCTGCAAGTCGTACGAGGCCTGTCTGGCCGTGCGGCGTCAGTGTCCGCGACCGATGGTGCTGGACGAGTCGATGGATTCGCTGGAGGCGATTCTGCGTGGCCATCGTGACCTGGCGATGGATGCGGTCAACCTGAAGATCAGCAAGCTGGGTGGGCTGTCGCGGGCCAGGCAGGCCCGCGACCTCTGCGTGTCGCTGGGACTAGCCATGACCATCGAAGACAGTTGGGGAGGCGATATCGTCACGGCCGCCATCGCCCACCTCGCGCACAGCACGCCGCCCGAATTCCTCCTCTCGACTACCGACTTCAACAGCTACGTCACGTTGAGCATTGCCGACGGCGCTCCGCAGCGACAGGGTGGTCGGTTGGCCGCGCCCACGCGACCGGGGCTGGGAGTGGAGCCGCGGTGGGACGTCCTGGGAGAAGCAGTTCTCGATATCCGATAGTCCACCGGCACATGGGGGCCGGGCGAGAGCGTCCCGGATGCGCGGCAGCCAACAGTTCCTCGACCGCCACGTCGCGGTACGTGCCCGCTCTAGGGACGAGGCCTGGCGGAGGTTTTCGATGCGCGTGTTTCTCTACGAGGCCATCACGGGAGGCGGCTGGTTTCGCTTGGGCGCGGACGAGTCGTTGTCCGGTTCGCTCCTGAGCGAGGGGCGGGCCATGGCCTGTGCGTTACGCGATGACCTGCTGCGAATTCCCGGTTGTGAGGTTCTGGCGTTGTCCGACGATCGGGCGTCGCTGGACGGAAGTCCCTGGTGGCGTGTTGGCCTGGAAGACGCGTCCTCGAGAGTCGCTGGTTACCCTGTTGCCTGTTCCAGCGAACACGACGCGCTCTTTGACCAGTCGGTGCGGGAATCGACTGCGGTGATCCTGGTCGCTCCGGAGTTGGGCGGGATGCTTGCCGACCTTGCGCGACAAGTGCAGTTGCTGGGAGGAAACCTTCGCAGCCCGTCTCGTGACTTCGTGAGGTTGACGGGCGACAAGAACCGCCTGGCTGGTTTTCTCGCCGCGTCGGGAATTCCGACTCCGTCTTCCCATCGTGTCTGCTCGCGGACCATGGATTGTGTGGACTGGCAGGCGATTCTGGCCCGTTCGCCGTGCTGGGTACTGAAGCCCAACGAGGGTGCCGGTTCGATGGGCATTCATCGTTGGCCGGTGGAGCAGGTACGACGCGAAACGCTGCGGACCCTCGACGCCGAGCCTGACGAGGTCTGGTGTCTGCAGGAGTATCGACCGGGAAGGGCGGCGAGTGTGGCGGCGATCTTGGATGGCCCGCGGTGGACGCTGTTGCCGCCCTGCTGGCAGTGGCTCGATGACGAGACATTTGCCTATCGCGGCGGTGCGGTGATCGAGGAGGAGACGCTGGTACGGCGCGCGTGGCGACTGGCCGAACGGGTCGTGGCCTCCTTGCCGGAAACCCAAGGTTACATCGGCATGGATCTGGTGTTGGCGGCGGACCCGAGGGGGAGCGAGGATGCGTTGATTGAAGTCAATCCGCGACTCACGACGTCCTATGTCGGCCTGCGGCGCGCCGTTGCCTGCAACCTCGCCGCAGCCATGCTGGAGGGACTGACGCCCGGATCGCCTCGTTACCGCGACAGGCAGCGCCGGGTACAATTCGACGCGGAGGGCGTGGTGACGGTTGTGGGCGGCGACGGTGGGATGGCCTCCAGTCGCGCGGAGGAGGCGGGATCGTGAACTGGCTTGCCTTGGATATCGGGGGAGCGAACATCAAGGCGGCCGACGGTCGGGGCTTCGCGCTCGGATGTGCCTTTCCGCTCTGGAAACAGCCGCAGCGCTTGGCTGCGGAGCTGCGGCGGATTCTGGCCGAGTCGCCGCCGAGTGACCATGTGGTGGCCACGATGACGGGGGAGTTGGCCGACTGCTTCGCGACCAAACGCGCGGGCGTGCTCTCGATCCTTGACGCACTGCAGGAAGCCGTTGATGGGCGGCACACACGCGTCTATGCCTTGGATGGTGCCTTGCTGACTCCGTTGGTTGCCGGCCGGCGCTACGGCGAAGTGGCCGCCGCGAACTGGCACGCTCTGGCCCGGTATGCCGGCCGCTTTCTCGGGCCGGGCCCCGGCTTGATGCTCGACATCGGCTCCACGACCTGTGACCTGATCCCGTTCCACGATGGACGTCCCCAACCGGCGGGACTGGACGATACGCGGCGTTTGATGGCCGGCGAGTTGGTCTACACGGGCATCCAACGCAGTCCGTTATGCGCGATCGCTCGACAAGTTCCCTACCGCGGTCAGTTCTGTCCCGTGGCTCAGGAACTGTTCGCAACGACCCTCGATGCCTATCTGGTGCTCGGGCTCCTGCCAGAGGACTCCAGCAGTACGCTCACGGCGGACGGGCGTCCCGCCACGAAGGCCTGTGCGGTGAACCGATTGGCGCGGTCCCTCTGCGCCGACGAGGAGATCTTCCAGGAGCAAGACGCGATCGTCATGGCGGAGGCGATACAGGAGACCCAGGTCGAACTGCTGCTGACGGCCCTGGAACGCATGCTTCCTCGCTGGTCGGGTGAGACGCCGGCGACCGTGGTCGTTTCGGGGCATGGTGAGTTTCTCGGGCGTCGCGTCATGGCCGAATTCGCTCCCCGGGCACGCATCGTGAGTCTACGGGAAGAACTCGGGGCTTCCGTGTCCCGGTGTGCGACGGCCCACGCGCTGGCCGTCCTGGCTTGTGAGATGACGGACAGTTGAAATGGCGCGCGGGCGTTGCCGAATCGTGAAGCTGGGCGGAAGTCTGTTGCGACAAAGCGGGGCGTGGCCGCAACTCGGCCAATGGCTGCTTCGCGACGCACCCACGCACCAGGTCGTGGTGACGGGCGGCGGGGAATGGGCGGACGCGATTCGCACGCTCGACATCGACGCCGGGCTTTCCGTGGATCAATCCCACTGGCTGGCGATCCGGGCCATGAGCCTGACCGCATGGACCTTTGCCGCGCTGCATCCGCGGTTCGTCTATCTGGATCGGTGGTCGAGCTTGGAGCGAGCCTTGGAGGTCTCCCTGCCACCGGCGTTGCTGGTGTTCGACACCGCAGCCTGGTTACTGGACGAGGAGACGCAGAGCCGGCCCGGGAGGCTGCCGTTGGGATGGCAGGTCACCAGCGACTCGATCGCGGCCCACCTGGCGATGCGGCTGGACGCGGACGAGCTATTGTTGCTGAAGTCC
>JBIIEC010000503.1:0-3948 GCA_044238045.1 Pirellulaceae bacterium | reverse complement strand
GAAGCTCGACCCAATCGCCGGCTCACCGCACTCATAGATTTCCAGCTTCTCCGCGTCCGGCGTCGAGGGACGCAAGAAGCGGCCGATGAACAGATTCACAAAGACGAAGACAAGACCAACCCCCATAAAGAGGGCCAGGTAGCCAACCACACCAACCGAGGCATCAATCGCGGAACTCATAACCTACTCCTGCGTCAAGCCTGTCGCCCCAAAGCCCCGCCAGGCAGAGACCACTTCCCTGGATCCTGCTGCCAAACCAACCTTGACCGAACCAACCTTGGTCGAGCCACTCGATCCCTGGAGAGCGCACGGCCAGAACAGACACGAAGCCTGCCCTCCGCCGGCGAAAAGGATGCGACCGAAACCACAGTCGACCGCCAGACCAGCCCCCAGGCGAATCAATCAAGGCGCACAGACGGGAACTAAGCCATCGGATTTTAGTGACCTCGCCCAGCATTGCAAGGTAACCAACGTCGCAAGCACGCGAAGAATCAGCGATTCAAGAGCGAACGCCGGAGACGATGCGGGCGGCGTTAACTTGCACGGGCCTCGCCCACCAAGCCAGCCTCACCCAGCGCGGAACACGCGCACCAGACAGCGAGTTACCCACGACAAGGAAGAGACCGCGAGAAAAGCAGCCCCAGACTCGGGCACTTCTAGACAACGGCCAAAGGAACCCGCGACACCCGATCGCAACTAGGCAGGCCTTCCCGAAAAAGCACTGCCCCCAGCCGTTCCGCGCAGATCACCTAGGAGGCCAGCGAGCCATCGCCTCCCGAATGGACGGGCACCGCCAGCGGCTTCCGACCCGCGAACCCGGCATCCAGCTCGTGCCAGTGACTCACCTCAGGCTCGCCCAATTTCCAGCAGAGAAAAGCTCGACGCCCCTCCAGCATCGTCGGAAAGTCGACCGCACCGTCGTGCCCCTTGGCTTCGACCCCCAGCTGCCGCAACTCCTCAACGAACTCCCGCAGGCGATGGGAATCTCGCTGCACCGATCGCTCGACCTCCGCCAGCTCGGCGTCGTAGATGTCGCCCGCCTCCAACTCCCGCCCCAACATCAGCTGGTTCAGGTGCTTGCGACGCTCGGCCACCTCCTGGGACAGATTGACCAAGTCCGTGACGATCGCCCGCACCAGCGGCAACATCCGGTTGGCCAGATCGACCGAAAACAACTTGCCCGAGTCACTGGCAGCGTTTGGCATCTCGAGACCTTTCGTGGCGCAACCCCGGGCGGGGTGCCTCGGTGAGACAAGAACGACGCAAACTGACGTTAACCCACGAGAAACTCCCCACGCGGCAGACCCCTTCAGACTAACCACGACGGGGGAGCACTCCAAGCGTCCTGCGACTATTTCCTGACACGGTACGGTAGATCGACTCGGACTGTTCGCTCCACACGGCCAACTTGACCGCGTGCAACCGTCAGCCCTGAGCGGATCCACACAGACCCATCCTCTCGAAAAACGACCGCGAGCGGCGACGCCTGCCGCCTCAGGCTACTGATTCGGGCCGCCGTGCACCGGCTCCACAATCACCTTGGACTGGGCCACCGCCGTCGGATTCAGCGTCGCCCGCCCCCAGGCCACATCGGTTGGCAGCCGCGAGAAGTCGACGATGCATCCATCCCGACTGTAGCAACTCAGGTCGTGCGTGGCACCCATGAAAATGCAGTCGACAGGACACGGCTCGACACACAAAGCGCAAAACATGCACTTCGAATAGTCGATCGTGTAACCCGTGACGCGAAAACCCTTGCCGTTTTCGACCCGTTCCTTGCCAATGTAGATGCAGTCGACCGGACAGGCCTTGGCGCACTGGTCGCAGGCGATGCAGGTCGTGAGGTCAAACCGATGAAACCCGCGGTAGCGGGCGGCCACCGGGACCGGCTTCTCGGGGTACTCAAACTGCTCCGTAAAGGCACCCCGGTCGGGCTTGTACGTCGTCAGCCAGTAACGCAAGGTCACCAAGAGGCCCTGCCCCACCGTGCTGATTGCCAGCCAAAGATTGCGAAACCAGTTCAACATCGTTTCACCGCCACCCATGTGCCCGGAGCGACCCGCCGCTCAAAACTTGCCCGGAGCGGCCAGCCGCTCGAAGGGCGTATCTCGCGAAATGTCCAAGACCATGAACACGAAGCAATCTCCACGAACGCCGTGAGATTATAAGCGCATGCGTGATCTCCGCAACCGCCCGAGCCACAGGAGTCCCGGTTCTGACAGATCGCGGCGCGGGCCCCAAAAACAGCGTCCCCCAAAAACACTCCACTCGCTCGCAGGTCTCCCCAGGGCACTGCCCGGCGAGCTTCCACCTGCCGCAGCCCCCCCGACGAAATCCACCCCATCTGGCGCAAGCTCCTGCTCTGAGGAATCGCCACTTTTTTCGTTTCACGCTTTTCTTGACTGTTTGGATGACCTCCGTAGAGTTAAGGCTGACACGACTTTCCCGGGGCTGGGAAACGTGTGCCACGAGCCAAGCCGTTCTCCAATCCAGCGAGAAGGCGGCGCGTGGTGTGGGGGGTTGACCAGACGGGAAGCCTGACGCCAATGCTGGAAGGCGGACAACTTTCTACGAAGGAATGGAAGCATGTTGGTTCTGTCCCGCAAGAAGAACGAGAGTATCGTCATCAACGACAACATCACGGTGGTGGTCGTCGAGATCCGCGGCGACAAGGTTCGCCTGGGGATTGAGGCTCCCAAGGAGGTCCCCGTTCACCGACGCGAGGTGTACGAGGCGATCTGCCGCGGAGAAGCGCCACCGACGGACCTGCAGCCGGAGGCAAGTCCGCCGCAAATCGATTCGGCCACCGAGTAGTCCGATCCGACCTTCCGCCCCGCCACGCCTCGGTCCCTTCAGGCGACCAGGCGGCGGCGTACCGAACTCGAAATGCCTCGAGTTCCTCTGCATTTCGACCGCGCTCTCCTTGTCCTCCGTGGTGACCCACAGCCGTATTCGGCCGTAGTCCCCTATAACCGGGCACCGCCGAAACCCTGCTCCAGTCCACTCGATCCGGCAAGTCCACAACGCCAAGCCACCACTGCCGAAAAAAAGTTCGCGAGATCGCATGGCAAATTGGCACACGCTCCTACGATGCACTTGACGATAAAGCCTGCACGCCGGTAGACTCGCCGGGACAAGGCTGAGTCCTTGGGAGGCCCCGTCGTCTAGCGGTCAGGACACCGCCCTTTCACGGCGGTAACACGGGTTCGAGTCCCGTCGGGGTCACTTCGAGAGAGTTGAGCGAGAGTCAGCTTAGCCAACAGGATGGGTTGCTCGGGCGGCGCGAAGCCGCCTTTTTTTATTTCCGGGTGACTTCTGTTCCGGCCAAGCCATCCAAAGTGTCCGGAGTCTTTGCCTTTGTTGCCGAGATCTCCGCGGCCTCCCGCTCGCGGGCGTTCCTTGCGATTCGCGGACGATCTCGCGTTCCGTGCAGCGCCCCGCCGGGGGCCTTCCCCCAAGGCGTTTCAGTTCCAACTCCTTGCCTTCAACTCCGCTCAGGCGTTCTTCGCCGCAGACCGGATGAGTGGCCTTGCGGCCGCTGGCGGCTTCGCGTGGGGTGGAGCGGATCACCAATCGTCGCGACTGGCATGACCGGTCGGTATCGCCGACATGTACCGAACCTTGGAGGTACGGTACGATAAGGGAGGAAATCTGCGCAGCAGGTCGGGGGGCGCCTGCCGACCGTCGAGTTGGGCTGCGATCGTTTTCTTTCGCTTCTCGCTTCCAGCGAACGTCTCTGCGGAGAACGAAAAGATGAACCGAGCGACCGCTTGCTTTACCCGCGGATGTTGGCTCTTCGCGTTGACCGTGTCGCTCACCGGATGCGGACGGTCCCCGGAAACCCCGCTCGATTCCGCACAAAAGCATTTCGTGCATGGCCGGTTCGACGCGGCCATTGAGGAAGCCCAGGCCGCGTTGGGGCAGTCGCCGCCCCAGGACGAGCAGGCC
>JBIIEC010000502.1:0-3950 GCA_044238045.1 Pirellulaceae bacterium | reverse complement strand
GCCCTTGATCCTGGCTGGCAGCCGCGTGACGGATGGCGGCGCGACGGACGAACTGGCGCTGCTGGCCGAGGCGTGGGGAGCGGCGGTGCACAGCGAATCGACTCCCTCGCACGGCCGCCTGCCCCTCGCGCCCGCCCATCCGCTCTGCTCCGGTCCTCTCTCCCCCTGGGCTCCCGAAGTCCAGAAACAACTGGCCGACCATGACGTGATCTTGGCGGTCGGCATGAATGTGTTTCGCTGGTACATCCATCAGCCGGTCGACCAGGTGCTTCCGCCCGGTTCGCGACTGGTTCATCTGGACTGCCTGCCGGAGGAGATTGGCAAGAGCCACCCTGTGGACGCCGCGGTGGTGGGCGACGTGCGCGAAGGCCTGCGTGACCTGCTTGTGCGTCTGCGTGAAACCATGACACCCGAAGAACACGCCGCGGCGGCCGTCCGGCTGGAAAACCAGGGGCACCACCAGCGTCAACAGCGAGCCGCTTTGCGGGACGAACTGGAGCAGTCAAGCCGCCAGTCCCCGATGGGCGCGAAGGCCCTGATGCACAGTTTGATTCGCGTGCTGCCCGACGATGTCGCCGTGGTCGAGGAAGCGATCACGACGCACCACCACCTGCTGGAACGAACCGGGGCGCTAGCGGACCCGCGCGGATACTTCGCGCATCGAGCCTGGGCGCTGGGCTGGGGACTCGGGTGCGCCCTGGGCGTCAAACTCGCCTGGCCCGATCGCCCTACCCTGGCGCTCCTCGGAGACGGCGCCAGCCTCTACGGCATCCAGGGCCTCTGGTCGGCTGCCCACCACCAGATCCCGGTCACCTTCGTGATCGCCAACAATGGCCAGTACCGAATCCTCAAACAGTGCGGTGACCTGCTCGACCTGCGCGAGTTGCACGATCCGCGCTGTCCAGGCGTCAACCTGGTGCAGCCAGCCGTCGACTTCGTGAAGCTGTCGGAGTCGCTGGGAGTGGAAGCGGTGCGTGTGGAGACACCGGATGCGGTCAGCGATGAGGTCGCGTCGTCGCTGCGAAGCGACCGGCCTCGGCTGATTGAAGTGACCATCGCTGGCGATTAGACGACGAGTGGAGCGTGTACGTGTATTTTCTTCTCCCACGGATCATGACCCCCGGCGCGAGTCGTAGGCATCTCGGCTCGCGGGAGCCCTCCTGCGATGGCGGCGCGCCAGCGGCTCGTCCCGAAGTTACCCATGCGTTGAGAAAGCTCCAGCAAGGCCTGTTGACCCTGCTGGTAGGGGCGATCGCGTTCGGCTCCGCGCTGCCAGCGGTCGTCGCGACCGAGCAAGGCGCACCGGCTCTCGCGCGCCGCATTGAGTCGTCGCATCTACCGAATCTGCTGCAGATCCACCCGCGCGTCTACTCGGGCGGACTTCCCCAGGGTCGCGAGGCGTTCGCCGAGTTGCAGCGGCGAGCCGTACGTACTCTCATCAGCGTGGATGGAGCACATCCCGACGTGACGCTGGCTGGCGAATTCGGGCTGCGCTATGTGCATCTGCCGCACGGATATGACGGAATCCCTGCGGAGCGCCGCCAGCAGTTGGCGCGTGCCATCCATTCGCTCCCAAGCCCGATCTACGTCCACTGCCACCATGGCAAGCATCGCAGTCCGGCCGCCGCGGCCGCCGGATGCGTGGGTGCTGGCTTGCTGAGTCCCGAGGCGGTGACGCAGGTTCTTGCCCTGGCGGGAACGCACACGGGCTACACCGGCCTTTTTCGTGACGCCAAGGCCAGCCAGCCACTGACCGCGAAGGACTTGGAGGCGTTGCCCGATGAATTCGTGCCCGTCGCGGAACTGCCCGCGATGACGGAGGCGATGGTGGCGATCGAGCACCGCTTTGACCAGGTGCAGCGGAAGCTGCGGGAGCTCCCGGTGGCACCGCCGTCGGAGACATCATCACCGGGCGGGACGCCGCAGGAGGCAGAGCACGAAAGCCTTCTGCTCTGGGAACACTACCGGGAACTCGCTCGCATGGACGATCCGCGCGTCCACGAACCGTCGTTCGCAATCTGGCTCCGGGATGGCGAGCTGCTGGCGGCGCAACTGCACGAGGCCGTCCAGAATGTCGCTGCGGGCGAGAGGCATGCGTCGCGTCTGAAGGCGACGGTCGACGAGCTTCCGCTGAGGCTAAGGCGGATGGAGAGCAACTGCCAGGCGTGCCATCGCCAGTACCGGGACTCTCCCAGGGCACCGTGATGCGGCCCACGGGGTCGCTGACAAGGCGTCACGCACCGCGGCTCGGCCAGTCCTGTCGTCGGATTAACGAACGCCTTCTTCGTCGATTTCGTCCATGGCTCGCTTGAATCGGCGATGAGCCTGCTTTATTCGCGCCCATCGCGTGACACACTCGGCAAGGCACAGCGCGGCCCCGTAGGTCCGCATGCGATGGCGAAAGCGAAGGTGCCGCGACTGAAGTTCCAGACGGCATGCGTCCCAGGCACTGAGTTGCAGTTCGGGATGCTGGCTGCGTTCATATCCATAGTGGTCAAGCAGCGAGCCGACGCGCGCCTCCACGATCTGTATGTCCAGCGGCTTCATGCGCCGCCTCCATTGGTACGCCAGGTTTTGGTCCGGAAGCTTGTAGGTAGATCGTTCGGGATAGGTGAGCATCCGGTCCGAGTAGGCGATGCCCAGGAAGTCACAGATGCGCCGTAGCTCATCTACGGCCGACTTGACCAGATCCTCGTAGCGAACCACCACAAACTGCTCCGGTCGCAATCGTGCTCGCAACTGGCACCATTCTTGGTGGGCCCGCGCCCACCAGTCAGCAGCTCGATAGACATTCCCGGCCCAACCAAAACCGACCACCGACTGCGCGACGTCGCGTCCATCGCGAACGAGGTAGATGTAACGAGCTTCGGGCCAGAGATGGGGCAGGCGGTGGAAGTTACGATGGACGGTGGCGCCGATGAGGTCCTTGGTGCCCTGCTGCTGCTTTAGGAAGTCCGCCACCAGTTCTGGATAAGGCAATGAAGGATTGATGCGGACCTGGCTGTGCAGGGCCACCCGGTCCTGGCGGATGTAGTCGTGGTAGTCTCGCAGTTCGGGCCAGTCCCCTTGGTCCGACACGCGATCCACGATGAACTCGAACTCCCGCGCGAAGGCCAGTTGCGGATGGTGATCCAGCATGAGGCGCAGCAGGGTGCTTCCCGATCGCTCGCTGCCCACGAGAAAGATCGGCGCGGCAGCGGAGGCACCCTGCCTGCTGTCACCCGTCAGTTCCCACATGGTGTCGCCATCGTGTGTGACCATTCGCGTCGCCAAGCCTGAGGATCTGGAAATGTCCGACACGGCGTTCTCCCCAAAGTCCTGCGTGGCCCTGCGCACGCCAGGCCGATCCCGCGGGACGAGTTCATGAAAGCTCCAGCCCCTGGCCGCGTCAGCTTGGTCGGCCATCCAAAGCGGCAAATCTGGTCAAGTCGAGTCAACCGGTAAACCGAATCTGATTTTGAGGTGACGGGCCGTGGCTGCCATGCATGCAACGCCACGACGCCATCGCCTTCACTTCTGTCCAACGGTAGTTCAACTCATTGTCCAGTCAATGACCGCTCCCTTGCGTGCGGTCTCATTGCGGCTCTCCCTTCCGACCTGACCCCATGTGACCGCGGGCAGCTTCTCGCGATCGTGCAGGACCCTCGTTCATGCCGTTCCATCGTGGCAGAGAATACCGAGTGACGCCGGCTGCTCCGCTGTTGCGTAAATGCAACCTCCGGGGCCTTGCTCGGATGGTCTTGGCAGTCTGCCTGGCAGGCCTGCTGCTGCCCACCGGCTGTTCGCGTAAGTATTATCGCAACCAAGCGGATGAGGAGGTCTACGGACTCGTCAAGCAGTCGGTCGTGCACAACCACTCGGAGCTGGTCGACTACTCGATCGCCGTCGACCCCCGGTCCCGGCTGTACGACCCGACCGATCCCGACCGGCCTCCGATGCCTCCCGACGAT
>JBIIEC010000121.1:0-13621 GCA_044238045.1 Pirellulaceae bacterium | reverse complement strand
GAGCGAAGAATGTTGGGACGATGCGGCACGCCCGTCGCGCCGTCGCTCCCCGCCTGCATGCGCACGCCGCCCGCGTGGTGGATGCGGACAAGGATCTGGTACAGGCGTTGCACTTCATGCACCGACGCCCAGCTCATGGCCGCCGACTCAAAACGCTGGCGAATCGCGGCAAACCCTTCCTCGTTGTTAAACCCCTCCAGCGCCCGCATCACCGCGAACTCCACGCGGTCCTCTCCCTTGCCTACCGTCAACTCGCTGCGAAAGGCCGGGTTGTACCCGATCGCTCCATTGCTGCAGACCAGCCGCAGCATGGAAAGGTAGATCGAAGGACGCCCAAACCCGTCAATGGGCGTATCGAGCACATATTTGTTCTGGAAGTCGTCGCCCGCGATCTGCAGCACGTCTTCGTTGCGGGTGGCGTGGCGGCTGGTGACGACGCCTCCCTCATACTTGATATCTTCAGCTCCGTAACGCCGCAGCAGATCCATCAGGTCTTCGTGACGCATGACCGCCGAACGCGGGTTGCTCACCCCCAGCATGCGCTGGCCTCCCTTGGCATCATGCTCAACGCACCAACGCACCTCATCGTGCGGCGAAACCGCGCTGATGCGCTGGAACACCTCCGCATGCTGGAAATAACGGAAGATGTTCTCCGTGAACCCAAAACGCATATGGAGACTCCTCCAGAACCGGGGCGTGGTCTTGAGGGAACGACCGTTCATTTCAACGTAACGCAACGGTTCGCGTCCCTTGCTGCCCTCGTGCGGCTGCCCTACCACCAGGTCCTTGATGCGGGAAGTTCCATACTCAAACGTGGCTTGCATGCGAAGCACTCCTATCCAGTGACAACAGATGTGGACGGTTCGATGGTCGGTTATGGCTGCCGATTCCGCGAATGAGTCGGCGAGCACGTCAGTTCGAGAGTTGGTTCCACGAGCAGCGTGGCGATGCACGAGGTGGCCCGCGTGGCTAATCGTTGTCGAGGCTCGCATCGAAGGCCGCATCGGTATGGGCCGTGGAGGGCTGGGCGCCACGCCAGCCCCTCCCGCGGCGCCGGGCCTGGACGAGGAACTGCGGCAACTGGGACTGGCTGTGCGCCAAGGCCCGAATCGTGCGGTGGCTGATCTCCTCGATGCGTTCGTTGATCTGCAAGGATCGCCATTCGCCATCCACCCAGGCAAACTGGCATGCAGCGGCGGCGGTTCGCAGAATGGGCCAACGCGTTTCTTGGCACTGGACCACCTGCTTCACCGGCGTCCCCGCATGCTTGCGGAACACTCGACCGCACATCTGCACCGTCACTCCGCAACTCGACGGACGACAAAACACCGTCTTCAGCTCCGGACAGTCAAACCCCTCCGCCAGCACCTGGCAGTTCACCAGCACGTCCAGCCTCCCCGAACGAAACGCATCGATCTGCGACTCGCGGTCGCTGCTGCCCGACACCACCTCGCACCGCACTCCCGCTCCCTCCAGACGACCGGCCGCTTCGGCGCATTGCTCCAGTGTGTGGAAATACAGGATCGACTTCCCCCATCGCTCCCGGTCCGCTCCGTAACACTCGGCCACCGCCTGCGGCGTGTACCGCGGGATCGTGTAGTGGTGGAAAGGCGACAGGTAGCCGTCCTGGATCAGCCGGTGGATGCCCGCATCCTTGATCACCGTATCGAAGCACAGTTTCACGCGGTCGGCCCGGAACGGAGTGGCGGAAAGCCCTAGGATGAAGCGTGGGCGAACCACGTTGTGCAGGTGAGCCATGCTCCCCGCCGCGTCGTGCTGCGCTTCATCCACCACCAGCATGTCAATCCCCGCCGGCGGGCTCTTGTCAAACATCGAAATCCAGTGGCCGTCCAACGCAATGCCACGACGCAGATTCTCTTCGGCGGCCTGGTCCAGCAAGTTCCGTCGCATCGCCACCCACCCCACCGACACCCCCAGCGTCAGCTGCATCAGCCTCGCAATCAACAGCCCCATCACCGTCTTGCCACTCCCCGTCGGACTGTCGATCAACACCGAACGGAGACTCTTGTCGCAAAACAGCCTACTGGCCTTCTCCACAATCCGCCGCTGGTACGGACGCGGTTCCAGTGCGACCGTCGACAACAGTTGATCAAGCGTCGATGGATCGGACAGCATGGGAGTCTCCTTGGAATCTCGCAGGGCACCTGTTTTTTCAAGACGCGTTTCGCGAAGTCGCGCCCCGCGCGCCTGCGGCCCGGCGTCGGTCCGATCATGACATATCACGGTTTCTCAAGACAATACGCCGTGCCACTAATCCCCAATCGCACTCGATGGCGTTTTTTTTCGTCACGAAAAGAGTGACGCGATCTGGGATGTCAACGGCCCACGCGCAACGCAGTAGCCACAAAATTCCCAGCCCTGGAATCCACAGTGCCGTTGCACACGGCCAGCGTGGCCGCAAACAAAAAAAGCCCCGGCTCGCCGAGAAGCGACCGGGGGCTCGTGGAGGTTCGCCCAATCGGGCGCCCTCGGTGCTTAGTCGTCGGGGCGACAGCGAAGAGGCGGGCTTCGGCTGGGGAGGAAGGGCGGGACGCTTTTCTGGGGCGCGAGGGACGCTTCTCTGGGGCGCGAGGGACGCTTTTCTGGGGCGGGCGGGACGCCCGCGCTCCTGCTAGTTAATGTCGTGGATTCGCACTCGACGTACCTGCCAATCTGGGTACTCCTCCCGCAGAATCCGCAACAGATCAAGACTCGATTCGCTTACCCTACGCAACTGCAGACAACTCCGCGTGGACGGACGATACAAGTACATCTGGTACATACGCACTCCCCCCTCTCGCCGCCGTCCGCCACGACCACGCTTCTGCGGCCCCTGCTCCGGTATCCCGCCGCTAGAACTCTCGCCGGCATCATGCTCGCCGGAATCATGCTCGCCGGAATCTGCCCCGCTGGAATCTGCACCGCTGTTCGACTCCCGCCCATCTCGCTCGTCCCGTGGATTGAGTTCGCTCAAACTACCCCCCCCTTTTTGAATTGAATACTCCTAAGCAGCCAGATCTCCCCACTCACTGCAGTCCATGACTTCCCCAATTGCCGATGGTGGAATCCTCCATAGCCTCGGCAGATTGGTAGTGACTTCCGGCCGGCCACGCATGGATGCCCTACCCACCAGTACGCCGCCGGATCAAGCGGGTTTCACGACCAGTCCCGGTCTCGACACGTTTCCGGTCCCAAACCAACGCTCGGTCACGACGGCGTCCAGTGGGGTCCCGACAAGCGTTCGACTGGCCAAAGCGACAAATCCCGCCGAAGCTCCCCGGTTCCACAACGCTATACGCCACGCACCATTGCTCGATTCAAGGAATCCACAACATTTTTTCCAACTCGGCGCATTCAGGAGCGTTCCGGGGAAAAGTCCACGAGGTTAAATCATTTACAATTGGCAGGCGTATATCCTCAGGTCACGATTCACCCAGTTCGCCTTACCCCCTCGTCGACGGAGATCCCTTCCATGACCGACCGCCGCACCCTGGAACGCTTCTGCCTGCTGATGCTCGTGCTCAGCCCGGTCGCCGGACTCCTTTCTGGAGGCTCGTTCTGGCAGGTCAGCCATGCGCAGCGAGCGCAGCAGAACGCGAAGGGGATCTTCGCTAACCTGAAGGTCGGCCAGACCATTTCAATCAAGGAGGAAGCGGGCCGGTACGTGATCTTGGTGATGCCGGGGACCGAGCAGGCGCAGGAGATCCGCGAAGTCGGCGACGACTACCTGTCCGTGGTAGATCAACTGGGCGCGCGCGAATCGCGGATTCCGGTGTACTCCATCAAGGCCATCAACACGGTGATGTTGCCCCGGTGATCGTTCCGTCGCAGGCCGTTTCTCCGCGGGCCGTATCACCGCAGGCCTGCGGCCGTCCGCCGCACCGTAGTCGCGTCTTCGTCGCCCGCCCTTCCCCTCCGATTCCACGCCTCAGATGACCGGGCCCGACCCGTTGGAGTTCCATGGACCCCGCCTACCAGTACATCCAGCGTACGAAGCAACTTGAGTCCGCGGCCGAGCAACTGGCCCAGGCTTCGACGTTCTACATCGACACGGAGTTCAACCAGACTCAGCAGTCCACCACGTTCTGCCTGCTGCAGATCTCGGACGGCACGAACACCTTCGTGATCGACATGATCGAACTGGATGCGGTCGGCTGCCTGCGCAACGCGATCGCGCGGCCGGGCGTCCAATGGATCCTGCACTCAGGCAAGCAGGATGTGGCCCTGTTGGTGGAGAAGTTGCGATTGGAGACAGAACCGGTTCCGCTTCTGTTCGACACGCAGGTGGCCTGGGGACTGCTGGGGGCCGAGAGCACCGTGTCGCTGTCTTACCTCAACTACATGCTGCTGGGCATCCAGTGGGAGAAGGTCCACCAGGCCGACATCTGGTCCCGTCGTCCGCTGTCGCCGTCCCAGCTGGAATATGCGGCCAGCGATGTAAAGACGCTTCCCGAACTGCGACACCGGCTCGGTGAACGCCTGGCCGCTCAAGGGAAGCACGAGTTGGTGTTCGAGGTCTCTCGCGAGTTCTGCTTCCCCGACGAAATCGCCGCTCCTGCCCCTGCTCCATCCCAGCTCGTGAAACTCGAAAGCTTCCGGAACGCCTGGGAGCTTGACTCCAGCAGCCAGGCCGCCCTGACCTTCCTGGTCGACTGGTGGAACGGGCTGGAACGCGACCAGCGGCCGCGCGGGCTGAAATCCTATCATCTGTTCCTGATCGCGCGGCGCATGCCGACGACCGGTGCCGAACTGGCCAAGATCAAAGGAGTGCCTTATGTCTGGGCCCGCAAGGAAGGCGACCGTTTGATGGGGCGGATGATCTTGGCCAGTTATGAAGCGGACAAGTCCGGCTTCACACCGATCGCCCCGCCGCCTTACCAGAGTTTCGACGCCCTGGAGGTCGAAGTCTTCCTGCCCGTGCTGCGCTACGCGGTCAGCCGAGCGGCTCAGATCGCACCTGACATCTGCTTTCCCCAGCAGCTGCTGCAGGACTCGCTTCGCGAACGACTGCTGGCCGAAGCCAGCCTGCTGAGCGGCCTCGAAGCGCTCGAAGGCTGGCGGCGAGAATGGCTCGCCAGCCACTACGAAGCCTTCTGCTCCCGATGGCAGGGCCTGGGGATCTGACCGAGAGCACAGGTACGAGTACGAGCACGAAAGTCACACGCCTTCCGTACTCGTACTCCATCTACCCCTGCTTTCGCCAGCCGCCATCTTAGACCCACTGCAACTCCGCCTCCTCGGCGCCGTCCTCCTCGCCGACCGTTCGGAAGTACGAGTCAATCGCCCACGCCTCATCGGCTCCCACTCCGACGGTATCCGCCGGGCCACCGTCGTCCGCTCCGTTGAGGTGATTGATGACCAGCAGCGCGTCGATCGCCGAGACATATCCGTCGCGATTCACATCCAGTGAAGCATCGTTCGACTCCCGGGCGTCGGCCGCGTCGTGCAGCCGATTGAGCACCAGCAGTGCGTCCAGCGGCGACACGATCGAGTCCCCGTTCGTGTCGAGCGTCCAGGTGATCCGCGGGACGGTCGAGGATGGCGAAGCCTGTTTGGCGAGCGGCGCGACCGTCGGCGACAGCTTCGCGGTGATGCTGGAGGACTTCCCATTCGTAGTCAAGGGAATGGGAAGGGCCGCCGCGCTGCTCGCCGAGACCACGCCAGGAAGATTACTCACCGTAATCAACCCACTGTCCGAAACCACTCCGTGATTTGCCGCCTGCGTCGTCGCCGTATTGGGCAAGTCGACCGAACGACAACTGCTGATCCGAATCGCCACGGGGGCGATGAAATCCTTGAGCGCGGACGTAAACGCGTCCGAAGCCCGTGCCTTGGCGTAAGCTGACGCGAACGTCTCGCACCCGTTGGTTCCGAAGGCCTGGTTCAGGTTGACCACCGCCTCGCCGAACCGCTGCGCTTTCAGGACGGTCCCATCGAAGGGGTTCGGTACATCCACCCGGTTGATCTCCCCCTGCGCCAGCCCGTTGAACGCTCGCGAAGTACTCCAGCTCGTCCCCAGCCACTCACGCCATCCAAGGATCACCCGATTGCCGGAGGCAGCGAAGTCGAACGAGATCAGGACGTCTTTCGGAGTGCGAACCGGAGTCACGCCATTGGAACTCAGGACCGAAGACTGGTTCAGCTCGAAATCGATGTTCGCCGTCCCCAGCGTGTTGGCGCGAATCCAGGCCAGATGGAGGAAGTTGTCGCCGTTGACCGTATCCGTGGAGACCAAGAACTCCGTCAAGTCGCTCTTGTTGTTCGGAATCGTTCCGCTCATCACGACCGGGTTGACGGTGCTCTCTTTCGAACCGTCTCCGAACGAATTGTCCCTAGAACCCGTTGGCAAGTCCTTCACGCGTCGGAAGGTCGCGGGCGGCGCCGGCGGATTGACGTAAGCCTCCCAGTCGATCGTGCCGGTACTGGGAGTAACCACGAGGTCGCCGTCGATCTCGAACTTGCTTCCAATCGCCCCGGACGTGCCCCCCACGCTCCCGCCTCCCCCTGCGGAGTTGAGGTAATCGGACGGAATCGTGGAGACAACGCGGATCGTGCGACTCTCGCCCGGCGCCAAGGCCCCGAGGTTTGCGGAGAGCACTTGGTTTACCACGAGCACCCCAGGCACCGCAGGCGAGACGGTCCACACCAGCGGCGTGAGCCCGTCACTCGGTACCGGCAGCGGATCGTTCAACACGACATCCAATGCGCGGCCAGGACCATCGTTCGTCACGACCATCGTGAACGTCGCCGTGTCGCCAGGACGAATCGTTGCATTGTCCGGGGTCTTCACCAGACGCAGATTCGGCTGCAGAATCGCGATCGAGTGACTCGCCTGTCCGTTAATTACGTTGCTGAATCCCTGCGGATTGAAGTTCGCCAGCACCGTGTTCGGCAAGGGATTCGGATCGGTCACCAACACTTCGCGTTCCGCAGTGATGGTCCAAGTTTCCCCATAGCTGAGCACTCCGTCCGCCAACACCGACTCCGTCAGCGCTCCCAAACCCAACAGGTTCCCCAGGAGCGAATCCACGACCGAGGGGTTCACGAGGGGCGGCGTATCCTCCGAACTCGTGTTCTCAATCGTGATCGTGTAGTGAGCCACCTCACCGACCGACAGCGCCGTCTCCGCCGTCTTGGTCACGAAGATCCCCGGCTGGAACAGATTCGTCGCCGCGTCGTCCGAGTCGGTCAGCACATTCGGGAAGCCCACCGGGCTCACCGTCACCGTCGCCGCCATCAACAGCGGGTCACTCGCGTCCGCCGGGATCACATACTTGCCCGTGATCGTGGTGGTCGCTCCCGACGCCAACTCGATCGACACAGGCAGCCCCGTGTACGGGTCGAGGACCGAACCGACCAGGTCCGGGCTGTCGGCCGACGAGTTGTTCTTCACCACGATCGTGTATTCGATCTCGTCGCCGATCTTCGACAGTGCATCCGCCGACAGCTCCACGTCGATCGCAGGCTGGAACAGGTTGGTGGACCATGAAGCCATCTTCGTATCGGAGAATCCTCCGTTGCCCGTGAAGGTCGCAGCGACCACATTCACCAGAGGATCCGGATCGCCGGGGAGGACGACGCGGGAGAATTGCGAAGTCCAGACTTCACCAGGATCCAGCAGGTTATTGTTGATTTTGCTTTCGAGGAAGGAGTCGACGGAAAGGTCTCCCAGGAGCGAATCGGCGATGACCGCCGGGGACAGTGAAGGCGTGTTCGCGACGCTTTCGCTGGTGATCGTCACGTTGTAGTCGACAGGATCGCCCACCTTGGAAAGCGCGTCGCCGGTTTTCGAGATCGAGAATTGGCAGTTGCCAACTCAGATGTCTTCCGTGACACGAGCGACATAGTCCTTCATCTGCGCGGTGAAGGACGACGACGCGCGGCTCTTCAGGTACGCGGTGCCGAAACTGCGGCAGACGCCCGGCTTGTAGATACCCGCGGACATCAGGTTGACGGCCAGTTCGCCGAACGTGGCCGCCGGCAGCGTCCGCGGAGCGTCGTCACCGAGCGGATCCAGTACGGCGGCGGTATTGATCGCTCCCTCCGCGAAGCCACCACTGCTCAGTGAGCTTTCGACTCCCCACATTTCGTCCCCGGCCACGGCGGGATCATCGATCCATTCCCGATAGGAGATGACGACCGTGCCCTGACTGCTCAGGTCGTAGGTAAAGAGCAGATCGCCCGCCGTCCTGACGGGAACGCCCTGGCCCGGATTGTACTCCTGGTCGGACTGGTTCAGCTCAAAGTCCAACGTGGTATCGCCCGACTCCTTCCAACGCTGCCACCCGAGGAACAGATACTGATCACCGTTGTAGCTCTGGTCGGCGACGTAGAGACGCGTCAAGTCGCTCTTGTTGGGAGGAATGGCGCCCAGAGCGACTGTCGGGTTGATCGTATCCTCCTTCACGCCGGCGCCGAACGACTCGTCGATCGCCGAGTTGAAGAGGTCTTTCGCGATCGCTACCTGCCCGACGCTGGCCCAGTCCGCTGCGCCCTGGTTGACGACCAGGTCCCCATCGATTTCAAATCCGCCAAACACCGTCATCACCGCGCGTGTTTCCAGCAGCTCCAGTTGCGTGTGCCGGTTCGCTGACGATCTCATCGAACGGCCCGGCTTGCGAGAGCGGCCCGGCTTGCGAGACAGTTTTCGAGTGCGCGCGATCATCTTCATGTCGTCCACCTTTCAGTTCCAGCCACTTGGGTCTACCGCAAGACGCGCGATGAGACGCATGATTCAGCAATCCGCGTTTCCATCGAGCGAACGAGAAGGCCTGTACCGCCTGCTCGGGGGACATAGACGAAGCGGTGTGGCCGCGCAGCCGGACTTCTTGAACAGTAGACGCCAATCCGCAGACGTCGTTTCCAAACCCGCGAACAGGCGACGCATTGCTGCATGATCGCGGGCAGGGAGTGCGTTTATCTTCCCTGCGGCCGACCGTCGACGCAGCACCGTTGCGGTGTGGCTCCGCACAGCGATCGACCGCCCGCGCCTCCCTTGCCTGCAACCACGCTCCTTGCCTGGCTGCGAACGAGGAACGCCAAGCGACCTCGCGCGATCCCACAGAGGGGATCACTGGTCCCGCAGTGCCCAAGCGAACGGCAGCGCCCATCGAAACGCGTCTATCGGGCGCGGGGCCACATGAATCCGTGAAGTGCTGCACGGATGGGAACCCGCGTAGCGATGACGAGCGGCTTGCTGACGCCCGTGACTTCGATCGCCCCGACCTTGAAAACGTTCCCTCGCGACGTCCGCGATATCGTCGTTTGGCCGTTGAATCGAGATCCCATGTCCAGCTGCTCGAAAATTCGCAGATTGCCCTAAACAACTACCCGGCATTCACTTAGATCGCGGGCAAACGACTTTTTTCGTGGGTCGTGACCAAACGTGTCACGCCGGCGACGAAACTTCGAACCCTGACGGCGAGCGGTCAGGCCTGGGCCGTAAGAACCCGGCCGCGCGATGGCCCGAGGCTCGCGGGCATTGATTGGGGTTCGTTGGGCTTTCGGGAGACCGCTGGTTGCCGACCGGGCGGGCGTCGCGTTCAATGCGGCCCCTCGAAGCACTCGACCCCGTTCGCAACCACTGGAAAGAACGAGCGAACCGGGAACGAGCGTTATGCACAGAGAGCAAACGTCATGAACCACTGCGTTCGGAGCGTCACCGAGCCGCGTGGCGAAGGCGTCCGAGGGCTGCTGGATTTTTTTTGAAAGGACCCCTGAACCGAAATCGTACTCCCCCATCTTTAGACCTTCTTCAGCCTCCTGCCAGTCAAGACATTCAGGCCAGCGGCCAGTCGCTTGGGAACAGCGGCCCGCGGCGAGCCTGAGGCGAGCAGTCGGGAGCCGTTCGAAGAACTTCGCGTCGTGTTCGGTGATCGTAAAACCACTTCAGGAGCAAAAACATGCAAGCTGATCTATTGCGGCACTTCTACGATACCGAATCGACCAAGGACTTCGATGCGTTTGCCCGCGCGTGGGAGGATTGGATCTGGCGTGTGGCGTATCAAACGATCGATCGGGGGACGCCGAACCGGGAGTTGATCGCCGAGGAGGTCAAGAGCGAGATCCTGCAGCGACTTTACGAGATGTCGCCGAAGCAACGTTGGTCGCCCGAGGTGGGTCCGCTGGAAAAATGGCTGGGCACCCTGGTGCGAAACTATGTGATGGACCGATTCCGCAGCGCGACGCGGAGGCGCAAGCGGCAGCAGGAGTACGCAGACCAGTACGCGGGCCTGCATGTGGAGCCGCATGTGGAGAAGTATCGGGCGGAGCAGCAGCGTCTGGAAGACCGAGAGATCCTGCCTCGCGTGATGGCGGAGGTCCATGCGCTGCCGCCGATCTGCCGGGCGATGCTCTGTCTGCGGTTTATCGAGGAGAAGAGCTACCCGGAGATCGGCAATCTGCTGGGGATGAACAACCAGAAGGTGCGTCGCGATACGCTCAAACTGGTGGCCGCCCTGCGGCGGCAGTTCCCCGACGACGGCGGGTGCGCCGCGTAGAAGTCGCCTAGAAGTCGCACCGGCTCGGCGAGACAGCTCGTCGCGCCGAGCGCATGCGTTGGGATCTTGAGTCCGTGCCCTCCGCTTGGACCGAGCGATTCAATCGTCGGTCCTAGCGGACACGGGAACTCGGCGAGCCGATCGCGTCGTGAGAACGCGTGGCTGGATCAGGGAGCGGGAGCACCCGGGGGCGGCGCGGGCAGGGTCAGCATCTGGGGAGACTGCTCCATCTCCTGCGCGTAGTGTTTCAGCAGACCGTAGGTCGACTGGAACTCGGGCAGTTCGGCGAGTCGCGTGTATTGTGGATCGCGGCGAATGACTTCGAAGCGGTCCAGGCATGCCTTCATGGCTTCGGGGGTTGGATGACCGTTTTCGTAGTAGACCTCCAGCGGCAGAGCCAGGTAGTTCTGCCAGGTGGGATCGAGCATCTTGTAGAGTTGCGGGGCGACCAGTGCGAGTTCATCGCGGATCAGGGTCGCTTCGTCCTTGGAGTGTCGGGCGGCGAGTTGCGAATTGCGGGCGGCATCGGCCGGATTGGGCGGAGCGCCGTTCGTGCCGCCGCCGGTGAAGCGAGTGATGTTGCCCACCAGCTGCTGCGCCGCCGGCGGAACGACCACCGGCGCGCCGACACTGGGAGCGCGGTAATACGAAGCGTTCGCCAGCGAGTCGACCTGGATGACCGAGCCATCGAACGAGACGCCGGCGAACAGGCCGCGGCTGCGCGAGTAGGAATAGATTTCGGCGGACAGCCGCGTATCGGTGCCGGCGGCCGCTTGTCGCCCCACGGGGCCCGCCGCGACGGCCGCGTCCGCGCCCAGCGTGAACTTGCCGTTCATGATGCCCTGGATGCTCTGCGGTGTCTTGAAGATCAGCACCACGTCCGTCGCCTGAACTCCCACCTGCCAGCCGATGTTGCCGCCCGCCAGCGTGATGAACACCGGAGCGTGCCAGCTCCCCTGCTCATCACGCACCAGCAGCACGCCGTTGCCGTGGCGGGCTCCCACCACGAAGCTGCCCTTGATCACTCGGGGAATGACCGCCACACCATGGGCATCCTTCAACAGCCCTGCCGGAATGCCGTTCGCGGGAATCTCCATGACCTCGCGGAAGACTTCGATGGACTGAGCCACCGTGTTGTCTTCGCGCGTCTGCGCCGAGGCGGCACCACCGGCGAACACCGTCGCCATGGCGATGAACCAAAATCCCAGCCCGATCCTTGTGAGTGTTGCTGTAACTTGTCGCATGAGCATCCTTTCCCGACTGGGAGGCGACGCGTGTCGTTCCCCGACTGTTGGCTTGATCGCTGGCCAGTACCGCGACGACCGATCCTTCGCCTTCCGCCGCGTGGCGACGAGCAATCTAGCCGTGCTGGGAAATATGGGTCAAGTCGAGTATTCGATCTCCCGGAGACGATATGCACGCTCTCCGAGGCAGCACGCGCGCCGACTGCACCTGGGGACCGAGCATGCATCGAGCACCGCCGGCCGTCGAGAACCGTGCGGTGGCCCGAAGCGCGTCGACCATTCTTATCCCGGGTGATCGTTCCACAACGGAGCTGGCCCGGCACCAGGGCGGCACCGCAACGCATCGCCACGTAATCAATAGAAAAAAGCAGCTTGCCGATGGCACGCTGCTATCATGCGACGTCCTGAAACGAAACGGCCTCCCGATCTCTTCCAAGGCGCATCCCCCATGCACGATGGCCCGTACGCTGCTTCCCAGGAGATCGCCGCGAGCGACCGCGGACTACTGCGGTTCCTGTCGACCGAATTTCGTCTCCAGGGCATGGCGGTCGACGAAAGTCTGTCCTCCGTTCCGCGCGACCGCGTGGACTGGACGCTGTTACGCGATGAGTTCGGTTTCATCGTCCACGTGCCGGGCGATTTCGAGTCGCCGCTGCAGGACTATCTAGAGCATCTCTTCGGTGCTCCGCAGTTTCATCATGACCGGACGAGGATCTATCGCAACGACAGCCGGAAGGTGTCGACCATGCTGAATGGTCCTAGTCCGTCCGGTGAGAACAGCGACAGCACGCAGTTGATCGTCCTGCTTTACAGCGACCCGGCGGTCGAGCAGCAGATCTCGGACCGGTGCGAGCAGGCGATCGAGCGGCTGTTCACGGATGCCTTGACCGAAACGAGCCAGCTGATGGAAGAACTCCAGGAGGAGCCGGACGAGCGGCGGCAGGCCGAACTGCTCGACACGGTTGAGGCCAAGCTCATCGACCTCGATCAAGCACTACAGAGTCGACGACGGCACTTGGGTTCGGGACCTGCGGCCCAGGAATGAAGGGGCGTCCGGAAGGCACGGTTTCCGCCGGACGCGATGCGGCGCAGGCGAGCAGCGATGGGCGCATGCTCGCGATCGACGTTTGGTGCGTCCCCCCGCCTTACTCCTCCAGCACCATGATCTCGACGCTGCGAAAATCGATCGGATGGCTTTCGGATTGGAGGGAGATGGAACCGCCGCTCAGTTGGACCGTTCCCTGCTTGGTGGCCAGATCGCGGGCATGGGCGTCCGCTTCGTCGAGTTGGGGCTGGTTGTATTCGAGGACGACTTGGTCGTCGATCTTGTGGCGGATGACGCGATTGCCGTGGACTTCGATCTCCACCGTGACCCAGCCATCTCCGTCGTAGGTCTTGGAACGCGAACTGGTGCAGTGCTGCTTGATCAGTTTCTCGTTTATGACGACATGCGTGCCGGGGGTGCAGAGGTTGGCGGTCGACCGGGGTCCCGCGCCGAGGCCGCCCAGGAACTGGATTTCGATCGACGCTGGAAAGTCCTGGTCCTTGCCCATGGTCTGTGGCATTTCCCCATGCAGCATCACGCCGCTGTTGCGGGTGGCCCATCCGGGCCCGCCCTTCACCTGGTCGCCGACGAAACGGTATTCGATGCGCAAGCGATAATGTGAGAACGGCTGCTTGTAGAACAGATGGCCGAACCGCTCGTTGAACTCATCGTAGCCGTCGTATCGCACCTTGAGCAGTCCGTCCTCGACGCGGAACGTCTGCTTATAGTTGTCGCCCAGTTCGCAGTAGCGAATCTTGGGCGTCCAGCCTTCGAGGTTCCGGCCGTTGAAGAGGGCGACCCATTGGCCGCGCGGCAGGGTTTCCTCGGCGTCT
>JBIIEC010000120.1:0-13635 GCA_044238045.1 Pirellulaceae bacterium | reverse complement strand
GCAGTCCCGCAGCCGTCCCGGCGTTCGACCGACAAGACCAGGCCACGGCCAAGCCGCCGGAGGGCCGCCAGTCGGAGAAGGCGGCGCCGGTGAACTCGGCACCGGTGAACTCGGCACCGGTGAACTCAACGCCGGAAAGCGTAACGCCGGTCGTTGCCTCGCCGGCCGAGCGGACCTCGACGGTCGACGGCGACGCGATTCGGCCCAACTCTGCATCCGGAGCCGCCTCCAACGCCGCGGAGGCTCGCCGGGATGCGCGTCCTGCTTCGCCCGCTTCGCCCGCTTCGGCGGAAACGACGGACGCTCCGCGGCCTTCCGTGGTCGAGGCCGACGCTTCGACGGGAACCGGCAGTCGCGATGTCCGGTTGGACACAAGTGTCCCGACGGCGGCTGATCGGGAAAGGCAGATGGAGCCAGATGGGGAGACCGTCGCGGCGAAGGTGTCCGCTGCGTCGGAGGGCATGGAACCGGCCGGGGCGACGCTTCCCGACGACGCGACTGCGGACGCGGGATTGCGGAGCTCGGACGCATCGCAGGCTTCCGAATCCCTGCGAATTCCCGATTGGAACCCCGGGCAGCTCAAGCAGCGCTGGTTGGCGGCGCTGGAAGAGATTAACGACATGACCGCTGATCACGCCGGTCTCGCCGACTCCGTAGCAATTTCCGGGCCAAATCAGCTAGTGGTTCGATTTCGGCAGGTGTATAATTCGAGCAAATCGTACTGTGAGCGACCGGACAAGCGCGAGGTGTTGGAGCGGGCGTTTGGAGGTCAGGCGGGCTGCCGGGTGCGTTTGGAGTTCGTGCTGTTGCCGGACGAGGCCAAGCCGGCGACTCCGGCTCCCAACCCCCAACTGGCCCGCACGCAGCTGCGGCAGCAGGTAGCTCGACACCCGCTGGTTCAGCGGGCGATGGAGCTGTTTGAGGCCGAGATCCTGCATGCGGACCGGGCGCCGGCCGACCGGGCAACGGTCGCTGCGGACGCCACAGGCCGGCCGGGATCACGGCCGGGTGGGGCTGCGGCTTCCGGGCGCTTGGATGGTGTGGACGAGCCGGACGACGATCTGGTGGACTAGCTGTCCGCCTCAACGCGGGTCCCGGGTCGTTCTACTTGCCCGCCCGCTCTCTCACGGTGTGAGCGGTGGCTGCGCTGGGCGATCAGCGACTGCGGTAGCACGGTTCGGCTCCGTCGCCGTCGCCGTCGCCTGGATCGGTCCTGGTCTGGTCCGCGTCGCGTCGTTGGATGCTTCCTTGCCGCCGCGTCGTCGCGTCGTCGCGTAGGATTCAGGTCGCAGGTACCTTGGGAGTCCCTGCCGAGACCGGTGGTGGACGTTAGTGGGCCGGACAGCAGTGGGCCGGACAGAAGTTAGTAGTACAGAAGCCGATTGTACGAGCAGGCAGGAGCACCTTGGCAGGGGCTGCCGTAAGGAGGTTCGCGTGTTTGGTGGGCTGGCAAATCTTGGAAACCTGATGAAGCAGGCGCAGCAGATGGGTGGGCGGATCGAGGAGATCGGCGCCAACCTGAAGGCCCAGCGTCTGAACGCCGAGTCGGCGGATGGGTTGGTGCGTGTGGAGGCCAATGGGCTGGGCGAGATCCTGAAGCTCACCATCGACCCGACCCTGTTGGAAACGGGCGACACGGCGGCTCTGGAAACCCTGGTTCCGGAAACCATCAACCAGGTGCTTCGTCGAGCCCGGGAGCTGCATGCCAACGAGATTCGCTCGCTGACCAGTGGACTGGGGCTGCCGGGCATGGACGAGGCGCTATCGCGGCTCACCAACCTGGGACGCTAGGAAAGGCGGCGACGATGGCTCACCTGACGGAATCGGTAACCCTGCTGATCGACCAGTTCGCGCGACTGCCGGGCATCGGCCGCAAGTCGGCGGAACGGCTGGCGTACCACATCCTGCGGGTGAGCGAGTCGGAGGCGATGGAACTGGCGGAGGCGGTCCGGCGCGTGAAGCAGAACGTCCGCTACTGCAAGACATGCTTCCACCTGTCGGAGCAGGAGGAGTGTGACATCTGCAGCGATCCCTCGCGGGATCGGGCGCTGCTGTGTGTGGTGGAGCAGCCACGGGACCTGATCCAGTTGGAATCGTCGGGCGCTTACCGCGGCCTTTACCATGTGCTGTTGGGCCGCATCGCGCCGCTGGACGGAGTAGGGCCCGACCAGTTGACGATCGACGCCCTGGTCGACCGCGTGCGGAAGGGGGGCTTCCGTGAGGTGATCATGGCCACCAACCCGACGGTCGAAGGCGACGGCACGGCCCTGCATATCACCAATCGCCTGGCCGAGTTTCCGGTGGAGATTACCCGCCTGGCCCGTGGGATCACCTCCGGCAGCGTGCTGGAATTCACCAACAAAGAGATCCTCGCGGACGCCCTGAGCGGGCGGCAAAAGCTGTAGGTGTCCAAAAATCAACATCCGCGGGAATGGGGCCCGCTCTCGTTTAATCACTCCGTTTTGGGCGTACATTTCCCGTATTGCGGGTAACGTGTTCAAGGCAATGTGTCGAAGACCTGGGTCTTTTCGATCGGTCGGACCAATATGCGGCTGTCATTCGGTTTAGAGCAGAAGCTCGTTCAGAAGCAGATCCTGGCTCCAAGGATGATCCAGTCCATGGAGATCCTCCAGCTGCCCGTGCTGGCGCTGGAGGAACGGATTGAGCAGGAGATGAACGAGAACCCGATGCTGGAGCAGCGGGAAAGCGACCCGGACATGCCGGACGAGGTGCCGGCGCACGAAGATTCGGACGCGCCGACGGTCGAAGAAAAGGAACTGGTCGTTGACGAGGCCCATGACAACCAGGACGACTTCGAACGCCTGGTGGAGATGGGGCAGGAGTTCCCGGACGCCTTCGACGACGGCCCGAGTCGCTCGCGCGGGCAATTGGAGGAGATGTCCGATCGCAAGCACGATGTGATCGCCAACATCGCTGCTCGCGCCGAAACGCTGCAGCACTTCCTGGAAATGCAGCTCGGGGAACTGGAGCTGGACGATGAGGTACGCGACCTGGCGGAGCGGATTGTCAGCACGCTGGATTCAAACGGCTACCTGAAGACCAGCCTCGAAGACCTGCTGCCGCCCGATGTCGATAATCGCGTGCTGGACCTCGCGAAGAAGGCGTTGATGGTGGTACAGGCGTTGGAGCCGGCGGGCGTGGGCGCTCGCAACCTGAGCGAGTGCCTGCTGCTGCAGTTGCGTCCCGAGATGCCAATGTACGAGGAGGTGCGGGCGCTGATCACGCACCACCTGGAAGACCTGCGCGACAACCGGCTGCCGGCCATCGAACGCCGGACGGGCTATTCGATCCCGCGCATCCAAGCCGCCTGGAACCAGCTGCGCCGCCTGAACCCCAAGCCCGGCGCCGATTTTACCTCCGCCGTCGCCCCCACCGTTACGCCCGATGTGTTCCTCGAACCGCAGGACGACGGAACTTACAAGGTGATTCTCGAGGAGGGACGCGTGCCCAGCCTGCGGATCAGCGCGTACTATCGCAAACGACTGGCCAGCGGCGAAGCCACGGCCGAGGAACGCGAGTTCATTAAACGCAAGATCACGGCCGCCCAGTGGCTGATCGAATCGATCGAGCAGCGGCGCAGCACGTTGACTCGTGTTTCGCAGGCGATCGTCGATCACCAGGTGCGATTTATCCGCGATGGAGGCGATTCGCTGGAACCGCTGAAGATGCAGCAGATCGCCGACAAGGTGGGCGTGCACGTGACGACGGTCAGCCGCGCTGTCGATGACAAGTGGATTCAGACGCCGCGCGGCATCTTCCCGCTGAAACGATTCTTCGTGGGCGGCACGAAGAGCGACGATGGCGAGGACGTGGCCTGGGACGCGATCCGCATCAAGCTGCAGGAAGTGGTCGACAGCGAGGATAAGACCGACCCGTACAGCGACGACGCGCTGGTGCGGGAACTGAAAAAGCACGGCCTGAACGTCGCGCGACGCACCATCACCAAATACCGCCTGAAGATGGACATCCCCAGCTCACGCCAGCGTCGCGACTGGGCACGCGTGGCCGATACGGCCGCGTCTGCCGGCAAGGCCATCGTCGAAGACTCGGCCGCCGCTCGCGCGGAAGAGGCCGGGCACGTGGACGATCAAGACTAGCGTCTTGACGGGAAGGCCGTCGTCTGCGGTGGTGTGCGAGCGAGGATTCTCGCGCTCCTGGTTGCCATCTGCGAGCGAGGATGCTCGCGTTCCTGGCTGCCATCTTTGGTGGTGTGCGAGCGAGGACGCTCGCGCTCCCGGTGCCGTCTGCGAGCGAGGACGCTCGCGGTCCCGGCCGACTCAGGCGAGCAGGTCGCGGATCACATGGCCGTGGACATCCGTCAGACGTCGATCGATGCCGTTGTGTCGCACCGTCAGTCGCTCATGGTCGATCCCCAGCAGGTGCAGGATCGTGGCGTGGATGTCGTAGACCTGCGTGGGGTTGTCGCGATCCAGCGGCTTGTATCCCCACTCGTCGCTCGGTCCGTAGGTGACGCCGCCGCGGATGCCGCCGCCAGCCAGCCAGTTCGTGAACACGTAGGGGTTATGGTCGCGGCCCGTGCCGCCCTGCGACGAGGGCATTCGTCCGAATTCGGTCGTCCACAGGATGATCGTGTCCTCCAGCATGCCGCGTTGCTTCAGGTCCTGGATCAGCGCCGCGGTGCCGCGGGCCATGCCGAGCGCCAGCGGGCCATGGTCGCGCTGGATGTTCTCATGCGAGTCCCAGTTGCGGCGTGGGAAGCTGTTGTCGTTGCCAGACCAGATCTGGATGAATCGCACGCCGCGTTCCAATAATCGTCGGGCCACGAGGCACTTGTGGCCGAAGTAGTCGGTCTCCTCGACTTCGTTGATCTCTTCCGAGAACTTCGGCACGCCGTGGTCCAATCCGTACATGCGGCGGATGTACGCTGGCTCCTGGGAGATGTCGAGCGCTTCCGGAGCGGCCAGCTGCATCTTGGCGGCCAGCTCATAGCTGCGGATGCGGGCCTCCAGACGCGCGTCGCCAGCGCGGGACAGTTCATGGAGGCCGTTGAGCTGCCGCAGCACTTCCTGCGCGCGGGGCTCGCCCTGGACGGATACGAAACTTCCGGTCGGCGCGAACAGGTCGTGCACGGGATAGTCGGTGCCCGGCTGGATGATGGTGCCCTGGTGTTGGCCCGGCAGGAACGCGGAGGCCCAGTTCTTCGTGCCATTGGAGGCGAAGCCCCGGCGATCGGGCATCACGACGAAGGTCGGCAGGTTTTCGTTGAGGCTGCCCAGGCCGTAGCTGATCCAGCAGCCCATCCCGGGAAACCCGGGCAGCTGGAATCCAGTGGCCTGCAGGTAGGTCGCCTGGCTGTGCACGCCCGTCTTGCCCACCATCGAATGCACGAAGGCCATGTCGTCGACGCATGTGCCCAACGGCGCGACGATCTCGCTCAAGTACTTGCCGCTTTCGCCATAAGGCTGGAACTTCCAAGGCGACTTCAGCCAAGGACCGTGCCCGTCCTGGAACAACTCCACCTTCTCCCCGAAGTCCGACGGTTCGCCGTGGTGCTTCTCCAGCTTCGGCTTGTAATCAAACGTATCCAGGTGGCTGGCAGCGCCGCCCATGAACAACTGCACGACGCGGCGGGCGCGCGGCGGAAAGTGCAGGCCGGCCAACGCGGCTCCCGCACCCACCGAATGCTGCGCGGCGAGCGCCTCTTCGTGGGCCACGAGGTGCGCGAGGGCCAAGCTGCCAAATCCTTGTCCCAGGTTGGCCAGGAACTCACGCCGGCCTCCCGAGGTCGGGGCCGCGGCCCATCGTGTCGCGTCGTGTTGCCGCATGATGCATCTCCCGGCAGGCTGGGGGCAAGGAAGGTTGTCGATAAGCGACCAGGCCGCGCGCGGCCCGCGAACCACGCGAAACAATCAGTCCACGAAGACGAACTCGTTCAGGTTGACCAGCACGCGGCAGGCGTAGGGCAGGCCCTGCTCCCGCGTTAACGACTCCACCAGCTGTGCTTCCTCCGCCGAGGGATTGCGGGCCAGGGCCATCCGGAACGCCGCAACCGCTTGTCGCTCCGCCTCGGGCTCCGCCGCACGCACCCGCTCGGCGAAATACTCCGACATCCGCACCATGAACGCGTTGTTCAGCAGCGTCAATGCCTGCAGCGACGTCAGGGACGAATCGCGCTTGGCAACCGACTGCGACGGATCGGCACAGCCGAGCGACTGCATGAACGGCTGCTGCTGGGAACGCACGAGGAAGCGGTAGATCGAACGGCGGTGGGTCGTGACGTCGTCAGGGTTGTACTTCTGGTATTCGTAGTGCGGCGAGTGTTCCGGTCGTTCGATGACGAAGTCCATGAAGGCCGGTCCGAACGGGCGACGATCGAGACGCCCGCTGACGACGAGCACCGAGTCGCGGATGGCTTCGGCCGTCAGCATCTGCCGGTTCATCCGCCACAGGAACCGGTTGTCGACGTCCCGCAGCGCGTATTCATCGTTGTTCGCCGACGACTGCCGGTAGGTGCGGCTGTTCACGATCAGTCGATGGAGGTCCTTGAGCGACTGGCGGCCGTCGCGGAACTCAATCGCCAGCCATTCGAGCAGTTCGGGGTGCGTGGGAAGTTCCCCCATGCGGCCGAAGTCGTTGGCGGAGTCGACGAGGCCGCGACCAAAGTGATAGAGCCAGACGCGGTTGACGATCGAACGCCAGAGGAGCCCATTGTCGGGGCGGACAAGCCAGTCGGCGAGCGCGATCCGCCGCTGGCCCTCGGTGTGGCCGGGGTCGAGGGCGAATTTCCAGTCGACTCCGGCGACCAGCGGCAGGGTGCCGGGCTGCACGAGTTCGCCGGGCATCTTCAGTTCGCCTCGCTGCAGGATGCGGATTTCACGCGGCTTGCCGCCACTCGCTCCCGTTCCCACGAATGCGCCGCTGCCGTGGTGCACGGTGCCGGCGTAGACCACCTGCTGGGCAGGCAGGGACTGCAGGTCCCGCTCCGCCACGGCCAGCGACTCACGCAGCCGCGTCTGTCGGTCGAGCAGTTCGCGCGGCACGCGGGATGACAACAGTTCGTCACGCTGGCGACGTGCGTCCGCCAGCTGCTGCTGCTCGTCCGCCAGGTCGCGGCCTGCATAGATTCCATCCGTGAGATTGGTGCTGCGCCAGCGCGGCGGAGCTTCGATCGAGTCGAAGGCCGTGACGCTCGCGTTCGTGGCAAGGTTCCTGCCCTCGGGGCCAAGCACCTCCAGTTCCGCCAGCACGAAGATGTAGTCGCCCTGCCGCGGTGCCAGTTTCGTGGCCGTGACCCGCACGAAACGCACGCTGCGGTCCGCAATTGGGATGACGACCGGCGCCAGTCGCGGGTTGGTGAAGTCGGCGCCGGTGAAATCGGCCAGCAGTTCGGCGTTGCTGGAGAAGTCTTCGACGGAGGAGCCTTCGATGCGGAATCGCACGGGAAAGCCAAAGCCGTCGCCGATGCCGGCGAATGAGTCGCTGGCGGCATGAAGCACCAGGGAGCCGATCTTTTGGGGCGAACCGAGGTCGACCTGCACCCAGCGCGTGACGTCCTGCGTCGGGCTGATCTCGGAGTGGTAGCCGAATTCGGGAGCCTCGCCGGGCTTCAGGCGAGTCTCCTTCTCGGCGATCTGCTGGTTCAACGCGGCCAGCGGTTCACCGCCCGCCTGCAGCACCTCCGCTTCGGCCGCCGCCTGCTCTTCGCGAAGCGACTGGCGGGCGGCCGTCAGTGCCCGCCGCCGCGCGGCCACCTGCGGATCGCGGTCGTAGACGCGGTCCGCGCGGTCGACCGCCGCGAAGACGGCCTGCAGGCTGTAGTAGTGCTCCTGCGTGATCGGATCGAACTTGTGGTTGTGGCACCGCGCGCACTGCACGGTGACGCTCAGGAAGGTGTTGATCGTGGACGAAACCATGTCGTCGCGATCCAGGTTCCTCGCTACCTGCCCGTCGTACTTCGACTCCGGCACCTCCGCATGCCCGATGAAATCCCAGGGGCCCGCCGCAATGAATCCCGTCGCCTCGATCGCCTCGGGATCGTCGGGCCACAGCACATCGCCGGCGATCTGCTCCCGCACGAAACGCGCGTACGGTTTGTCGGCATTGAAGCTGCGGATCACGTAGTCGCGATACGGCCATGCGTTCGGGCGCGGCTTATCCTTGTCGTATCCATGCGTGTCGCCATAGTGGACGACATCCAGCCAGTGTCGCGCCCAGCGTTCCCCGTACTCCGGCGAGTCCAGCAGACGCTCGACCAGCACCTCATAGGCGTTCTCGCGCGGGTCGTTCACGAAGGCCTCCACGTCGTCATAGGACGGAGGCAGCCCCGTGAGGTCATAGGAGATGCGGCGGATGAGTGTCCGGCGATCGGCTTCGGGAGAGAAACGCATCTGCTGGCGATGCAGTTCGTGGAGGATGAAGGCGTCGATGGGCGTGCGGATCGACGGCTGGTCGGCGGGAGGCACTTCCGGAACCGGAGGCTTCGTAAGCGGCCGCAGCGACCACCAGTCGAGGCTCGTCACCTGCGGTTCGGACAGCGTTTGCCCCGCGGGCCAGAACGCGCCCTGCTGAATCCAGTCGCGCAGCAACATGACTTCGTCCGGCGACAAGGCGCGGGCATTCTTGGGCATTTCCGGCGCGGCATGGGAGTCGGGGTCCGGGGAGACCATGACCAGCAGCGGGCTGAGATCGGGATCGCCCGGCCGAATCGCTTCGCCACTGTCGCCTCCTTGCAACGCATCCGCAGCCGTCGCCAGCGACAGGCCTCCCTCCCGCTGCTGTCCGTTGTGGCAACCGAGGCACCGCGCTGACAGCAGCGGCGCTACCTGCTCGCGGAAACGCCGGTGCGCGACCGACTGGGCCTCCTCGTCGGTTGGCGGCGCCGGATCGGCCGCACGCACTGCAAGCGAACCCAGCGACAAGCTGCCAACGAAACATCCCATAGCCATCAGCAGCCAGCCCATGAGCCAGCTACGGATTGCAGAAGACCCCAGGGGAACTGAACCGCTCGACATGGCAGGAACTCGCGAGGGCTTGCGGAAGGGTAAGCGGCCGGCCTTCATTATCCGTACGGAGGGCTTGTTTGCAAATACGGATCACGGACGCTGACAAGTGTTCTGATCGGTCCTCCCGAGGGCAATGACAAACGTTGTGTACCCGGCCCTTGTGTGGCACGACTTCGCCGCTGAATTTCGGTGCATTGGGGCGTGATCGCAGTGAAAACCCCTGGAAAACGCGACCTTCCACGTCGCTGCCGGTTCTTGTCCCGTAGTCTCGCGTCGGCGTCCGGCAAGAATCCCGCGGCCTGCGGCGGCCTGCTCCCCCGGCTACGCCGACGATAGTCGCCAGAAATGATGTAACCACGGGAATGATGGCACCACGGAGAGCACAGAGGCCACGGAGAGTCTCCGTGTGCTCGGTGTCCTCCGTGGTAAAAAACATCGGAGCAGACCGAAGCTCGACTATTCGTTTTGCCAGACGACGCGTTCTTCGGCGTGTTCGACGGTCTGGTGCTGCCGCGTGCGGATGCGCACTTTGTTGAGGACGAGACGGCGGACGCGATTGCCGCCGAAGTCGATTCCTGCTTGCGCGGCGGAGGTGTCCGGCGTGTAGTCGTTCAGGTTGGTCAGGTTCGTTGTTGTCGCAAGTTGGAATGAACTGCCCTGGCCGAAGGTTCCCCAGGTCGTCGAGTGGCCTTGCGACACCTGGAAGGTCAGTGTGCCGTTGTTCGCCAGCGTCATGGACTGCGTCCACTGGATGCGTTCACCGTCTGTGTGCAGCGAGGCGACGTCGGGAAGCGTGGCGTGGGTCAGTCGCTGCGGGCCGTTCCAAAGCTGCAGTTCCAGTCCACCTCCGGCGGTCTCGGGGGCGGTGCGCTGGTTGATCAGGAATGTAGCGAACCAGGAGTTCGTATGCGGCAGCGGCGAAATCACGAAGCTCAATTGCGGGGAACTGCGGTCGCCATTCGGAATGTCGACCACCAGCGTCCACTCTTCCTCCACGGCCACGATGTCGTCCGCGACAGCGGGAGCGGCCGACAGGCAGAAGGCGGCCAGAGCGACCAGCAGCGGAAGGCGCAGGCGGTCGGGAAGGAGACGCGTCGGGAAACGAGGTACGGAAGGCGCGCTGGCTCGAAGCATGACACGGTCTCCGGGAGTGGGGAGCAGCGGTCGAGCGGGGAAGGGCGGAGCGGTGCGGGAGGTGCGGGAGGTGCCGGCCGGACCCGCCATCGGAACCCTATGCCGGACCCGCTCCGGCGTCAAAGACTCCCGATAAGATTCGCATTCCGGACCCCGCCTTGGACAACTCGCGGGCCCGTCCTCCGGGTAACTCCAGCATGAATTTCCGCGGCGCACCGGTCGACCTACCAAGCAGCGCACCAGGCAGCGCACAAGCGGGGAACGCCGTTCGCCGGATGCCCCGAGCGTTCCATGGCTTTCGTTCCACGAGGGCGGCACTGTGGAGGCTCGGGGTGCAAGAAGCGGCAGGAACGCTTTGTTGGACGCGTTTGCGGCGGCCGTCGCACGCGTGAAGTCGATCTTGTGAGGCCGAGTGAAAGATCTTGCTAGATAAGCTAAGTGGATTGCGGGGTTTGGGCCGATACCTTCGTTCGTGTTTCCGGGCGGCGGCGGTGGTCGTCGCTCAATCGAGTCCACAACGGCGAGGGGTTGGAGGGGCCATGCGAAGCGTTCAGCCTCACTTTCTGCTCTTTTCGGGGGTCGAGCCGACGGGGAGGCCCGGCGGGCGTTGGCATTTTCTGTTGGAGTCGCTGGATGGGGACACGGTGGTGGAAGCCTCGGACGAAGAAGCGGGGCTGAAGGGCGAGCGACTGGAACTCCTGGCGTTGGTGCGTGGTCTGGAGGCGTTGGACCAGCCGTCCCGGGTGACGCTGATCACCGCCAGTCGCGATGTCCGGCGGGGCATTCGCTATGGGCTGGAGGAGTGGCGGGCGAACCATTGGTGCTGGGAGCGGGACGGCCGCTGGGTTCCGATCAAGAACCGAGATCTCTGGCAGCGCGTCGACCGCGCGCTGCGTTTCCATCGCGTGGACTGCCGGCGCTGGCGATTGGACGACCGCCACAGCGGGCTGGCGGATCGAGAGTTCGAACCGCGAACGGTCGCGCCGGCCGCCGGACGCGTGACCACTTCGGAGGATCGGGCGGGACTGGCTGCTGCCATGTCGGTGTCACCGTCGTTCTCGCCCTCGTCGGCAACTGCTTCCGTGGCCTCGGTCGTCTCGCCAGTCAATGCCGCTGGCGGCGGAGCGAGGGAAATGCACGCGGCTGTGACGGCTGTCGCGGCCGATGGCTGGTCCTCCCGCATGGAGGCCTCCGCGCGGCAGGATGCGGGCGACCGACGCGGCGGAACTCGCTGGTGGCAGGCGTTCGCTCGCCTGTTCCGCTCGCAGGAGTCCGATTGGACCTGGGCCAGCGCGAACTGAGCCAGTGCCAACATGTTGTCAGTGAAGAACGTCGGTGGGGGAAGGCCGGCGTGCGAGGTGGCGGGCAGCTGTGCCTCGCGGACAACAGCCGTGCGAATCTCCCCGGTCCGCGTTGGACAACCGGATTTCGTCGTGAATAGTTTCCAAGCGAAAAAAGTCCTGACACGGTCGGCAAGGCGGGAAGAAGCCGGGCCGGTGTTCAGAAATCAAAACATCAGCGGTCTTTTCCAAGGTGGCTGGAATCGAGGAGAGCAAGGTGCGAACGAGCGTGAAGTTGGATAGCGTCGGGGCTTTGTTGGAGAATCGCCACGAGAACCCCTTTGAGCTTCTGGGACCCCATGAAGTAGAACATGAGGGCCGCAAGGCGATGGCGGTGCGGGCGTTCCTGCCCAACTCCAGCCAGGTATGGGTGGCCCACCAGCGACATGCCGAGCGGCAGCCGATGCGGCGGATCCATCCGTCGGGGCTTTATGAGGCGATCTGCGCGTGGCCTGGCGCGGATGGGCTGTCTCAATACGAGTTGCACATCGAGGATTCCCGGGGGCAGCAGATGACGATGCACGACCCTTACGCGTTCCCACCGCTGCTGACCGATCTGGACCTGCACCTGCTGGGTGAAGGACGGCACTGGCAGTCGTATGAGAAGCTGGGAGCGCACCCGCGTGTCGTGGAAGGCGTGGCGGGCGTGAACTTCGCCGTCTGGGCTCCCAACGCCACCGGCGTGAGCCTTGTCGGCGACTTCAACGACTGGGATGGCCGCCGTCATGCGTTGCGCAAGCACCTGCCAAGCGGCATCTGGGAACTGTTCGTGCCCGGCCTGAAGGCGGGGGAGAAGTACAAGTACCGAGTCAACCAGAGCGGTCACACGGTCGACAAGTGCGATCCGTACGGGTTCGCCGCGGAAATGCCGCCGCGGACGGCTTCGATCGTCTGCGACCTGGGGCAGTTCCAGTGGAGCGACAACGCGTGGATGGATCGTCGCCGCGCGACGCAGCCGCTCAACCAGCCGATCAGCATCTACGAAGTGCACCTCGGCAGCTGGCGCCGCAAGGGGCCCGGCCCGATGGACTGGCTCGACTATCGCGAGCTGGCCCATGAACTGGTGCAATACTGCCATCGCATGGGGTACACGCACGTCGAACTGCTGCCGATTTCGGAGCATCCGTTCACGGGCAGCTGGGGTTACCAGACGGTGGGATACTACGCGGCAACGAGCCGCTATGGATCGCCCCACGACTTCATGTACTTCGTGAATACGCTGCACGAGAATGGCATCGGCGTCATCCTGGACTGGGTGCCCGCGCACTTCCCGAAGGACGACCATGGCCTGCGCCGCTTCGACGGCTCGGCGCTCTACGAGCATGCCGATCCCCGGCAGGGCGAGCACCCCGATTGGGGCACGTTGATCTTCAACTACGGTCGCACCGAAGTCCGCAACTTCCTGCTGAGCAACGCCCTGTTCTGGCTGGATAAGTACCACATCGACGGACTGCGGGTGGACGCCGTGGCGTCGATGCTGTACCTGGACTACAGCCGTGAGGAGGGACAATGGATTCCCAACCAGCACGGCGGCCGCGAGAACCTCGAGGCGATTTCGCTGCTCAAGGAGTTCAACGAGCTGAGCCATGCCCAGCACCCGGGCGTGTTGACGATCGCCGAGGAATCGACGGCGTGGGGCGGCGTGTCGCGGCCAACCTACCTCGGCGGACTGGGATTCTCGCTGAAGTGGAACATGGGCTGGATGAACGACACGTTGCGGTACATGCGGGAGGAGCCGATCCACCGGTCGTACCACCACAACGAGCTGACGTTCAGCATGATCTACGCCTTCACCGAGAACTTCACGCTGCCGTTGTCGCACGACGAGATCGTGCATGGCAAGGGTTCGCTGCTGGACCAGATGCCGGGCGACCTGTGGCAGAAGTACGCCAACCTCCGGTTGCTGTACGGCTACATGTGGACGCACCCCGGCAAGAAGCTGCTCTTCATGGGCAACGACTTCGCCCAGTGGAACGAGTGGACGTGCGACGACAGCCTGCAGTGGCACCTGCTGCAGTGGGAATCGCACCAGGGCATGCAGAATCTTGTCCGCGACCTCAACCGCGTCTATCGCAGCGAGCCGGCCCTGTACCAGCTGGACTTCACGCAGGACGGCTTCGAGTGGATCGACTGCATGAGCGCGTCGGAGAGCGTGCTGGCCTACATGCGGAAGGCGA
>JBIIEC010000119.1:0-13734 GCA_044238045.1 Pirellulaceae bacterium | reverse complement strand
CCCGACTCACCCGGCTACGCGGAACTCACCCGTCCCCAGCCAGCCACGGTCGCGACGCTGGCCGCGAACCGCTCGCTCCTCGACACCTATGTGGCCCAGCACCCCGGCGCGACGCAGGATACCGGCACATTCCACGGGTTCCGCGGCGGCAAGGAGTCCTCGCGCATCGACTGGATCCTTGTCTCCGAACCGTTCCAGGTCCTGCAGGCCGAGATCATCCACTGGCAGTCCGAGGGACGTTACCCGTCGGACCACTATCCCGTGACGGCCCGTCTGCGTTGGTGAGTTGTAGCCGGCAGACGCCAAGTAACGGGCAGGCCGCACCCAGTCTGGCGGGTTGGGCCAGGGATGGGACCGCCCAAGGCGGGACGTTTCCACGCAAATTCACGTCAGGCGTCGCTTGCCCGCGCGATCGTGGATGATTAGCAGGCTCAACAACGCTCGGCGTGTGCCGACTACGAAATTCAGTTCTTGGGAGCGGCTCGCTGCAGGAGGTCCGGCAGCAGCTTGTTCATCTGTCGCTGCACTTCATCCTGCAGCAGGCCTTGCGCCGCGCCGCGGACGGCGGTCTGGCCAAGCTGCTGCAGGATGCTGCGGTCCAGTTGAGGACGCTGGATGGTGCCTCGCACCGGGATGCGCAGCGTCTGGCCTTTGAGGCCCGCGAGCCAGCGTTCGTCGCGCAGCCACGACTCCTGGATTGGAATCTCCGCCACCAGGGACAACTGGTTGTCCATACCCACCCATCCCTGCGTCTTCACCGGGATATCTCCGAGCAGCATGGTCAGGCCCTCGTGCGCGACGCGGCCATTCTCCATGCGCACGGGCACCTGCTGTTCGGGGAAGGTGACCCACGCGTCCTGGGCTCGCTGCTGGGGAGCGGCGCCGAGAGGCTGGCCGTCGAGGACGGCGCGCACCTGTCCGACGAGTGACAGTAGTTCGGCAGCCAGTGGGCCGGGCCCGATGCGGGCCGCGTGAATCCCCAGCACGGCCTGCACACGGCCGCTGTCGGGGTCGAGCAGCGGCAGGCTCATCTGGCGCAGTTCCGCCGAGAAACGTCCTTCGGCCACTGCGGCATCCGCCACCAGCGGCGCCACGAACTTAAGCCACCCCTGGCACATGGCCGGAGTGATCGTGACCTGGTCCAGGACGCGGCCCGGCGCCAGTTCTAGCAGCGGCGTCCCCTGCAGCTGCAAACGAGGCTCCAGATGCAGCTTGCCGCCGCTCAACTGCAGATCCAAGGGCTGGATGGCGACCATCTGCTGCTGCAGGCGAGCGTCGATCGCGGCCGCGGACAGATCGAAACCGAACGCATGCGCCGACTGCCAACCGACGCCCGCCTCGCCCTTCAATTCCGGCGACACCCAGGCGTTCATCGCGGGGAGAGCGGTGAGGTTCGGGGAAACGCCGGGCGTGCGCGACACGAGCCGCGTGGAGGTGTTGGCGGCAACCGCCGGCGTCGGCGCAAGCGTCGGCACCGAGGACACGTTGGTATCCACCATACGCAGCGGTCCCTCCAGCGCAAACGGACGGTCCACGGCGCCAGTCAGCCGGATCTGGTCGCCGTAGAGCGGCTGGAGGCGCGCGGTCAGCTGGTCGAGATCGAAGCGGGTGCTGCCCTGCAGACGCACCTGCAGTGGACCGGCCAGCTGCTGCAGGTCTCCCTGCACCTGCAGCTGCGCGGCGGAGGTCACCAGCGTGGCCCGTTGCAGACGCACCGACTGTTCCGCTTCCAGCCACTGACCGTCGACGTTCAGGTCCACGACCGGTTCCTGCCACACCAGCTGCGTCTTCGCGGCTTCCGGCCGAGTGCCTGCCCGGGTCCCGGACGACGCGGCCGCGGGTGGCTCCAGCGTCTCCCACTGGAAGTCCTGCACGCGCGTCGCGCTGCGCACGGTCCACTGCCCCGCCGACGGTACCAGCTGCAACCGCCCCGCCAGTTGGCCGCGTGGCCGGCCAGCGGCCTGCGGCCCGACGTGCTGCCACAGACGCGCGAGGTCGCCACGATACTGCACCTGCATCGCCTCCCGTCCGGCCAGGGGAGGCCACGCGAGCTGATCGGCTTTCAGCGACACGGAGGTACTGGCCAACGTCAGCTGCGGGCAGTCCAGCTGGCCTCGCTCCAGGTCGTAACTTCCCTGCAGCTGCAGCTGCAGCGCCGGCTCATGCCACTGCTGCTCCGCGTTCGCCACGACAGCCTGCCGCAACTGCAGCTGGCCACCCTGGATTTCTAGCCGCTGGGGCGACACCGTCAGCACCGCCTGCGACTGCAGTTCGCCGCGCAGCTGCCAGTCCTGCCAAGCCACGAAGGGCCGGAGCCGATTCTGCCAATGGGCAAGCTGGCCGGAGAGCTTCGCTTCGAGTGACACACGCGCGTCACTCCACGGACCTCGAGCGGGTTGCTGCAGCACCGCGTCGAGACGATCCTGGCCCGCAACGACGTGCAGTTCCCCTGACTCGATTACCGTGATCGCGGCGTCCTCGAGTCGCGCCTGCAGGCCGGCATCCAAGTTCAGCGTCTTCTCGCTCCACAGTTCCACGCCTCCAGCGGTCCATTGCAACTGGCTGCCGACGCCGCGCGCCGTCGCCCGCCAAGCTCCATCGCCCGCTTCCTGCCAGTTCAACTGCGCCTCGATCTGGCCGGCACCCTGCTGGTCGCCCAGTTCCACGAACTGCCGCACCTCGCGGGCCAGACGCCCCAAGTCGGCTCGGCCTTGCAGTTGCCCCTGCCGCAGATCGCCCTGCCCCTGCAGCGTCAGGAACGCCGACTTCACCGACAGCTGCTCCATCTGCCCCTGCCCCGCGCGCTGGCTCCAACGAAACTCGGCCTGCACCGGATCGCTCAACGCGTATCGCTCCGTCCCCTGCTCCGCCGTCAGACCGTCGATCGACAGCTTCCCCAGGAACCGCGTGCCTCCCTCCAGGGACTCCTGCTGCATCTCCCAGGCCGCTTGGCCGGACTTCCACGCCAGCCCATCACGCAACCCCAGCGTCTTGGGCAGTTGCGTAGCCAGGGGAGCGAACTGGACCGTGCCCCGCGTGGCCAGGTCGCGGCACGCTTCGGGCCACCGCGCGGCCAACTGAGTGATCGATCCGGACGCGGCCATGCGCGTCAGGTCCACAGCCCCGCTCACGTTCGCCTCCAACCAGTCGGTGGCCAACTCCCCACGCGAGACGGACAAGGTCGAACCGTCCACCGCGCATTCGGCATTCAACCGCACGCGTTCTGAAGCGATCGTCTCGTCGTGCCAGAGCGACGAACGAACCGCTAGGCCTTGCACGATTAAATCCGCGTGGGAAGGCTCCAGTCGCCAGGTGGACTCCTGCGCATCCGCCATGACCAGTCGCCCGTCGACCGAACCGTCGACCGCGCCATCGGCCTGCAGCGCAAACCCCAGACGCGTCGCCAACGGGTTGATGACAGGGAGTGGCAAGCTGGCCAGCTGCAACGTGCCTCGCAACTGCGTTTCGGCGGAGACGGCCCCGGCCGGTTGTAAGTCGCCCGTGAGTTGCCAGTGCGGCCGCGAAGCGTCCGGCGCGGCGCCGCGTACCTGACCCGACGCGGAGAAGCTCACCGCCGCGACGGCAGCCGCTGGTGACGGATCCGACCGGTTCGATGCCTCGGTCGATGCAGCGTCCGTAAGCGGTTGGTTCAACGCGAGGTCCGCCTGGGTGTTTTCGAGGACGACCGTCTGCGCCGAATCGAGCGTTCCCGCGGTATCCGCCGTGGCAATGCGGACGGTGGCTTCGCGCACGGCCACGGCCACGCAGGGGAGCGAACCGCTGGCGGATTCGCCCGACGCTTCGCTCGCAGGCAGCCGCGCCACGAGATCCTCCCAGTTGCTGCCGCCGGGCCGCAGCGTCACGTCCAGCTCCGCGCCTTCGATCGTCCAAGTACCCAGTCGCATGGGCGACCAAGCCAACTGCCAGACCGCTGCTTCACTGCGGATCGACCGCACGCGGGCCAGCGAAGCCCCGTCCGCGGAGATCTCCAAGCCACGGACCTCCACCGGACTCCACCAGTTCACACGCAAAGACTCCAACTGAACCGCCACGGGTAGTCCGGTTGTCGCGCGAGCCAGCAGCCAGTTGCGAACCGGCCCAACTTGGACCAGTTGCGGAGCGGCCGCGACCGCCGCCGCTAGACCGAGGGTTGCAGCCAGCAAACGCCGCCGCCAGCGACGGGCGGGACGCGAGACCGGCCGATCAACCGCCGTGGTCGCAGCGGTGGACTGCCGGAAACCTGCCGACGCAGCGGGCGAATCCTGAGCGGCTTCCCGCGTCGACGCCCGTTTCGACGGTTCCGCGGATGAGAGTCCGTCCGGCGTCAACGTCTGCGACGCCTCTTGGCGGTCACTTTCCGAGACGATGTCCTGATGTTCGCCTGCGACTTCCTTCTGGACCTCCCACTCGGAGGAAGACGTGTTTTTGTCTCGATTTCGCTTGGCTGAGTTCGATCGTTTGCCCATGGAACGTCCGCTCGCCCCGCAAGGGGCCGTTCGAAGTGAGAAGGAGCCATCATCGCAAGGTCGGGTGTTCCGGTTTCATCGTCCTCAGGACCGCACTGCGGTCCGATTTTTCCAAACGACCGCCAGACTCAACGCCCCGACCACACACCCCCCAGACCACCCATCTAAACACCAGATCCAACCCGTTGCGTTCAAAGACCGAAACACGCCCGGGGCGTTGGGATTCTTTCGAGACCGCGGTACCAAATGACCGCCGGCCGATTTCGGGCGATTCGGCCCTTCGACGAGCTTCTCGGCGACGTTCTCCTAGAATGCGGGAGTTCGCGGACGAGTCGACCGTTGAGCGATGAATGTCTGCTTTCCAGCGAGAATAGAGTCTCTGTTCCCGCGAGAACGGAGCTTCAACGAGAACCGAGGATCCTTGCGCCGCAGCAGCGGAGGTTCCTTCGTGAGAACAGCCGGTCTTTTGAAGTTAGCCGGGCATGGGTTCCGGCGGTCACCAGAGGGTCGAATTCCAGATCACCCAGAACACCCATTCCCAGGAACGCGTACAGACATGACGATGCCAAATCGAGTTTGGAGAAAACGGTACCTACACCCCCGATAAGGGGTGTCCGAGCGTTTTTTGGATCGGTACATTCAGGGGACCGAGACGCGATGCTAGCTGCGCGTGAAGGCAGAGTGGCGCGTTCAGGTCGTTAGACCTCTACCCGGAATCACCAAGCTAAGAGAGCTGTCCCACCCGATTCCGGTCGCCCGCTTCTGGATGGTCGGTTTTTCCGCCGTCTGGACCGGGTGGCAACTCACTTACACAGGATGCTTGTTGCGAAAATCATGTGTCTACTGGCCATACAATATCGGTTGGTTCCGGAAGCTCCCATTTTGGTCGCCGCGAACCGAGAAGAGTTCTACGAACGCCCCTCCCAGCCGCCATCGATCCAGTCCGGGAAACCCCGGGTGATGTGTGGAGTCGACGCGCAGGCAGGCGGTACCTGGCTTGGAGTCAACCAGCATGGTCTGGTGGTTGGAGTGGCCAACCGTCGCCGCACGAAGGCCGGATTTCCGTCCAGGAGCCGGGGTGTGCTGGCGCGGGAGCTCCTGAAGCAGGAGTCCTCGGTGCAGGCCCGGGACATGGCGATGGAGGAGCTCTCCTCGGGCAAGTACGACGGCGTGAACTTCGTCTGCTGCGATCCCAACCAGGGTTGGGTCGTGCATGGCGGTGACGAGATCGACGCCGTGCGGATGCACGACGGCCTGAACATCATCTCCGGCGGTGACCTGAACGACCCGCGCGACGAACGGGTGGAGATGGCTCGGCGCCTGCTGACGCTCCACACGCTCGATTCGCCTGTGAAATTCCTGGCGGTGGCCAGCAAGGTATTCGCCCGCTCGCCCTCGCCGCCGGGACGTCCCAGCATCGTGATCCGCGGCTCTGACCGCGGCACGGTCAGCTCCACGCTGATCTCGCTGGGAAAGAAGCCACGCGACGCCATCTATCAGTACAGCATGGGTCCGCCGGACCGCACCCGCTACGAGGATTTCTCGCCGTTGTTGCGGGACATCCTCAGCCGCGGACTGCGGGAATCGAAGACCAAGGCGAAGACCTGAGACGCACGCACGGGGTCGGGCCATGAGTCCCGACCCCATTTTGGCTGTTTACGGGCGGCCATACAGCCGCGCGTTGGCCAGCTTGCCCCGCGGCTCGATCGCGCCCATCTCTCGGAGCGCGTAGAGGATTTTCTGGGCGAAGTGCAGTGGCAGGCTCATCGAGTCGGCTAAATGCCGGCTATGGAATGGGTCCGGCAGTGGTACGTCCAGAAGCCGCACCAGATCCTCGGCGGTGCGGAACTCGTGCACATCCAGCACCTCAACCAGCCGCTGGTCTTCCACCTGGTGGTCGCGTTGGTGGCGCCAGCGGCGTCGTCCGTGTCCGGGAAAGCGCCACTCCTCAATGACGACCAGCGGGACTTCCAGCACCAGTCGCGGATGAGGGAACGCCTTGCGGAAATAGACCAGTTCGGCGAACACGTCCAGTAGTTGGCCCCGCTTCGGACTGAGTCGGCGATCCACGATGCGGCGACCGCGTGCGGCCCGTTTAATCAGGTGCTTCCGCGCCACGATGGGCTTCACGACCCGCACTTGATGCTCCGAGGTCAGCGCGATCACTTTCGCGCGGATGGCGGCCAGGGAGCCGTGCTGGATCTCGATCAGTTCCCGGTCGCGTACCACGTCGATGCGGTAGCGGCCCAGTTTCACTTCCGTCCGCACATCCGCCGCCACATCCCCGTCGGTGGTGACCGACGTCGGCCCGGCGTACAGTTCCTTCAGTTGGCGATGGAGCGTGGTTTCGGACATCGTAGGCAGCAATCCTTGAGCAGGCTTCCGCCTGGTTTCCGTCGGAGTTCCCCACCCTGGCGCGAGGCCCCACTACCAACCCGCAGGGCGCCGTGCTAGGCTCTCGCACTTCCACCCTTTCGCGAGGATTCCCATGGCATACAATCGGCAGGCGCTGATCGACCTGATTAAAGCTCAGGCGTTGGAGTTCGGTGATTTCACGCTCGCGTCGGGCAAGAAGGCCACCTTCTATCTGGACTGCCGCAAGGTGACGCTCGATTCACGCGGAGCGAACCTGATCGGGGCCGGGATGCTGGAGTTGATGCAGGACGACTATCCGGATGCGGTGGGCGGCATGGCGATTGGAGCCGACCCGATCACGGGCGCGGTCATCACCCTGGCTGGCCAGGGAACTCGCCCGCTCCGCGGCTTCATCGTCCGCAAAGAGGCCAAGACCCACGGCAAGGGACAGGCGGTCGAAGGCCCGGTTCGCGCGGGCGACCGCGTGGTGATCGTCGAGGATGTCGTCACCACGGGTGGCAGCGCGCTGAAGGCGATCGAACAGGTCCGCGAAGTCGGCTTGATCCCGATTGCCGCGTTGGCGATCGTCGACCGACAGGCGGGTGGGGCAGAGGCATTCGCGGCCGTGGGCGTGCCCCTGCGTTCGCTGCTGACGCTGGCCGACCTCGGCATCCAGGCGTAACCTCCGAGGCATTTTCCCTGCCCCGCGTTTCGGCTGGACGAGCTTCAATCCTTGATCGTAACCTTGGCTCCCAAGCTGAGGATCATGGCCAGGTCCTCGGCGTCCGCGGCACTCACCGCCAGGCAGCCTTGCTGGCCCGTTCCCTGGTCGGCGTGGATGCCTACGTTGTGGGCCGTCGTCACCTGGTCGCCGCGGAGTCCGATCCAGCGATTGCCGTAGGGGTTCTTGGGATCATCGGCCGCCACGCGGAGGCCCGAGCGGCGGTCGAAGAACTCACGCCCTGGCTCGATCATCGCGACCTCATAGGTCGCCTTCGAGGCGGGCAGGTCACTTCCCAAACGCACCTGGAAACGGCCAGCGTAGTGGTTGCCCAGGAACAGCGAGAGCATCGACTTGGAGCGACTCACTTCGGCGCGGAACGGACCGCGCAGCACCTTCAACGACTCGCCCGACGCCAACTGATACGGTTCCGACAGGCCGTTGATGCGGACCAGGAACTCCTTCGATACGCCATGTTCGACGGCGATGCTGTCGAGCGTGTCTCCCGAACGAACCACATAGGCTGGCTCGAGATAGCTGTCCTGTGAGTAGATCACGGTGCCGGCCAGTTGATCCAGCAGCGCGTTGCAGCGTTCGGACTGCTCGGAAGTCAACGACGGATCGCTGTACCAGGCAGAGAGCGACTGCAGGGCATCGGCCAACTGCCCATCGCGGAGCAGCTTTTGCGTTTCGTTCCAGCCGAACTCAAAGGGGCTGGCCACCTCGGCGGCCGCGGGATCGTTGCCGGCAGCATCGGCCAACGGCTCTTCCTTCGCCAGGCCTTCGGTCGGTTGCGTGGAGGCGGCCGTCAAGTCCGTCGCTGCTGGAACGCTTGCTGCCGGAACCGCCGACTCGGCAGTCGGGTCTGCGGAAGTCGGGTTCGCGGCGGTCGGGTCCGATGCGAAGCGGCTGGCTGCGGCCGCGACTGCGGGAGCTGCTGCCTCCGCCACGCGGCCGGCAACGGCGCCCACCGAGGAGGCGGTGGAGGCGTCGATCGCGGCACCGGCGGATGGATTCGTGGCGGCACTCAACTGAGGATCGATGCGTGGAGCTTCGCCGACGAGAGTTTCCGTGGGCGGGCTGAGGTTATCGGGCGATGCCTTGAAACTCGGAGGCGGCCAGTCGATTGCCTGCCCCGCCGCCTGCTCGGCAGCGGCCGACTGCTCCGTAGCGCCGGAGACGGCGGCCGCGGCATCGAGCGCCGGAGTGGTTTCCACGGACGCCGGTTGCGTGGGAGGCAGCATGACATCCGAAGTGACGGCGGCAGTGCCTGGGGACGCGATGGCGGGGGGAGTTGTCGGAGCCCCCGTTCCAAGAAGCGGGCCGGAATCGGGAGCGGTCACGGGATACACCGGGACCTCCATCGCCTGCTCCAACTCATCCGGCAGCGGAGTGCTCAGCACCACATAGGCACCGTACCCCACCGCCAGCATCGTGATCGTGACGAAGGCGTTCTTGATCGAGTTCAACGTCCTGGCTCCTTCCATGATTCGCGGACAACGCGTCCTGAGGATTCGCGGGCAACCCATCCCTGGTTGCCGTGGCGGTCGTGCGGCGTGAAAGTGGCCGCGAAAGCCAACCCCGCATCGCCTAACTCCCGCCTCGTCCGCGCGGATCATAGGGTCCGCCCGCCTTCATCGCCAGACCAGTTCGAGGGGGAGTTCGGGCCGTACCAGGACCGGCACACGGCGCGTGCTGGCTACGAGACAGAGTGACCGTTTGCTGTCACAGCGACGCCTTGACGTTACTCGCTGCGCGTGGCCTGGTGGAAGAGCGTCGTGAGCTTTCGCGTCACGGGACCGGGCGTGCCTTCGCCGATGATCCGGCTGTCGACCTTCACGACCGGCACGATTTCGGCCGCGCTGCCCGTCAGGAAGCACTCGTCGGCGATGTAGACATCGTGCTTCGTCATCGGAATCTCGTAGGTGGGCACGTTGTGCGCGCGGGCGATGTCCAGCACGGCCTGTCGCGTGATGCCTTCCAGGATGCCCGCGTCGATGGGCGGAGTGTAGAGGCCGCCGTCGCGAATGAGGAAGATGTTGTCCCCCGTGCACTCCGAGATCTCGCCCTTGTGGTTCAACATCAGGGCTTCGACACACCCGGCCTGCAGGCCTTCGATCTTGGCGAGGATGTTGTTCAGGTAGTTGAGCGACTTGATCCGGGGACTCAGGGCGGCCGGATGGTTGCGGATCGTGCTGACCGTCACGATCTCCAGCCCCTTTTCGTAGAACTCCTGCGGATACAGCGAGATCTTGTCGGCGATGATGATCACCTGGGGATCGGAAGTGCGATTGGGATCAAGGCCCAGCGTGCCGGCGCCGCGGGTCACGACCAGTCGGATGTAGCCATCCTTCAGCTGGTTGCGTTCGAGTGTCTCGTTGACCGCCTGGGCCATCGCCTCGCGCGTCATCGGGATCTGCAGCCAGATCGCCTTGGCCGACTTCCACAGACGGTCCAGGTGCTGCTCCAGACGAAAGACCTTCCCGCCGTAGCTCCGCATGCCCTCGAAGATCCCATCGCCGTAGAGCAGTCCGTGGTCATAGACGCTGATCTTGGCCTCGTCCTTGGGATAGTACTTGCCGCTGATGTAGACCTGCAGAGACATGGCAATCCGTGAGGGGAAGGAGCGTCCGGCCGGGTGGCCATGAGACTCGAGGATGAAACGGAGGGAGGAAACACGACCTGGGCTCCAGCCCAATCCGGCACCGGCGTCCGATCCGGCACAGCCCATGGCCTCGGCGGAAACCCGTCGGAACGAGGCCGGGGTTTCCCGCGATGGACGACGAGCGACTACGAGGGACGGTCACCGCACGTCGTTGGGGACCGCTGCGGGCGGCACCGCGACGCGCGTTCAGACTTCGGAACGCAGGCCCACGCGCCCTTCGACCAGCTGGACAACTCGATGGGTCTGCCGGGCGAGTCCCATGTCGTGGGTGACCATGACTATAGTGAGCTTCTGTTCCTCATTCAAGGACCGCAGCAGGTCCATGATCTGCATGCCTGTCGCGCGATCCAGGTTTCCGGTCGGCTCGTCGGCCAGCAGCGCGATCGGTTCGTTCATCAGCGCCCGGGCGATCGCCACGCGCTGCATTTCGCCGCCGGAAAGCTCCCGCGGCCGGTGCTTCAAGCGGTGCCCGAGCCCGACGAGTTCGAGCAGTTCCAGCGCGCGAGCCTGCAGGCGTCTCCGCTGGCCCAGGTAGCCCCAGATGCCGTGGCTGATCATCGTCGGCAGCAGCACGTTTTCCAGCGTCGAGAGTTCGGGCAGGAGGTGGTAGAACTGGAAGACGATGCCCAGCTGTTCATTGCGAATGCGATCGCGGCGCGACTGGGCGAGGTTGTCGATGCGGCGGTCCTGGAACCAGATCTCGCCCGCATCCGGCGCGTCGAGCGTGGCCAGCAGGTGCAGCAGCGTGCTCTTGCCCGAACCGCTCTTGCCCACGATGCCGATGAACTCGCCCGTGCGGATGGAGAGATCCACGCCATTGAGGACCGGCACGGACACCTGTCCCTTGCGATAACTCTTCCGCAGTTCGCGCACGGCCATCAGTTGGGGAGCTTCCGCCGCGAACAGGCTCCGCGGCGTGCTGGGGAAAACCGCGAAGTGCGGGGCCGCTCCGGAACCGGCCAGCCCGCCGGAAACCGCCATCGGGGTAAGCTCACTCATAACGCAAGGCCTCCACGGGATGCATCCGCGCCGCTCGCAAGGCCGGCAGCACACTGGCCAGAATCGCGATCATCATTGCTCCCGCCGAAATCCACGCGATGGTGGGCGGGCTGATGATGGTCGGTATCTCTTGGAAATAATAGACCGTCGGATCAAACACTTCGCGCCCCGTCAGACGCTCCAACTGATCCGCGATCTGGTTGATATTCGTCACGAACAGCAGTCCCAGCACCATGCCCACTCCCGAGCCCACGATGCCCAGCGACAGGCCATAGCCGAGGAAGATCGACATCACGCCCTGGCGGGTCGCTCCCAGCGACTTCAGCACGCCAATGTCCCGCGTCTTCTCGACCACGATCATGAAGAACGTAGCGAGGATGCCGAAGCCGGCCACGGCGATGATCAGGAACAGCAGGATGTTGAGAATCGTCGTCTCCATCTGCACGGCGGCCAGCAGCGGCCCCTGCAGGTCCTTCCACGTCTCGATTCGGTAGGGGAACAGTTCGGCCGGAAAACGCACGCGCAGTTTCTGGCAGGCGGCGTTCAGGTCAGCACCGGGCCGGAGCTTGATCTGCACGGAACTGACACTGGCCATCCCCGTCGCCGGATTGACCATGCCGCGCAGGTACTGCAGACGCTCGATCGGAATGAACGCGAAGCTCGAGTCGTATTCGCTCATCTTGCTTTCGTAGGCATCGACCACGGTGAAGTGGCCGCTCATCAGCTGCGGAGGCGTTCCGGCCGTGGGAAACGTGACCTTCACGTCGTCACCCGGCTTGCAGAGAAACACGTCCATCACGCGGCCATCCTGCGTGCGATGGCGGATACTGCAGGTGGCGATACCCAGAACGATGCCCACATGCTGCTGCGTGGCCGGATCAAACTCCGCGCCCTGCGGCTCCTCATTCGCCAGCTGGGCGAACGGGTCGTCCTCCAGCGCGCCGGGCCCAGGTGTCTCTCCGGGAGTAACCTCCGTCGCAGGAGTTTCCTGCGCGACCTCCGTCGCGGGCGACTGGCGTTCGTTCGCTTCGCCGGCCGCATCGGCGACTGGCGCATCGGCGACTGGCGCCTGCTGGCTGGATTCGGCGGCCTCGGCCCGTTGCGCCTCGCGGACACGCGCTTCGTGCATGGCGAGCCGCTGCTGCTGCTCGCGATAGAAGCGATCCTGCGCGGCGCGCAGCCGGCGCCAGGTCCAGCCCGCCTCCTGCATCCGCTCGTCATATCCCGACTCGCGCAGGTCGAAACCGATGCGAGCCCGGTTCTCCGGATGCAACAGGTATTTGCTGAAATCGCTGACCTTCGCGTACGTCTCCTGGTCGATGCCGATCAGGTTGATCTGCCGCGTCACCCACTCGCCGCGATACTGGAAACTCAACATCGCCGGAATGTGGACGGTGGACGTCATGCCCTCGAGGTCGTCGCCCAGCACATCGCGGATCTCACGCTCCAGGATTTGCGGATCCTGGATCCCCTCCATGCTCTGCGCTTCCACCACGACATCCGACAGAATGCCATGCAGGCGTTTGTACATCTCGCTCTGGAAGCCGCTCATCACGCTGTTGACCACGATCATCGTGGCCACACCGAGCATCACGCTGATGATCGACGCCAGCGCGATGTAACGACTCCGCAAATAGCGGAGGCAGAGCATGAGTTTGTACATGGGCCCATCCTTGGGTTTGGTTCGAACGCCGCGCGCATCCTGGCGCGGCTCCTCCCTGCGCCGCTAGCATCACGCTTCGGGGCGGAGCAGCGGGAAGAGAATCACGTCGCGGATTGTCTGTGTGTTGGTCAATAGCATGACAAGGCGGTCGATGCCAATACCTAATCCGCCCGCGGGCGGCATTCCATGGCGGAGCGCCCGCACGAAATCGTGGTCCATCTTGGCCATCGAATCCTCGGATGCCTGGCCCGCTAGCTGGGTGCGAAACAGCGATTCCTGCAGGTCCGGGTCGTTCAACTCCGTGTAAGCGTTCGCCACTTCCATGCCGTGCACGAACAGTTCGAACCGCTCCGCGATCTCCGGACGGTCGGCCTTCCGCTTCGTCAGCGGACAGATGCTGGCAGGGTAGTCCACGACGAAGATCGGGCCGACCAGCGCGTCCTCGACCTTCTCCTCGAACACGTCGCTCTTCACCACATCCGGGTGGCGTCCCGCCGTCTCGATGCCCAGGCGCGTGGCCAGCCCGGCGATCGCCGCCGCGTCCGCCGGATCCACGCCGCAATGCTCGGCGAACAGTTCGTCGTAGCTCTTGCGCTGGAAAGGCGGAGTGAAGTCGATCGTTTTGTCGCCCCAGGGCAGGACGCGACCACGGCCCAGCGTGTCGATCGCGTCCAGGATGATCTGCTCGGTCAGGTCCATCATCGACCGGTAGTCGCCATACGCCTGGTAGACCTCCAGCATCGTGAACTCGGGATTGTGCCGAGGACTGATGCCTTCGTTCCGATAGACGCGTCCCAGTTCGAACACCCGCTCGACGCCGCCCACCAGCAGGCGTTTCAGGTGCAGTTCCAGTGCGATCCGCAGG
>JBIIEC010000118.1:0-13793 GCA_044238045.1 Pirellulaceae bacterium | reverse complement strand
AACCAACTGGAGGACGCAGCGGAGTCCTACCGTGCGGCGATCACTGCCGACGCTGCCAATACCACCGCTCGGCAGAACCTGGGCCTGCTGTACGTGAACCTCGGCGAGCCGGAGCGTGCGCGGGAGGAATACGAGCGGCTGGTCGCGATCGCCCCCACGCCCTTGAACAAGTTCCTCGCCGCTTCCGCGCTGCCCATCGTCTACGACTCGTTGGGGCACGTGGAGTCATGGCGACAAGACCAGCTGGCGGCACTGCGGTGCATGGTGGATGCGGGGGAGACCATCGACCTGACGGAGCAGTTGATCCCGACGGCTTTTTACTGGGCCTATCAGGGAAGGAACGATCGCGAGGTCATGAGGTTGCGCGGGAGAATCTGCCGCGACGGCACGGGGCCCACCACGCCGGACCCACGGGCCATCGCGGCGATCGCGGCAAGGCGTCGATCGGGAGGCCGGTTACGGATCGGTTTCCTGTCGGCCTACTTTCGCGACCACACGATCGGACGTTTGAACATCGGCCGCGTGGAGCGTCTGGATCGCTCGCGGTTCGACGTATCCGTCATCACCACGATGCCGCCCGGCGATGCGATGGCCCGCAGGTTCCAAGTGGCCGCCAACCGCTTCCATGTGCTGTCGGGAAGCCTTTCCGACGCGCGTCGCCAGATCCGCGCCCTGGACTTGGACCTGCTGCTGTTTGCCGACGTCGGCATGGATCCGCTCTGCTCCACGCTGGCCTTTTCGCGGATGGCTCCCGTGCAGTGCGCCACCTGGGGACATCCCGAGACGACAGGCAGCGACGCCATGGACTACTTCCTGTCGAGTGACCTGCTGGAGGTGCCGGGGGCGGACGAGCACTACACCGAACGCCTGGCGAAACCGCCGCTGCTGGGGGTCTACTATGAGCGTCCCCGTCGCACGGGGCCGCCGCGCACGCGTGAGCACTTCGGGCTGCCGCCGAAGGGCCATCTCTATCTCTGTCCCCAGACGCTATTCAAATTTCACCCAGACTATGACCCGATCCTGTCCGCGATCCTGGCGGCCGATCCGGAGGGGATGCTGGTGCTGCTGCAGGGTAAATCGCCCGCCTGGACCGCGAGACTGCAGTCTCGATTCCGCAGGACGCTCGGCGACGCGGCCGCGCGCGTGGTGTTCCTGCCGCCGCAACCCAACGACGACTACCTCGCGCTCTTCCAAGTAGCCGACGTGGTGCTCGACCCGATCCACTTCGGCGGCGGCAACAGCAGCTACGAAGCGATCGCGATGGGCGCGCCGCTCGTGACGCTGCCCGGTGATTTTCTGCGAAGCCGCATCACGACCGCCTTGTATCGCAAGATGGACCTGCCGGGGCTGATCGCCGACAGTGCGAAGGCGTATGTCCAGTTGGCCGTGCGACTCGGTACCGACGACGGGGCGAATCAAGCGGCGCGACAGGAGATCGAGGCGAAATCGGGGGTGCTCTTCGAGGATCCCGCCGAGGTTCGCGCGATGGAAGCGTTTTTGGAGGCGTGTGTCGGGTGAGGATTGACCACCGAGGACACGGAGGCGCACGGAGTCCTGTCCTCCGTGTGCTCGGTAGTTAAACCAACCTGTAGAAGTGCCTGGCTCGAGTCCGACGTGCGTGGAATCGGTCGCAGCCGGACCGGCCGTGGCGAATCTCGGCAACCGGGACCTCAGCGGATCCGTTCAAGCGTGCGGGGATCCTCGACGCCTGCGTAGCACTTGTTTAGCAGAAGCTTAAAGCACGACTCCGGTTCCGCTACCTTCGCAAAGAGCGTCGCGCACGATTGCAGTTTCAGGTCGTCTGGCGTTCCCAGGATTTCGAACGCCGACTTTCGGTCCAGGGCGAGCAGCTCCGCCGCGCACTCCCGCAACCGCGTTCCCAGCACGGGATGCTCCAGGTAGGCCCTCGCCTCGGAAAGACTTCGAATGGCGTACTGCTGGGAAACCTCGCTCGCTCCCAGTCCCCAGAATTGGGGAAAGATGAACCACATCCAGTGGGACTGTTTCCGACCGTTGCGGATCTCCGCCAGCGCACGGTCGTACACGTCGTTTTGAGCCAGCAGGAAACGATTCAGGTCGAAAGGGTCCACGGAGGGCGGCGTTTCGTTTCTGTCCGGCATCACGGTCTCCTCGGCGGGGCTCCCGGTTCCACAGTAGGCAACACCGACGATCGTAACCCTTCATCGCCGGACTCGCATCGGCCACCGCGCACGAGCGTTATCGGCCAGCGCGGCAAGACTAATCCCCGACGGAGACGACCACGGAACCATCGGGCAAGACCATGCCCGGCCGAAGTTCACCAATCGGCTCGCCCCGCTCGTTGATCGTTCCCGGGTAGTAGTCCCGGGACTCACGTTCCCGCGGCAACGGGACCACATCGACGCGTTGGGGAGAAGTGATGTAGACACGTCCCACGGTGCGGCGCGGATAGCCATAGCGCGGCCCCACCGGGTAGGCATAGACGGCACGCCTGCCATAGTAGCCCCCGTAGACCGGATAGCCGTATCCTCCGTAACGAAGGGCACCGCCCGGATAGCCGTACCCTGGGTAACGGAGGCCCGGGTAACCGTAGCCTGAATATCCGTACCCAGGATAGCCCAGGCCGCCATAGCCGAATCCGCCATAGCCACCATAGAACCCGATGCCGAACGAGCCACCACCGTGATGATGGCCGCCGTGCCCACCACCACCGTGCCCACCACCACCGTGCCCACCACCACCGTGTCCACCACCACCGTGTCCACCACCACCGTGTCCACCACCACCGTGTTCGGCCGCGGAGACGCTGGTGCTCAGGCCCAACACAGCCAGCAACAGGGCGGCTCCCACAACGCATCGCACGCCACTTCCCTTAACCCACCTTTTCATGTTCGATTCGCTTTCTTGCCATGCAAACAGGAGAGAGAGAAACAACGCCAGGTTCACCAACACAAGCTCTTGGAAGTTCGCCCGTTGGAAGTTCGATTAGAACTCCTGCTCCCATCCAACTTCCGTTGGTTCATCCAACTTGGCGAATGCTAGGGCCGCGTGCTCCCCCCGGCAAATCGTTTTTACCCGTCGTCTCCCGGCGTCCGCTGCCCGGCCAAGATTCTCACGCGATCGTCCGTAACCAAGCATGGCCGAGACAGGGATCGGCTCTTTCCGGTGCCAAAGTCGCGGCAGGCCACAGGATCCGACGCTGTTTGCCGGAGGACGAAAGGACACTTTACCAGTCCCGTAGGGCTCGGACGGCGATTAAAATGGTCTGCGGCAGATCGCCACGGTGGATCCGTTCGCTGGTGCGCAGCGTCCGTTTCATGACCAGGATTCGTCGGATGGGACGTCAAGGGGAACGAACGATGGGGTCCGCAAGATCGATCGACTCGCGACGCTCGTGCGTCTTGCTCGGACTGAGTCTCGCGGTGTGGCTTGGCGTTGGTCGTGGTGTGGCCGCTGCCGACGTCGATTTCACCCGCGAGGTGCGACCGATCCTCAGCGACCATTGCTACCACTGCCATGGTCCCGATGAGGGTTCGCGACAGGGCGACCTGCGGCTGGACCAGCGTGACGCGGTCTACGCGGCCGACCGTTCACCGCCGGTAGTTGTCGCCGGCGATCCGCAAGCCAGCCTGCTGATCCAGCGCATCATGAGCGAGGAGCCATCCGAACGGATGCCGCCGCCGGAGTCCAAGCATGCACTTTCGGAGGCGCAGATCGCGACGCTCCGCCAGTGGGTTGCGGAGGGGGCGATCTGGCAGGACCACTGGTCGTTCCAGCCGCTGGCCGCGTCTCCGGTGCCTCGTGTGGCGACAGACCGTTTCCCGGATCACGAGCCGCGCAATCCCATCGACCTGTTTGTGACGGAGCGACTGGCGGCGCAGGGCCTCCGCCCCGCGCCGCGGGCGAGTCGCGAGCAGCTTTTACGGCGTGTGACCCTGGACCTCACGGGACTGCCGCCCACGATCGAGGAGTTGGACGCATTCCTCGCCGACGAGTCGCCCGACGCCTACGAGCGCGTGGTCGCTCGACTGCTGGCCTCGCCCCGCTATGGGGAGCGAATGGCGTGGGACTGGCTGGATGCGGCTCGCTATGCCGACAGCAACGGATTCCAGGGCGACAACGACCGCACGATGTGGCCGTGGCGAGACTGGGTCATCGGGGCACTCAATGATGACCTGCCCTTCGACCAGTTCACGCTCTGGCAGCTCGCCGGCGACCGACTGCCCAACCCGACACTGGAACAGCGGCTGGCCACCGGATTCAGCCGCAACCACATGATCAACGGCGAAGGTGGCCGGATCCCGGAGGAGAACCGCGTCGAGTATGTTTTCGACCAGATGGAAACCATGGGCACGGTGTGGCTCGGCCTGACCCTGCAGTGCTGCCGCTGCCACGATCACAAGTTCGACCCCATCTCCCGTCGCGAGTACTTTCAGCTGTTTGCCTTCTTCAACCAGACGCCCGTCGATGGCGGCGGCGGCAACCCCCAGACACCGCCGACCCTGGCCGTTGCCTCCAGCGCGCAGCAGCGCGACCTGGCTTCGCGTCGCCTGCTGCTGGAGGAACTGGCGGACAGAATCCAGCAGCAGGAGCAGGCTTTTCGCGACAACCTCGCCAAGCTGGAGCCGGAAACGGGTCGCCAGATGCCGCTGCGGGAGGCGTTGGAGCAGCCGTTGCGGGAGCGCAGTGACGAGCGTCTGCAGCTGCTGCTGACCGCCGCCGAATCGCGCGATCCCGAGTATGCGGCCAGGATCAAGTCCTACCGCGACCAGCGGGCGCAGCGGAACGCCTTGGAGAACAGCCTGCCTCGAGTGATGGTGATGGAGGATCGACCCGAGCGACGTCCGACGCCGATGCTGGAGAAGGGCCTGTACAACAAGTTGGGAGAGCTGGTTGATGCCGGCACGCCCGCGGTCTTCGCGCCCTTGCCCGCCGAGGGCTCCGCCGATCGCCTGAAGCTGGCGCGGTGGCTGCTTGATCGCAAGAACCCGCTGACCGCTCGAGTGACCGTCAATCGTCACTGGCAGGCGTTCTTCGGCAACGGACTGGTCCGCACGCCGGAAGATTTCGGAATCCAGGGGGAACGACCCACGCATCCCGAACTGCTGGACTGGCTGGCCCACGATCTGCTGACCCATGGCTGGAACATCCGGCGGCTGCATCGGCTGATCGTCCAGAGCGCGACCTACCAGCAGTCGGCGCGACGAGCGACTACCGGCGACGACAACGACGATCCAGACAATCTCTGGCTGTCGCGCGGACCGCGGATGCGGATGCCCTCCTGGATGCTGCGCGACCAGGCGCTGGCCGCCAGCGGACTGCTCACCGAACAGTTGGGTGGCCCACCCGTGAACCCGTACCAACCGGCCGAAGTGTGGCCCGACGCGACGTTCGGCAACAAGCAGTATACGCAGAGCCATGGAAGCGACCTGTACCGCAGGAGCGTCTACACGTTCTGGCGACGGATTGTCGGACCCACGCTTTTTTTTGATGCGGGGAAGCGACAGACCTGCACGGTGCGTGTGCCGATCACCAATACCCCGCTGCACTCGCTGACGGTGCTGAACGATCCCACGTACCTCGAGGCAGCGCGAGTGCTTTCGCAGCAGGCAATGACGAGCGAGGCCACGGACGGAGGCCGGATCGCCCTGGCGTTTCGTCAACTGTCCGGCCGCCGACCGACCGACGCCGAGTTGGAGGTGCTGCTGGCGCGGCTGCTGCTGCTGAAACAGCAGTTCGCTGCCGACGCCGCCGCGGCGGAACAGTTCCTGGCCGTGGGCGAATGGCCCCGCGATCCGTCGCTCGACCGGATCGAGCACGCGGCGTTCACCGGACTCTGTTCGCTGCTGATGAACCTCGATGAAGTGCTGTGCAAATGAAGCCCTGCCCGCGCGGAGCGAGCAGTTTTTGATGGCCCGGAGTGTATCGCCATGAATGGTCCGCAGCCCCCGCAAGCGATGCTGACGCGTCGGCAGTTCTTCGGACGTTCCTCCGTGGGCATCGGCACGGCGGCGTTGGCGAGCCTGCTGGAGCGGCAGGCGTCCGCCGAGGATCCCTCCACCCCGGCAGCCCGCGGCAGCTCGGGCCGTGCGGGAATCCTCCCTGCGCCCCATGTGCCGCCGCGGGCTCGCCGCGTGATCTACCTTTTCATGGCCGGCGCGCCGACGCACACCGACCTGTTCGACTACAAGCCGTTGCAGCAGCGCATGCACGGCGAGACGATGCCGGACTCGTTTTTTGCTGGCAAGCGATTCAGCACGATGACGGGCGACCCGACCGGCAAGAGGGTGTTGGCTCCCGTGGAACCGTTCCACCAGCACGGTGAATGCGGCGCGTGGGTCAGCCAGTTCATGCCGCATACGGCGGGCGTCGTGGACGACCTGTGTTTCATCAAGAGCATGCACACGGAGCAGGTGAATCACGCGCCGGCGGTGACCTTCTTCCTGACCGGCTCCGAGATGGCAGGGCGGCCCTCGATGGGCGCGTGGCTGACCTACGGCCTTGGTGCCGACACCGACGAACTGCCCGCATTCACCGTGATGACTTCGGTCAGCAAGGGCACGACCTGCGGACAGATCTTCTACGATTACTACTGGGGCAGCGGTTTCCTGCCGTCGCGATTGCAGGGAGTCAAGTTCCGGGGCGGTGGCGATCCGGTACTCTACCTGTCCAGCCCGCCCGGCATGTCGCGCGCCATGCGTCGCGGCATCCTTGACGACCTTGAAAAACTCAACGACCTGCAGTACCGCGAACTGGGCGACCCCGAAATCCTCACCCGCATCGCTCAGTACGAGATGGCCTACAAGATGCAGGCCAGCGTTCCGGAACTCACCGACCTTCGCGACGAACCCCGCCATGTGCTCGATCTCTATGGACCGTCGGTCGAGGAACGCGGTACGTTCGCCTACAACTGCCTAATGGCTCGCCGACTGGCGGAGCGCGGCGTGCGGTTCATCCAGGTCATGCACGCGGGGTGGGACCAGCACCGCAGCCTGACGACCGAACTCTACACGCAGACTCGCGATACCGACCAGCCGTCGGCCGGCCTTATCCGCGACCTCAAGCAGCGCGGACTGCTCGACGACACCCTGGTGATCTGGGGTGGCGAGTTTGGGCGCACCCCGTTCATCCAGGGCGATCTTGGCAACCGCCCCCAGTGGGGCCGCGACCACCATCCCTACGCCTTCACGCTCTGGATGGCCGGAGGCGGAATCCGACCGGGCATCAGCTACGGCGCCTCCGATGAACTCGGCATGAACGTCGCCTCCGAGGGCGTCCATGTCCACGACTTCCAGGCCACCGTCCTGCATCAGATGGGCATCGACCACGAGCGACTGACGTTCAAGCACCAGGGCCGCCGATTTCGCCTGACCGACGTGCACGGCCAGGTGGTTCGCGGCATTCTCTCGTGAGCCAACTTCCCACCGAGTCCTGGCGCCTGCGGCCAGCTGCACGATGTCTCCCGGAACTAATTGGCTGACGGGAATCTCCCGCGACTCGCCGTCTCGTTCCGCCGTAGCCGAGACGGTGGTCAGCGACTTCAGTCGCGCCACCGCGTTGCCAGCTCGAGCTTCCTGAAAGAGTCGGAGCCCCACGCCCAGGGCAATCATCACCAAAATAAGTCCGCCCGCGCGGAAATCGCCCGTTGCGATGGAGACAAGGCCCAGGACCCCCAGCAGCAAAACCAGCGGATTGAAGAAGGCCACATGAAGCAGTCGGAGCACACTGGGTCGTTGGTCCTTCGCCAAGATATTGGGCCCGTATAATGCCAGCCGTCGCGACACTTCGTCCTGGGAGAGGCCGCGCGCGGTCGTCCCCCAGCGGTCCAGGGCCTCGGAGATCGAACCCATGGACTCCGACCGCAGCGCTTCCGCGTGCTCCTGTCGCGGATCGCCAAACGCTGCGCCGCGAAGTAGCTTGCGAGGAAAGATCGTCCCAGGATGCTCCACTGCCATTCAAGCCTCACCTTCGGCAACGCTTCGTGTCGCACGCCCCGCGACCATCCGCAAGACACCTTCGCAAAAAAGCGTCAACGAGCCAGTCGGACTCTCATTCTGCTGCAACAGCAAATCGCTGCCAAACACCGGCATGGTTACGCCCTAAGCCGTGGAAGGCTAGCCGGCCGGGCGAGGTAGGGCCGGTCGATCCGCCGTCGCAGAGTTACCCCGAGTGGCCCGTCGCACGGCTGCTCCGTACGACACCTGGGATGCGGACACGCGAGTTCCGGCAACGTCCCTGCGGGCGTCCTCTGCCCTGAACGATCGGTGGGCGTTATCATCGAAGTCCGACGCGGCTGCTTTTACACCCTTCTGGAACACCGCTTTTCGAGCCGGAGCCATCGACCATGAACGCCAGCAGCCTTTCGAGGAATCCGGAGGCCCGGCTGCCGTGGGGCGAGGCGTTGGCGACCGCCGTCTGCGTGCTTCTCGGCGTCGTTGGCTTCCTGCTGATCCGAGCCGGTTTTCCAGCCGGCCATCCGCTGACCCTTGCCGTCATCGCCGGGGCGTGCCTGGCGGGTGGCATCGGGCCGGCGATCAACGCCCTGGATGCCCTGCGGCAGGGAACGCTGAGCGTTGACATCCTGATGATCGTGGCGGCCATCGGTGCCGTCATCATCGGCGACTGGCTCGAAGGCGTCACGCTGCTCTTCCTCTTCTCACTCAGCGGCGCCCTGGAGGCGTTCGCTACCTACCGCACCACGCGTTCCATCGAGTCGTTGATCCAGCTGCGGCCTCGCGAAGCGCTGCGAGTGAACGGCGGCTCGGCGGAAGGCGAACGCGTGCCGATCGAATCCCTGCAACTGGATGATATCGTGCGCGTCAAACCAGGCGAGCGGTTCCCCGTGGACGGAATCGTCAGCGACGGGGAGACCTGGGCTGACGAAGCGACCCTGACCGGCGAGAGCGAACCGATCCACAAGCCGGTCGGAGCGACCGTCTACTCGGGAACCATCAACGGTTCCGGCTCGGTGCTCGTGCGGATGACGCGAGCCGTCGCGGACACGACCCTGTCACGCATCGTGCACATGGTGCAGGAGGCCCAGGCCCAGAAGACGCCGACGCAGCGTTTCGTCGAGTCCTGGCAGCGTCCCTATGTGATTGGCGTCCTGCTGCTTGCGTTGCTCGTGTTCCTGGGTTCACGCTTCCTGCAGAACAATGCCTGGTTTGACGCGTTCTACCACGCCATGGTCCTGCTGGTCGCCGCCTCGCCGTGCGCCGTCGTCGTCAGCTCCCCCTCGGTCATGCTCTCCGCCATTGCGCGTGCCGGAAGACAGGGCGTGCTGTTCAAGGGCGGCGCGCATGTGGAGGACCTGGGGAAGGTCGAAGTGATGGCGTTCGACAAGACGGGAACGGTGACACGCGGCAAGCCGGGAGTGACCCAGGTCTGGGTGGAACCTGGCGCGGACCCGCGACAACTGCTCGGCTTGGCCGCCGCCGTCGAACGCCACAGTGAACATCCGCTGGGACTGCCGATCATCCAGGAGGCCGAATCGCGTGGCGTGCCAACGCTGGAGGCTTCGCTGCAGGACTTCCACAGCCACACGGGCCTCGGCGTGCACGCGCGGGTGAACGGCACCTGGGTCGGCGTCGGGCGTGAAGGGCTCTTTGAGTCGCACAACATCGCTACGTCACCGGAACTGCTCGAGCAGGCTCGCCGCATGCGCGAGCAGGGACAGACGGCGCTGCTGGTGGTCGCGGTCGAGGAGCCCATGTCGGGCGTCGTCGGCGTCGCGGACCAGCTGCGCCCGGAAGCCGCCTCGACGATGGCCCACCTGAAGCAGCTCGGCATGCAGCGCATCATCATGCTGACCGGCGACCACGAACGAGTTGCCCGAGTCATCGCGGCCCAGGTGAACGTGGACGAAGTCCGCGCGGGACTGCTGCCAGACCAGAAGGTCACGCAGTTGAAGTCGCTCTCCGAGAGCGGACAGCTTGTGGCCATGGTCGGCGATGGCGTCAACGACGCCCCGGCCCTCTCGGCCGCCGACGTCGGCATCGCGATGGGCGGAGCAGGCACCGATGTGGCGTTGGAGGTCGCCGATGTGGTGCTGATGAGCGACGATCTGAGATCCCTGCCATTCGCGGTCTGGATCAGCCGACTGGCCATCCAGCGCGTGCGTCAAAACATGATCTTCGCCTTTGCCATGATCTGCCTGCTCGTGCTGGGCTCTTTCTTCAATCTACCGCTGTGGCTGAGCGTCCTGGGGCATGAGGGCAGCACGGTCTTGGTCGTCTTCAACGGGCTCCGTCTGCTTTGGCAGAAAGCGCCTCGCTTCTCCTGAACACTCGCGGCCGCCGAGCAGCCGAGTCGCTCCGCCGAGACTCGTCGGGACCTCCGAGGCGCTCCTTGAATTCTCCTCGAGTCCCGCAGGTCGCTCCTGGAAGTCGTGACGGACAGGCATGGGCGGGATGTCTCAAGCCGACGGCATCCGGGAACGCCACTTCGCCGAATCTGCCAGCTGCTCTTTTCGGCTGGGCCTGGTCCCGAGCGAGGTGAAGCGTCCGCTTTTCCGAGTTAATCCGGCCCGTCGCGTCCCGGTTTGCCAGAGTAGACCCGACCGGGACGGCATCCCGGTTTCCAGATTCCCGCAAGGAGATTGCCCATGTTGTCACGTCGTCTTTTCTGTTCTGCCCTCGCTACCCTTGGCCTTGCCCTGGGTGGTACCTCGCTGCAGGCTGCGGATGCTCCTGCGGATATCGTGACCACGGCCGTCAATGCGGGTTCCTTCAAGACGCTGGCTGCTGCCCTGCAGGCCGCGGGTCTGGTAGAGACGCTCCAGGGCCCCGGCCCCTTCACGGTCTTCGCGCCGACCGATGAGGCGTTCGCCAAGCTGCCGGCAGGAACCGTGGAAACACTGCTGAAGCCCGAGAATAAAGGCCAGCTCGTCTCGATCCTCACCTACCACGTCGTTCCGGGAAACGTGCCGGCGAGTGAAGTGGTGAAGCTCTCGAATGCGACCACCGTCAACGGCCAGCGAGTGGCCGTCGCCGTCGAGGGGAGTTCGGTGAAGGTCGACCAAGCCCAGGTCGTGACCACGGACATCGCCTGCACGAACGGCACGATCCATGTGATCGATCAAGTGATCCTGCCTGTCTCCGATGACATCCCGACCGTCGCCAAGAAGGCCGGGTCCTTCAAGACGCTTCTCGCCGCCGCCCAGGCCGCCGGCCTGGGCGAGGTGCTGGCGAGTGACGGGCCGCTGACCGTGTTCGCTCCCACGGATGAGGCGTTCGCGAAGCTGCCGGCTGGCACGGTGGATTCGCTGCTGAAGCCCGAGAATCGCGACAAGCTGGTGTCGATTCTCAAGTATCACGTCGTGCCCGGACGGATCTACTCGGATCAGGTCATCACCAAGGCGCCGCTGCCCACCGCCCAGGGAAGCGATCTTCCCGTAGCGCTGAAGGACGGCAAGGTAACAGTTGGCGGAGCGGGCGTGGCCGCTGCCGACATCGAAGCCCGCAATGGCGTGATTCATGTCATCGACAGCGTGATTCTCCCCCCGGCCCCGGTGAAGGCCACTGCGGCGCCTGTGCACCAGGCTCCGGTCACCCGGTTGGTGACCGAAACGTATCGCTGCCCGAAGTCGGGACGCCTCATGCATCGTACGGTGCGTGTGAGTCAGTAGGCCAGGCTACCCGGCACGCGGTCCGAGGTGAAAGGGCCGAGCGGCCGATTGACGTTGTGACTCCCAGAGCACGCTCCTTTCGACAGGAAGGGGCGTGCTTTTTTTGCGTACCCAGCCTTCCAAGCTAGTCGGCGCGTCCCAATACGGGTGCGACTCCTATCCTTCGGGGCCCGAGTTCTTCAGTTGGAAGCACCTTTCGCGCCCGCCATCGTGCGCGGCAGCGAGAGCAGATTGCTCATCATTCGGTAGGCCCCCGGTACGCCATTGGGTAACTGTCGGTACCACGCGTAGGCGGAGTAGACGTACAGGCCGCGTCCGTGGTGCGCGATCAACATGCCTCCTGACTGCGGCGACTGGTCGTGGTCGTGGCACTCCAGTAACGCCGTGTAACGGTCATCCCAGGTGGACAGGAACTTCGATCCACGCTGTTCGACCCAGCCATCGAAGTCGGCGGGGGTGATACGGTTCGGCTCGCGGAAGACCGGATGATCGGGCGCGAGGAGCGTAACGGGCGCATCTTCCTCACTGACCTCTTCGGGGTTGTTGCCCATTGCGTAGGGAAAGGGGCCGAAATTCTGGTCGAACTCGGGTGTCTGGTACTGCACGATCAGCGTGCCTCCCTGCTCTACGAACGCCAGCAGTCGACCATTGTACTTGCGGAGATCCTCGCGCACGGCGTAGGCGCGTACGCCGACGAGGATGATATCGAGCGTTGACAGATCCGCGCCGGCCAGATCGGACTCGGCCAGCATCTGGGGCGCGACGCCTAACCACTGCAGCGATTCAGCCACCTCGTCGCCGGAACCTTCGATGTACCCGACGCTCGGGCTTTTCGGCAGACGCAGGTCGACCAGATGTATTCGGTGCAGGGCGGGGGAGTACCAGTGGACCATTCCCAGGTCACGGGCGGTCACCTGGGCCATGTCCGTGTCAAATCGTTCGCCCTCCGACTCCACAACCGCCCGCAGTTCGCACGTTCCCTCGCGGGCTTCAGTCGGCCGGGTGACCTGGAACTGCAGGCGGACGACTTCGCCGAGTCGCTGCAGCGTGAACGGCGCCGTGGCGGGCGACACCTGCCAGCCAGCGGGCGTTTCCAACCGCACCGCGCCCTGGCGCGGGCCGCTCTGGAGCGACCCTACCTGGACTTCCACCTCGTATTCCGAACGTTCGACGGGCAGGATGCCATGTCCCAGGGAGAAGCCGACGCGAACCGCGGGCACCACCTGCAGTGTGCGTCGCACATCGCCCAGCACGGCATCGGCATAGACCACTTCGACCGGACGCTCCCACGTGATCTTCTCGCCAAGCACCTCCACTTCGGCGCGGGCCGTCAGCGGTGGCCTCGGCAACGGATCGCAGTTGAGCGGTTGGTTGCGAGCATAGAGCGTGTCACGAATCGATGCCCGGGACCAGTGCGGCCGCGTGGGAAGTTCATCGCGGGGCACTTCCACCTGAATGCCGTCCACTTGGCGCGTCTGGTTGTATGCCAGCGTCGTCGGCTCGAAGGGAGGAGAGCCGACCTTCCAGCCATCGGGCGCGACGGGTTCGAGACGCACGATACGCAGCGGTTCCTGGCCTCGTTGCGTCAGGCTCAAGCGAAGAGCCAGCTTCTGTCCCGGATTGGCGTGTCGCAGTTCCGGATCTCGCTCGCGTCCCACCACGTTCGGCGCATTCGTGGACGCATCTTCTGCCGTGGACACACCGCTGGCTTCCGCGCGAAACTCCACCCCCGCCCAGCAGGCCAGGGCGTGGGCAAAGAGTCGCTGCTTGCGTTCCAGCAGTTGCTGCAGATGCGCCTGGTCGGCCTCGGCCAGCTGCGCCGCGGGCAGACTTTGCAGCGACGCACGCGTCGCGCGATGGCCGGCAACCAGCTCCTGAAGCAGGGGCGCGCGGAGTCCCCGCGTGAATGCCAGCACCGCGTCCGCCACGCGCTGGTCGATCACCGCCAGATGCTCCGCCAGCGTCGCCTGCTCCGCTCGGCCGCGATCCAGTGGACACACATCGGCCAGTGCTCCGGTGACGCCTTCCAGGAGCGACGTCTCGCGCGCCGCCGGCACCTCCACGCCGTCGCGGCGCGCCAGTCGATAGTAGACGTCGGCCGACCCCGCCTCGCGCTCGTGGCCTCCAAATCCCTGGGAACGCTGGAACCCCAGGCCAAAGCGGGCCACCTGCGCATAGCTTCGGCCCA
>JBIIEC010000001.1:0-45771 GCA_044238045.1 Pirellulaceae bacterium | reverse complement strand
CAGCAGCAGGTGCCCGCCGCCTCCGTCACAGTACACCACCACCGCGTCCGCGCCTTCGAACGCTGCCAGCCCCTCGGCCGGCCAGCCCTCGCGATGCACGTCCGCTTCGTACCCGGGCAGGTTGTCTCGCAGGTAATGCGCCAACAGCATGCACCCCGCGTTGTGTTCGTGCGAACCATAGTCATGGCTGGGGCCGCCGGGCAGGAAGACGATCTTCTTCTTCGCCGCCGGAGCCCGCGTCGACTTGTCGCCCGCGACCAGCTGCTTCAGCTGGACATCCTTGAACTGGACGATCATCGGCGGACCGGCGTGCAGCTGCAGCGCGAGCAGACCCTTCATCGCGCGAGCGGACGCCTGTTCGTCCGTCACATCCACCGTCACCTTGCCGTTGATCGACTGCACCAGATGGTTGCCCTCGGCGCGAATCGTATACTCGTTCCACTCCTCGTTCTTCACCGCATCGAGGATGGCTTGAGCATCTCGCCCGCTGCCCTGGGGGCGGATCTGGCCATCGGCCTGGATCTTCACATCCTGCCCGCGCTCGGCCAGGATCCCACGACCACGCTCCTCGTACAGGATCCCCATGTACCGCCCCGTGGCGTCGATGTCGGCTTGGTAGCCGCCGATCACCCAACGGCCCATCTCCTTGCTGCGATACTGGATGCCGGAGTTCCCGCCCATGATGCGAAACTTGGCTCGCAGTTCGAAGTCGCCGACCTCCCCCTTGCGCCAGATCAGGAACGTATTTCCCTCCGTCGGATTCTGGGCCGTGGTCTGGCCCGTGATCGTGCCGTCCTCGACTCGCCAAAACTTGGGGTTGCCGTCCCAGCCATCCAGCGACTTGCCGTCAAAGATCGACTGAAACCCGTCCTCCGCCAACGCGGTCGCGCCGCTCCACTGCCATCCCAGCAGCAAGGCGAACATCCAGAAGAGACCAGCGAGAAGGCGCGAAGGTCCTGACAATCGTAGAGAAGGCATCTGAAAGAACTCCAAAGGCGGGCGAAGGTTGGGCAGGAGCGAGTGAGTCGGCCCCTGGGGAATCGGGCCGCATCGTTCGTCTGGTGGGGACTGGATTGCTGTGTGCTGGGTTGCTGTGTGCTGGGAGACCGGGGTATCACGGCGCATCGCGAGGAGCCAGCCTCTCCCGCGGCCTCGTAGTTTAACCGCTTCACGGGGACCGATTCAATCGTTCAGCCCCCCATTTTCACCGGGCCGCCCCGCGCGCACCGCCGCGAAAACACGCAAAAGCGGGCCGTTTCCCCATCCGGGCGACCGCCCTGTCCGCACCATCCTGACGGGACACGATCGCATGGCCGACTGGTATACTCCCGGCCGCGACGAGCATTCGTGCCGGAGGCGTGCAACCACGGTCGCGTCCCCGTCCTTCCCGTTCCCGCGCGAACCTGCTCCCACGCCCACCGCCACCGCTTCAGGAGCCCCCAATGCACCAGTGGTACCTCAGCTACGACGGCCAGCAGATCGGTCCCCTGGACGCCGAACAGGCGATCCTGCGAGCGCGCGTCAATCCGAAGGGCCTCTGCTGGCGAGAGGGATTTGCCGAGTGGATGCCGATCGCGAAGGTGGCCGAGTTGAGTGGCGGATCCAAGCGGTCCGCAGGTCCGCCACCGACCAGCAGCCGCATCTCGGACGAAATCGACTTCAAGATTTTCGGCGAGGACATGCAGTACGTGGAGATCGAACTCGATCCAGGCGAGAGCGCGGTGGCCGAAGCGGGCGCCATGATGTTCAAGGACTCGGTCGTCGAAATGGAAACCATTTTTGGCGACGGCTCGCACAAGTCGCGATCCGGGGGGTTCCTCGACAAACTCGTCGGCGCCGGCAAACGCCTGGTCACGGGCGAGAGTCTTTTCACCACGGTGTTCACGCATGGAGGGAGCCACGGCAAGGCCAAGGTCGGCTTCGCGGCGCCGTACCCGGGCACGATCATCCCCCTGACACTCGCGCACTTCCACGGTCGCATCATCTCGCAGAAGGACAGTTTCCTGTGCGCCGCCAAGGGCGTGCAGATCGGCATCTTCTTCCAGCGAAAAATCCTCACCGGCCTGTTCGGCGGCGAAGGCTTCATCATGCAGAAACTGGAAGGCGACGGCCTCATCTTCCTGCACGCGGGCGGCACGATTCGCGAACAGCAACTGGGGCCCGGCGAGAGCCTGCAGGTCGACACGGGCTGCCTCGTTGCGTTCACGGACACGGTGGACTTTGACCTGCAGCAGGTCGGCGGCGTGAAGTCGATTCTGTTCGGCGGAGAGGGCCTGTTCCTGGCCAACCTCACCGGCCCCGGCCACATCTGGCTGCAGTCCCTGCCCTTTTCACGACTGGCGGGCCGCATGCTGAACGCCATGCCGGCTCGCGGCGGTCGCGTCGACGAAGGATCCCTCCTGGGAGGCCTCGGCAACCTGCTCGACGGCGACGGGTTTTAGCAAACCAACGGGGCCTGCACCCCTCGCCATTCTGCGCAGGTCCCATTCTGCGCAGGTCCCATTCTGCGCAGGTCCCGTTCAGCGCAGGTCCGTGGTCGAGGCGTAGTGTGGAATGAGCACATCCCACTGGTGCACGGCGCGCAGTTCGGCGGCCAGCGATTCGGCAGCCGACTCTTCGCCGTGCGTCAGGAAGACCCGCCGTGGCGGCTTCTCGAAACCGCTGGCCCAGTGCAGCAATCCGGCCCGATCGGCATGGCCGGAGAACCCATAGATCTTGTCCACCTTCGCCCGCACCGGGCACATCCGATTGTGGATCCGCACTTCGGGCTTGCCGTCCAGGATCTGGCGACCGAGCGTGCCTTGTGCCTGGAACCCCACGAAGAGGATCGTCGATCGCGGGTTCGGCAGGTTCTGCCGCAGGTGATGCTTAATGCGTCCGGCGTTGCACATGCCCGCCGTCGACAGGATGATCGCCGGCCGGCGATCGCCGTTGATGGCCTTCGATTCCTCCGTGGTCCGCGAGAAAACGAGTCCCGGGAAATCCAGCGGCGGCACCGACTGCTGGATGCGCTTCCACATGTCCTCGTCAAACCGATCGCGATGCCGCTGGAAGATGTTCGTCACATCCGCGGCCATCGGGCTGTCCACGTAAACCGGCACGAGCGGGATCCGCTGGGCGTGCACCAGTTGGCTGAGGAAGTAGAGCAGTTCCTGCGCCCGCTCGACGGCGAACGTCGGGATCACCACATTGCCGCCGGCGGACAGCGTTGACTGGATGACGCGTTCGAGCTGTCCGAGGATGTCCCCCGCCTGTTCATGGTCGCGATCGCCATACGTGGACTCCATCACCACGTAGTCGGCCGCGCTGAACTGCGTCGGATCCTGCAGGATGGGCTTGCCGCGCTGCCCGATATCCCCGGAAAACACGACTCGCAGCGTTCGCTCGTCCTCGACGATCTCGAAGTCCAGCATGGCCGAACCCAGGATATGGCCCGCTTCGCGGAAGGTCACCGAAATGTCCTTGGTCACCTCGACGCGACGATCGTAGGCCGCCGACTGCAGCAGCGGAATCGTGCGATCCACGTCGCGGTCGTCGAACAGCGGTTGCGGTTCCTTCACGTCCACTCGTCCTTCCTTGCGATGACGCTTGATCTTGTACTCGACGTCCTCGCCCTGGATGTGCGCGGCGTCACGAAGCATCACCTCGGTCAATTCCGCGGTCGGCGGCGTGCAGTGAATGGGAGCCTGAAAACCGTTGCGAACCAGTCGCGGGATCAGCCCGCAGTGATCGATGTGCGCGTGCGTCAGCACCATCGCGTCAATCGACGCCGGAGGAATCGCGGTGTCTTCCCAGTTGCGTGACTCGAACGGACGCTCCTGGAACATGCCGCAGTCCACCATCACGCGTGAGCGTCGCGTCTCCAGGCAGTACCGCGATCCCGTCACCTGCCGATTCGCCCCCAGAAAATGCAACTTGGCCATGAACCAGTCCCCTTCTCCCCAAACCACCGCGGACCCAAGCCTCTCCCGCCAGGCGGGAATTCGTCTGCGCCGCGGAACGCTCCGCGCCGCCACACCATCTAGGACTTCCCGGCGCACACGCCGGCCGTTTCACAAAGAGCCCGCATGCAGCCAAACTCCTTCAACTGATCCAGCTGCGCGCGGTCGCCGACCAGGATCCCTCCGACGAAAGCCATGGCGTTGAGCGAGATCCCCACGGCACGCTCGCGGCAACGCGGCACGAACAGCAACCAGTCGCGCGTCGCCAGCAGGTTGTAAGGCGTGTCCGCGTTCGGCTCATTCCAACCGCAGGCCACGACGCACCGCTGGTAGGCTCGCAACAAGTCCTCGGCGAGTGCTTCGGGAGACGCGTCGGTGGACGTGACATCGAGCCGAACCAGTTCATGGCGGAACGGCAGTCCCGGAGCCTGGGCACACTGGCCCACCGGCAGCGAATGCCAGGCGAGGCGAGGCCAGAACGGCACCGGCGTGCCGTCGGGGTCGAGCGGCAGCGGCACCAACTGCAGATGGCGATGCGGCTGGCTGGCTCCCGCCAGCATCCCCGCGTTGTAGAACCCGAGCGAATCGAACTCCCGCAGGCAACGCGCCAGCGCGAGAAAGTCGACGATCCCCAGGGCCTGGGTCTGCGGCACGAAGTCCTTGGTCACCAGCAACAGATGCTCGTCCACCACCTTGTACTTATTGAGCACGCCGACGTAGTCGTCGGTGATGTCCGAGACATACAGCGAGGATTCGTACGGCAGGAACGGATTGCGGGGCGAGCAGGCAGATGCATCGGCCGAAGGATCGGCGGGAACTCGACGCGGCTTCTTCGCCAGGGAGTCGATGACGCGGATCGCGAAATCGGCGTCGCCGTCGTGACAATTCGTGCCCCAGGTCCGCAGCGGCTGGAGATGGCCACTGGCCAGCGCCCGTTCCGAGACCTCGCGAATCCGCTGGCGAAGCTGGCCTGCCACGAACGGCACGGCGTCCTGCCGCCCCCGATTCGTCAGCCTCGGCGTCGGCGTCTCGCCGGCGGCACTGGAGCCCTCGTCGTGCATGGCGGATTCATGCTTCCCGGATGCGATTCACTCGGAGACGATCCGGCGGAGTACAACCCCCGCCGGAAAACAATCGCGCACCAATCAGTCCTCGTCCGTCCGCAGGCTGGCGAGCACCGAGTAGTCCTCCAGCGTCGTCGTGTCCCCGCTGGTCGCGCGGCCGGCCGCGATATCGCGCAGCAGCCGGCGCATGATTTTGCCGCTGCGAGTCTTCGGCAGGGCACCCGTGAAGCGTACATCATCCGGCTGCGCCAGCGCGCCGATTTCCTTGCGCACATGCTTCTTCAACTCGTCGCGCAACGCCTCCGAGGGCTCGACTCCCTTGAGCGTCACGAAGACGGCCACGGCCTCGCCCTTCAGGTCGTCCGGCCGCCCCACCGCCGCCGCCTCCGCCACGGCCGGGTGGCTCACCAGCGCACTCTCGATCTCGATCGTGCTCAAGCGATGCCCCGACACGTTGAGCACGTCGTCGATGCGCCCCATGATCCAGTAGTATCCGTCGGCGTCGCGCCGCGCGTTGTCGCCCGCCAGGTACCGATTCGGCACCTTGCTCCAGTACTGGTCCTTGAAACGGGCATCGTCGCCCCAGATGCCGCGCAGCATCCCGGGCCAGGGCTTGTTGATCACCAGCCAGCCACCCTGGTTGGTCCCCACCGACTGCCCCTGCTCGTCCACGATATCCGGGATGATGCCCGGCATCGGCTTCGTGCAACTGCCGGGCTTGGTCGGAATCGCGCCGGGCACCGGCGACATCATGATGCCGCCCGTCTCCGTCTGCCACCACGTGTCAACGATCGGACAACGCTCGTTGCCGATCTTGCGGTGGTACCACATCCAGGCCTCGGGATTGATCCCCTCGCCGACCGTCCCCAGCAACCGCAGACTCGACAGGTCGTGCTTCTCCACATGGTGGTCGCCCCACTTGATGAACGCACGAATGGCGGTGGGAGCCGTATACAGGATGTTCACGCGATGCCGCTCGATGATGTCCCAGAAACGATCCTCCGCGGGAAAGTTCGGAGCGCCCTCGTACAGCATGACCTTCGCGCCCGCGGCAAGCGGACCGTAGACCACATAGCTGTGGCCCGTCACCCAGCCGCAGTCCGCCGTGCACCAGTAGAGGTCGTCTTCCTTGTGGTCAAAGACCCACTGGAAGGTTTTCTTCACATAGAGCGAATAGCCGGCCGTCGTGTGGCGGATCCCCTTCGGCTTCCCCGTCGAACCGCTTGTATAGAGAATGAAGAGCGTGTTCTCGCTGTCGACCGGTTCGGCCGGGCAGTCATCACTGGCCTCCGCCACCAGTTCATGCCACCAGTAGTCGCGACCGGCCTGCATGTTCACGGGGTTACCGAGTCGCCGCAGCACGATGCACGATTCCACCGTTGGCGACTTCGCGAGCGCCTGGTCGACCGTATCCTTGAGCATCAGTTCCTTGCCGCGCCGCCAGCCGCCATCGGCCGTGATCTGCATCTTCGCTCGCGCGTCCTGGTTGCGGTCGGCGATCGCCTCCGCCGAGAACCCGGCGAAGATCACCGAATGCGTGGCGCCGACGCGGGCACAAGCGAGCATCGCAATCACCAGCTCCGGCACCAGCGGCATGTAGATGCTCACCACATCGCCCTGGCGGATGCCGCGTGCCTTGAGCACGTTCGCGAAACGACAGACCTCGCGGTGCAGGTCGCCATAGGTCAACGTCCGCTGGTCGCCCGGCTCGCCCTCGAACACAATCGCCACGCGATCGCCATGTCCGGCCGCCAGATGCGCATCCAAGCAGTTATACGACGCGTTCGTCTGCCCCCCCACGAACCACTCCGCGAACGGTTCGTTCCAGCGCAGCACCTGCTCGAACGGCTTGAACCAGTGCAGCTCCTGCCGGGCGAGTTCGCCCCAGAACGCTTCCGGATCGGCCGCCGCGCGATCCCACAACGCCTGATACTGCTCCGGCGACGCGATGCTGGCCTTCGACACAAACTCGGCCGTGGGCGGAAAGACCCGACCCTCGTGCATCACCGACGAGATCTGGGAGGATGAACCACTCATAGAACCACACTGCTTCCTCTAGAGGATCTTCCGGAAAGACGCTCGAACCTGGGCCACCTCGGGGTCCACTCGGAGCCTACCCCGGGTCAGGCATGGGGCAAGCTGCCACCAAGTCGCCCCGCGCGGAGCCCTGGAGCAGACCGGCCGCGGAGACCGGCGAGAACCCGGAAAACAACGCACAACACGCCGCGGCAAGCCCGGAATTCTAAACCCGGCCAAGGCTTCATGTCAACGAACGCCCGACGCCCGGCGAGTCGACGGGGAGCCTCTCGCGTCCTGCCAGCAGCCGCGACGGGCGAACGGACTCGACGCCGATGTGCGGCCCCGCACGGCAACGCGACGTGAGTTCGCTGCGAGACCTGCGGCGAGGGGCCGGTTACTTGCGAAGCAACTCCGCAACCCGCTGCTCGACCTCGGCATGCGGGATCAGGTCTCCATCCCCGAAGGTCCTGTCCAGTTGCCCCGAACGGTCGAACACCTTGATGGCCGGGATCGTTCCCCGCTCGATTCCGAACGCTTGAGCGCCCTGGGGATCGGTGCCCAACGACGACAGGAAGTGTGTCCCCGCACCGCCGGCCTTGCCAAGCAGCGATTCGGCCGCCGACTGGTTCTCGCCATCTTCCATCGCCACCGTCGCCACCACCAGCCCGCGGTCCCCGTACTTCCGCTGCAGCTCCAGCGTGTGCGGCAAACCCTCCACGCAGACCGCGCACCAGGTGGCCCAGAAGTCGACCAGCACCACCTTGCCTCGATGCTGTGACAGAAACTCGTCATAGTCGGCTGGCGACAGCACCCGCAGCTTCACAACCGCCGACTCCGCCTCCGAGACGGCGGCTGGCACGCTTGAATGCGGTGCCGCAGTGGATGAATCCGCTTCGCGCGAAGCTTCCCTCGCGCCGCACCCCACCATGACCAGCGCCAGCAGCAGCAGCGCCGGCAGCAGCACTCCGCGAGCGGAGGCCCACGCTTTTACACCACGGTCCGATCGGCCGTCCGCCGCATCCGAAATCGACATGCTCGCAACTTCCCTTCCTCAACGCGAACCGCTCGATCGAGCGATGCGCGGGAACAGACATTCCCACGCATCCGCGGCTTGGCCGGTTCCTGGCGTCGACGGAATCCGTCACCGCTGGCTGCCAACCCCGGACTCGACCGATGCCTGCTCGGAAACATCCCCCACGACGAACGCCGCGCGGAGCGTTCCATCCGGTTCGACTTCGCCCACGGTCGCCTGCACCAACTGGCTCGGCTCGCCGCGATGCAGCCGGATCGGCAAGTAGCGGCATGACGTGCCAATCCCGGGCATCTGCGCGTCGTTCGTCGGCGCCTCCACCAGCACCTGCAGTCGTCGCCCCCGCAGCGATCGCGCGTATTGAAACCGCTGCTCGCATTCCACCTCCGCCAGCCGTCGCGATCGCTCGGCGATCACACCGCGGTCGACCTGCTGTGGCATCGTGGCGGCGGGAGTGCCGCGTCGGGCGCTGAAGGGGAAGACGTGCACCTTCGAGAAACCAACGTCACGCACCACGTCACACGTCTGCTCAAATTCAGCCTCGGTCTCCCCGGGGAACCCCACGATCACATCGGTCGTGAGGGCCGGCTGGGGCAGGTAGTCGCGCACGAGCCGGCAGCGGTCGATGAACCGTTGAGCGCCCCAGCGGCGCTGCATGCGGCGCAGCACGCTATCCGAGCCACTCTGCAGACACACATGCAGGTGCGGGCAGATGCGATCCTGGTGATCGGCCATGACCTGCAGCAGTTCGCGCGTGACCTCCGTCGCCTCAATGCTCGACAGGCGCACGCGAAAGTCGCCGGGCAGGTCCATCATGCGGCGCAGCAGGCTGGACAGTCGGTTCCACTGCTCCTTCGGAACGTGGCGATTGTGGTCGACGCCATAGTGGCCCAGGTGGATGCCCGTGAGCACGATTTCGCGATAGCCGTTCGCCACCACCCGTTGCGTTTCCGCTAGGATCTGGTCGGCCGCGCGACTGTTCATCTCGGGCCGCACCTGCGGGATGATGCAGTAACTGCAACGCAGCAGGCAACCGTCTTGCACCTTGATGAACGCGCGGTGCCGATCGCCGAACCGCGAAATGCCGTCGGGAACGTCGACGACACCAAACCGTCCCAGCAGGTCGGGCAGTTCGCGTTTGTCCGTCACCACCTCGACCACGTTCGGCAGCACGGCCAGTTCCTCGGGCGCGCGCGTCGCGTAACAGCCCATGACGATCAGGCGCGCGTCCGGATTCTCCCGCGCCAGCCGTCGCACCACCTGGCGGCTCTTGGAATCACCCTCATTCGTAACCGTGCAGGTGTTGATGATGCACAGGTCGGCCGCTTCGTCGGCCGCGGCGTCGCGAAAAAAACCCGCGTTGACCAGCCCCTGCCGCACATACTCGGTCTCGTACTGGTTGACCTTGCAACCGAGGGTCACCGTCTTGAGCTTCGCGGGAGTCATGTTTCAACACCGGACAAAGTTCGAGGGGATCGTTGCGGTCAGGCGACGCTCGTCGCCCGGGACCTGCGACGGCGGACTGTCACATCCCGCGAGACCGCATGGGGAGACACGGCAGACGGAAGATGCATTACCGGAACGCACCAGACAGCGGCCCTGGACCAACGCCGCATCGGCGGACCAGCAGTATACTCCGAGCGAACAGCGGACAGAAAGGGTCGCTGGACACCAAGCCAGGCAGAGAGGACCGGTGAGGGGCGGCGTCCGGCGGCAGAACCGGCTTCGCGGCCGGCCGGGGCGAAACAGCGCGAGGCGCTTAGCGTTCGGCCTCGAGCGTGCAGGTCATCGAGCCCTTGCAGCGAGCGATGAGGCGATCACGGCCAAAAGCGTGCACCTGGTCGCGTTTGAGTTCCGCATGTTCCAGCGTCGTCGTCAGACAAACGGTACGGCCCGCAGTATCGACTTCCCGCGCCAGTTCGTAGCCCTTTTCCGCCGGATGGCCGAAAAGATCCTTCATCATGCGGATGACATAGTCATACGAATGATCGTTATCATCCCAGAGAATGACGTGGTACCGAGGCTGCTTCTTGGGACGCTGGTCGCGGCTCGGTTCGGCCTTCTCAACCGTCTGTTCCTGAAGGTCCGTATCCGGCTTGGCGGTCGCGGTGTTCGACATGGGGAGAACAATGCCTTGGGTCTGGTTCGAAAGCGAGGAACCTGAAGTCGCCCGGCGGCCTCGCACCGGACGCGGTGCGGGACGGGGGTGACCGAAGCGACGCGGGTGTCGCTAGGTCCGCCGCCTCCGAGAGGCTCGGACGGAACGGAACCGGCATCCTGGCCACCCGCGAAAGCCGCCGCAGGACAAGGCCGGGAAGGGAAAATCGGCGATAGATCCGCTACCGCCGCTTCATTCCTACCGGGGCCTCTCATTATATTTGGCCCAACCGGTCCGAAAAGTAGGAATCCCCCCCGCGGCGCAACCTCGAAACATTTTTTAACCCGAATTGCATAGCCACCCTCGCCGCGCGAACGCACCTGCGGGCTCTAGGCAAAGTTTAAGGATTCATGCATGTCCAATCTGGACAACCACCTCCACTCGCAGCGTCAACGATACGAGGACGACCTGTGCGAGCTGCTGCGAATTCCCAGCGTCAGCACCGACAGTCGCCACAAGGCCGATGTCGAGCGTGCGGCGCAGTGGGTGGCCGATCAGTTCCAGCAGTTGCGTTTCGAAACCGAAATCATCCCGACCCAGGGACACCCGCTGGTGTACGCGCAGTCGCCGCCGCGCCCCGGCCGCCCGGTCGTGCTCGTGTACGGACACTATGACGTCCAGCCGCCCGACCCGCTGGGCGAATGGATCAGTCCGCCCTTCGAACCCACGCGGCGCGACGGCAACCTGTTCGCGCGCGGCGCGACGGACGACAAAGGCCAGATGCTGACGCACGTCAAGAGTGCGCAGGCCTGGATCGAATCGCAGGGCGAACTGCCCGTGCAGATCAAGTACCTGATCGAGGGCGAGGAGGAGGTGGGCAGCGCAAACCTGCACCATTACTTGGACGACCCGGCGGCGGCCAAGAAGCTGGCGTGCGACATCGTCGTGGTCAGCGATAGCAGCCAGTTCGCGCGGGGCAAGCCGGCGATCACCTACGGCCTGCGTGGATTGGCTTATTTTGAAGTCGTCCTGCAGGGACCGCGGCAGGACCTGCATTCGGGTGTGTTCGGCGGTGCCGTGACCAACCCGGCGCTCGCCCTCTGCCGGATGATGGCCGCGCTGATCGACGACCGTGGCCGCGTCACCATCCCCGGATTCTATGACGGCGTGGATCCGCTGCCCGACGACGAACGAGACCAACTGGCGTCACTGCAGTACAGCGAAGACGACCTGAAACGGCAACTCGATGTCGACGCGTTGTCGGGCGAGGAGGGATTCTCGGCCCTGGAGCGTCGCTGGGTGCGGCCGACCTACGACATCAACGGCCTCACCAGCGGTTACCAGGGCGAGGGTGCGAAGACGGTGCTGCCGGCGCGGGCGTCGGCCAAGTTCAGCTTCCGGCTCGTCCCCCACCAGGATCCGGCCCGCATCGCGGCCAGCCTGCGCGAGATGCTCACGCGACTCTGTCCGCCCGGCATCCGCATGGAACTGCGGGAGATGAGCCACGCGCCGGGGATCGTGATTCCGCGAGAAAGTCCCTTCGTGGCGGCCGCTCGTCGGGCCATCGCCAAAGGCTTCGGCCGCGAGCCGGTGATGATCCGCGAAGGCGGCTCCATCCCCATCGTCGGCCACTTCGCCGAACGCCTGGGCGTCGATACCCTGCTGCTTGGCTGGGGCCTCGACGACGACAATACCCACAGCCCGAACGAAAAATTCTCGCTGGAAGACTACCATCGCGGCATCCGCAGCAGCGCCTGGCTCTGGGATGAGATCAGCCGGATCGGCAACATCGCCTAGTCGATCAGGCAGCCGACCGCTCGCGCCGCCGAGGCCCTTTGCAACACACACGGAACGGGAATCAGGATCATGCTGGACCGGAAGTTCATCGTCGACCACATCGAAGCGGTCAAACAAAACTGCGCCAACCGCGGCATGCCCGCCGACCTCGACCGCTTCGTCGAGCTGGATCGCCTGTGTCGCGACAAGCTTCAGGAGCTGCAGGACCTGAACCGGCAGGCAAACGAGGTCGCCAAGTCGATCGGCAAGGCCAAGGATGCCGAGGAGCGTGAGGCGCGCAAGGAGGAAGGCCGACGGCTGCGCGAGGCGAAGGATTCGTCGGAGCACACGTTGAACGCGTGGCAGGCGGAACTGGAGACGATCCAGCGGGGCATTCCCAACATGGCCCATCCGGCCGCGCCCATCGGCTTCACCGACGCCGAGAACCTCGAATGTCGGCGCGGCAAGCACGCGCCGCGCGACTTCGCCTTCAAGCCGCAGGACCATGTCGAAATCGGCCAGCGGCTCGGCCTGTTCGACTTCGAGGCCGGTGCGAAGACCACCGGACACGGCTTCTACTTCCTGAAAAACGACGCGGTGCTGCTGGACCTCGCCTTGCAGCGGTTCGCGGTCGAAGTGCTGATGCGCGAAGGCTTCATGCTCACCACCACGCCCGACCTGGCGCGACGGGAGATCCTGGAGGGCATCGGCTTCAACCCGCGCGGGACCGAAACGCAGATCTACAGCATCTCGGACAGCGACCTGTGCCTGGTGGCGACGGCGGAGATCACGCTGGGCGGCTACCTGGCGGACGAGATCCTGTCGTTGGAGCAGCTGCCGATCAAGATGTGCGGCATCAGCCACTGCTTCCGCACGGAAGCTGGCGCGCACGGCCGCGCGTCGCGGGGACTCTACCGCGTGCACCAGTTCACGAAGGTCGAGATGTTCGCCTTCACCACGCCGGAAACCAGCGACGCGATGCACGATGAACTGTGCCGCATCGAGTGCGACCTGTTCGACGCGCTGGGCATTCCCTTCCGCGTCGTGGACACCTCCACCGGCGACCTCGGCGCGCCGGCCTACCGCAAGTTCGACCTCGAAGCCTGGATGCCCGGGCGCGGCGAAAACGGCGAATGGGGCGAAGTCACCAGCACCAGCAACTGCACCGACTACCAGGCCCGCCGCCTGAATGTCCGCTACAAGACGCCCGGCGAGAAAGGCACGAACTTCGTGCACACCCTCAACGGCACCGCCATCGCGCTCAGCCGCGCCATCATCGCCGTGCTCGAGAACTACCAGCAGCCGGACGGCTCGGTGCTCGTCCCCGAAGTCCTCCGGCCCTACATGGGCAAGGACCGCATCGGCTGACAACCGTCGGTCACTCGGGCCAGCCCCTGGGTGCGTTCACCCAGCGCCGCCTGGTCGACTCGCCACCGCCGACTCCATTTCACCCCGACGAACCCCCAGGTTCACCCCGACGAACCCCCAGGACGCAGAGTGCATGAAGATCGGCATCGTGACAGGCGGCGGTGACTGCCCCGGACTGAACGCGGTCATTCGCGCGGCCGTCAAGTCGGCGACGCAGCGGGGCTGGGAGTCGGTAGGCATCCTTGGCGGCTACGAGGGACTGCTCGAGCCGATCCGCTCGCGGACGCTCGACTACCACGACCTCGACGGACTGCTAGTGCGCGGCGGCACGATCCTGGGCACCGCCAATCGCGGGCGTTTCTCGGCCAAGGTCGGCCTTGGCGAAAACCGCCAACTGCCCGCCGAACTGCTCGACGGCGCCCGGGAAGGAATGCGGCGACTAGGCCTTTCGGCGCTCATCAGCATCGGCGGCGACGGTTCGCTCACCATCGCCCAGCAGATGCACGAACATGGCATTCCGCTGGTGGGCGTTCCCAAGACCATCGACAACGACCTGCAGGGCACCACCATGACCTTCGGGTTCGACTCGGCCGTTGCCTGCGCCACCGATGCGCTCGATCGGCTGCACACGACGGCCGAGAGCCACGATCGGGTGATGGTGCTGGAGGTGATGGGCCGCTACGCCGGCTGGATTGCCATCTACGCGGGCATCGCGGGCGGGGCCGATGTGATCCTGATCCCCGAGATCCCGTTTTCGTACGAACCGGTGTGCGCGAAGATCCTGGAACGCGAGGCGAGGGGACGACGGTTCTCGATCGTCGTCGTCGCGGAGGGCGCGATGCCGAGTGGCGGCGCCGTGGTCACGACGAAAAACCAGCCTGGGCACGGCGAAACACGGCTCGGCGGCATCGGTGCGGCGGTGGCGGCGGAGATCGAAAAGCGAACGGGCAAGGAGACGCGCTGCTGCGTGCTGGGACACCTGCAGCGTGGCGGCGGCCCCACCACCTTCGACCGGGCTCTCTGTTCCATTTTCGGCGCCGAGGCGGTACGCTTGGTTGCCGAGGGTCAGTTCGGGCGCATGGTGGCCCACCTGGGCACGCACATCGGCAGCGTGCCGCTGCAGGAAGCCGTCCGTTCGCTGAAGACCGTGCCCACCGATGGCGGCCTCGTGCGCACGGCTCGCTCCATGAACGTCTGCCTGGGCGACTGACGCGGGGACCGAAAGCCCACACCGGTCCCGCAGTCCGCACAGCTGCAGAGGTTATTACTCCACGCATCGCAACCACGCCATGGCGGGCGGATACCCGGAGCCTCGCGGCCCATGCACGATCCGCCTGACCCGCCGCATTCCGCGCCACATTCCGCGCCGCATTCCGCGCCACATTCCGCGCCGCACCCCAGCAGTTCGCCCGCGCAGTCCTCGCCTCCGCCCCTCCGCGAGGAGCTGCGGCAGTATGAGTGCGGTCCGTTCCGGTTCTCGGAACTCGACTACTACGACCGCCACCTGATGTTTGACCATGCGATTTCGATGGAGGCGGCCAGCCAGCGGGATCGCTTCGAAGCCGTCGCCCTGTCGCTGCGCGACCTGCTCACCCAGCGCTGGCTGCTGACCCAGCAGACACAGGATCGCGAAAATCCGAAACGGGTCTACTATCTTTCGATGGAGTTCCTGCTCGGGCGGTCGCTCAGCAACAACATCCTGAACCTCGGTGTGCAGTCATTTGTCGAAAGCGACCTGCAGACGGACGCGCGTCGCGACTGGCACGGACTGCTGGAGACGGAGATGGACGCCGGGCTGGGCAACGGTGGACTCGGCCGACTTGCCGCCTGCTTCATCGAATCGATGGCCACGCTGCACATCCCGTCGATGGGCCAGGGCCTGCGTTATGAGTATGGGATCTTTCGCCAGGAGATCGTGGGCGGCCGGCAGGTGGAGCAGCCGGACCACTGGCTGGCGCGGCCCGATCCGTGGGAGGTCGCGCGGCCGCGTGAAACCGTGGAGGTGCCGATCGGCTGCTTCTTTTACCTGGAGAATGGCGTGCTCCGCGCCAGCTCCGAACGCACGATGAAACTCATCGGCGTTCCGTACGACCGGCCGGTCGTCGGGCACGGCGGCAACACCATCAACACGCTGCGTCTCTGGAAGGCCGAGTCGCCCGACTATTTTGACTTCGGCGAATTCAGCTCAGGCGACTTCGTCGGCGCGATCATGGACCGCCTGATGGCCGAGACGATCACGCGCGTGCTCTACCCCGACGATTCCACGCAGGTCGGCCGCGTGCTGCGTTTTGCCCAGCAGTACTTCCTTGTCTGCTGTTCGCTGGGCGACATCATCGGCCGCTTCCGTCGCGAGAACGCCGACTGGGCGCTGCTGCCCGAAAAGGTAGCCATCCAGCTGAACGACACGCACCCCGCGATGGCCGTCGCCGAACTGATGCGCATCCTGCTCGACCAGGCCCGACTGCCGTGGGACGTGGCCTGGGACTTGACGATCCGCACGCTGGCCTACACAAACCATACGCTGCTGCCCGAAGCATTGGAGAAGTGGCCTGTGGGTTTCTTCGAGCTGCTGTGTCCGCGGCTGCTGGAGATCGTTTACGAGATCAACCGGCGTTTCCTGGACGAAGTGCGCGTCCGTTATCCGGAGGATGGACGGCGCGTGCAGCGGATGAGCCTGGTGGAGGAGGGCACGACACGGACGGTGCGGATGGCCCACTTGGCGATCGTCGGTTCGCACAGCACCAACGGCGTCGCCGCCATCCATTCGCAGCTCGTGCGCACGCGACTGGTTCCCGACTTCGCGGAGATGTATCCGGAGCGATTCCGCAACATCACCAACGGCGTGACCCCCCGTCGCTGGGTCGCGCTCGCCAATCCCGACCTGGCCGGACTGCTGACCGAGGCGATCGGCGACGGATGGCTCACGGAGACCGGACGACTGGAACAGCTTCGCCCCCTCGCCGACGATCCCGTGTTCCGCGAACGTTTCCGTCGCGCCAAGCGCGGGGCGAAACTGCGGCTTGTGGACTGGCTGCGGAAGTCCAGCGGGCTGGCCGTCGATCCCGACACGATCTTCGACTGCCACATCAAGCGGATCCACGAATACAAGCGGCAGCTGCTCAACGCCCTGCACATCGTGGTGCTCTACAATCGCCTGCGCAAGGATCCCGGCCTGGACCTGCCGCCGCGGACGTTCTTCTTCGCGGGCAAGGCGGCGCCGGCATACCACCTCGCCAAGCTGGTGATCTTCTTCATCCACCGCGTCGCGGCCGCGATCGAGGCCGACACGATCATCTCCCGGAAGCTGCGAGTTCTCTTCCTGCCCAACTACAACGTCTCGTTGGCCGAGCGACTGATTCCCGCAGCGGACATCTCCGAACAGCTGTCGACGGCAGGATATGAGGCGAGTGGCACGAGCAACATGAAGTTCATGATGAACGGCGCGCTGACGGTCGCGACCCGTGATGGAGCGACCATCGAGATGTACCAGCGGGCCGGCGAGGAGAACTTTTTCCTGTTCGGACTGGACGCCGAGCAGGTCGCCACGACGCGTCCCTGGTATCTTGCTCGCTGGCACTATGAGAACGACGCCGAAGTTCGCGAGACGCTCGACCTGATCCGCGACAACCACTTCTGCCCCGACCAGCCCGGCGCGTTCCAGCCGCTGGTGGACCAGCTCCTGGAACGGAACGACTACTACCTGCACCTGGCCGACCTGCAGTCCTACGCTGCGGCGCAACACCGCGCCGGCCAGCGCTTCCGTGACGCCGACGACTGGAGTCGCCTGGCGGTACTCAACGTCGCCGCGTCGGGACATTTCTCCAGCGACCGGACGATCCGCGAATACGCTGAACAGGTCTGGCGAGCCGAAGGCTGCCGCATTCCCTGATCGACTTCCAAGGACCCGCGCCCCGCGCGCCTCCCCTCCTCTTTACTACCGGGATTCCGCACCCATGATCTCCGACAAAGTGATCGCCAGCGTCCGCGTGACGCCGAAGAAGAAGTTTCGCCTCAAGGACCATGACACGAAGTGGTCCGCGGTCGGCGCCTGGAAGCCGAACGAAAAAGCCGCCGTGCGGGAACACGCCGAGGCGCTGCTGGCTCACAGCCTCACCGAACTCGCGGCGGCCCAGGAGATGCTCTACGCCGACGACCGCTACGCGCTGCTGATCATCTTCCAGGCCATGGACGCCGCCGGCAAGGACGGCACGATCAAGCATGTGATGTCCGGCATCAATCCGACGGGCTGCCAGGTATACAGCTTCAAACGGCCGTCCGAAGAGGAACTCGACCACACCTACCTCTGGCGCTGCATGGTCCGACTGCCCGAACGGGGACGCATCGGCATCTTCAATCGGTCGTACTACGAAGAAGTGCTCGTCGTGCGCGTCCATCCCGAACTGCTCGACTTCCAGAAACTGCCGCCTGGCAAACGTGGCAAGTCGTTCTGGCAGGCCCGTTACGACGACATCAACGCCTTCGAGCAGCATCTCACGCGGAACGGCACCACCGTGCTCAAGTTTTTCCTGAACGTGAGCAAGGAGGAGCAGAAGCGGCGATTCATCGAACGACTGGAGGAGCCGGAGAAGAACTGGAAGTTCTCGGAGGGCGACGTGAATGAGCGCGACCACTGGGACGAATACATGGAGGCCTACGAAGGGGCCATTCGCGCGACGAGCACGGAGTGGGCGCCGTGGCACGTGATTCCGGCCGACGACAAGTGGATGACGCGGGCCATCGTCGCCGATGTGATCAGCTCCACGCTCAAGTCGCTGGACCTGCGCGTGCCGCAACCATCACCACAGCAGATCGAAGGCATGAAGCGCAGCCTCGCGAAGCTGCGCGGCGAGTAAAGGCCGGGCGTGTGAGTCACTTCGCGTTTTAGCGGCCTGCCGGTACGGCCTGTCCCTGCAGGGCCATGCCGGCCTCTTCGCACAGGGCTCGCGCGGCCTCCAGCGTGCGGGCCTCCGCCACCAGCCGCACAATCGGCTCCGTGTTGCTCGCCCGCACCAGCAGCCAGCGGTCGTCCCAGTCGAGGCGCAATCCATCGAGGTCGTCGGCGCGGGCGGTACTGAAATGACGAGCCAGCTGCTCGAGGCGGCTCGCCACTTCCTCGCGATCGACGGCCACCGTCGTCTTGTGGATCGCGTACTGCGGCAGCTCCGCGGCCAGCTGGCTCAGCGTCTTCCGTTCGCTGGCCATTGCTTCCAGCACCAGGGCCATGCCGACAAAGCTGTCGCGGACGTAGCCGACGCGCGGGTCGATCGGCCCGCCGTTGCCTTCGCCGCCAAACACGGCTTTCTTTTCGATCATCAGCGCCGTGACGTTCGCCTCGCCGACCTTCGAGCGATAGAACGGAACGCCGAACGCCTCCGCGATGTCCTGCGACATGCGGCTGGTCGAGCAGTTCGTCACAATCGGGCCTGGACGTTGGCCGAGCAGATGGCGGACCGTGAGCGCGAGCGTGAACTCCTCGCCGATGTAGCGGCCCTGCTCGTCGAGCAGCGCGAGGCGGTCGGCGTCGGGGTCTTGGCAGAAGCCCACATCGGCGTGCACATCCCGGGCGAGGGCCGAGACGCCGGCCAGGTTGTCGGCCGTGGGCTCGGGCTTATGCTCGAAACGGCCATCGGGCGGCGATCCGAGCAGCGTCACATGACAGCCGAGTTCCTCCAGCAGCCGCACGCCGAGCAGGCTGCCCGCTCCGTGGTTGGAATCGAGCAGCACGCGGAACCCGCGTTCGCGGATGAGCTGGTGGTTGACGGTGGCGAGCACGAGGTCGAGGTGATCCTGCAGCGAGTCGACGCAGGGCTGCAGGGTGCCGACCGCGTCATGGCGGACCCAGGCCGGCGCGCGACCGGCGCGATAGCGGGCGAGCACCGGCTGGCCCGCCGCCTCCGTGATCACGCGACCTTCGGGGCCGAACAGTTTGATGCCGTTGTACTCCGCCGGATTGTGGCTGGCGGAAATCTGGAGGCCACCGGCGGCTCGGTACGCTCGTACCAGCACGCCCGTCGTCGGCGTGGCGGCCACATCGGCGTCGATCACATCGCGTCCCAACGCGCAGAGCGTTCCGCGCAAGACGTCGGCGAGCATGCGTCCCGTGGCTCGACCATCGCGCGTCAATACGATCGCGCCCGGCCCCAGCTCCGCGGAAAAAGCAGACGCATAGCGGATCGCGACCTCCGGCGTCAACGTTTCGCCCACCACTCCTCGAAGCCCCGAGACGCTGATGATCGGTTCCGCGGTCATTTTTCCATTATCCTCAGAGTCCAGATGGGTTCGAACAGGCCAGTTCTCGGAGCGACCGGGGCCGTTCCGAGCACCGCAAACATCGGTTACGGAAACACCCTCGACCGGCAACGCGGGACTCGGTGCGGTTGAACTGCGTGACACTCCCCGCTTACAATCCGACCGTCCCGATCGACCCGCTCAAGCCGGATGAATGGGAGCAGGTCCCAAGCAACCCTTATTGTAGCCCGCCGGATGCTCACATCCCGGCCCCCTCCTCAGATTGGCAGGCCCCATGCCCGAGACGCTCCGCCCCGATCAGGTATCCGACGCGTTGACCCAAGTCCAACAGGCGGCCGCGGCCGGCAAGCTGACATCGGGTGCTGTCACCAACCTGCGGCGGTGGCTGACCGAAACCCGCTATGCCGAGTATGGTCCGGCGATCGTCGAGCATATCCGGGGCGGTCAGTGGAAGGTGCTGGACGACGCCTTCTGGACGGTCATCCCGTTCGGTACGGGCGGCCGCCGCGGCCGCATGTATCCGATCGGCTCGAACATGATCAACGACCGGACGATCGGGGAGAGTGCCCAGGGCCTGGCGGACTACGTCAAGCAAAACCGCGCCGGCAGCGGCCCGCTGTCCTGCGCGATCGCCTACGACACTCGCCACAACTCCCCGCACTTCGCCAAGCTGTGCGCCGAGATCATGGTGGCTGCGGGCTACCGCGTCTACTTCCTGGACGACTATCGCAGCACGCCCGAACTATCTTTCCTCGTGCGTCACAAGCGCTGCTGCTGCGGCATCATGGTCACGGCCAGCCACAATCCGCCGAGCGACAACGCCGTGAAGGCTTACTGGTCCACCGGCGGCCAGATCCTGCCTCCGCACGATACCGGCGTGATCGAGCGAGTGATGAACGTGGATCGGATCGAACGCGTGGATTTCGACACGGCCGTGGCCGATGGCCGCATCGAACTGTGCCGCGACGAGGTCGACCAAGCGTTCATCGAGGCCCTGAAGCGACAGGCGTTTCCCGGCCCGCGCGACGTGCGGATCATCTACTCGCCCCTGCATGGCGTCGGCGCGTCGGCCGTGCTGCCCGCGCTGCAGGCCGATGGTTTCGAGCAGGTCGAAGTCTACGGCCCGCATGCGGAGCCGAGCGGCGATTTCCCGAACGTGCCGCAGCATGTCTCCAATCCCGAGAACACGGCCGTATTCGACGCCATCATCGAACATGCCAGGAAGGTGAAGGCCGACCTGATCCTGGCCACCGATCCCGACTGCGACCGCCTGGGCTGCGCGGCCCCCTGCACGCTGGACTCCACCGGCGAGTGGCGGACCTTCAGCGGCAACCAGATCGGCGTGCTGCTCGCCGACTACCTCCTGGAGAAGCGTAAGAAAGCCGGGATGCTCAGCCCGTCCCACTACGTCGTCAAGACGCTGGTCACCACCGAGATGATCCGCCGCATCGCCGAATCGTACGGAGTGCGCACGTTTGGCGACCTGCTGGTGGGCTTCAAGTGGATCGCGGGCGTGGTGGACGAGCAGGGGCCGGACCAGTTCGTGTTCGGCACCGAGGAGTCGCACGGCTACCTGGTCGGCCAGTATGCCCGCGACAAGGACGGCGCCGTGGCCTGCATGCTGATGGCCGAGTTGGCTGCGCATGTGAAGGCCCAGAAGCTCTCCCTGCACCAGAAGCTCGAATCGCTCTACTGGCAGCACGGTTACCATGCCGAGCGGCTGATGACGCAGACGATGCCTGGTTCGGAAGGCATGGCGCGGATGCAGGCGTTGATGGAGAAGTTCCGCCAGGCGCCGCCCCGGCAGTTGGGCGGACTGCCGGTCAAGACGGTCCGCGACTACGAACAGGGCCAGCGGATCACGGTGGGCGGAGCGGTCGAACCGCTGTCGGGCCCGCGCGGCGACCTGGTGATCTTCGACCTGGCCGAAACCGGCAACTACGTCGCCGCCCGCCCCTCGGGCACCGAACCGAAGGTGAAGTTCTACATGTTCACCTGCGTCGCGCCGGAGCAGCTGTCGAGCCTGGAGGATGCCGCGGCGGAGATGCAGACGCGGCTCGATGGATTCCAAAAGGACCTGCAGGCGTTCGCCGAGTCGGTCTAGCCGCGCTCCGGGAGCCATCGACTTTCGGGGGCCATGAGCCGCCAGAAGACGAGCGGCCTTTTGCAGCGATTGGCCTTCGTATCCGGGGCGACCGCTCTACAATGGTGGCATGAACGCTCCGCAAGATCCCGACGATTCCGAATCGAACCGCCCGACCGACGTCCGCCACGAGTCGCCTGAAGCGAACGCGGGCAGTGCCGCGGAGACGACTGCGGAAAACCTCGAGGAGCCGGCGTCCGAGCCGCTTTCGGCGGAGGAATTGGCGGCGCCTCATGAGTTCGGCTTCCGCCGCGCGGCGGCGCGGGTGCGGGAGTTCCCGCAGGTGCCGGGCGTCTATCTCTTCAAGGACCTCTCGGGCCGTGTGATCTACATCGGCAAGGCAACGAACCTGCGGTCGCGCGCCGGCAGCTATTTTAACAAGCAGGCGGCGGAGGAGCCGCGGACTTCCTACTGGATCCACGAGATCTGCGACGCGGACTTCATCGAGTGCGACAGCGAAGTGGATGCGTTGCTGGTGGAGTCGCGGCTGATCAAGGATACCCAGCCGAAGTACAACAAGGACCTGAAGGACGACAAGAGCTTCCCGTACCTGATGATTACGACGCGGGAAGATTTTCCGCGCGTCGAGGTGACGCGGGAACCGGCAAGCAGCGGCGTCAAGCTGTACGGCCCGTTTCCCAGCGCTGGCGCACTGCGCGGCGCCGTCCAGGTGCTGCAGCGGATCTTCAAGTTCCGCACCTGCTCGCTGGACATCGAGGAGTCCGATGAGCGGTGGAAATGGTTCCGCCCGTGCCTGCTGGCCAGCATCCAGCAGTGTACCGCTCCATGCAACCTGCGCATCTCGCGCGAGGAGTATCGTCGCGACATCAAGCGATTGCAGATGTTCCTGGAAGGGAACAAGAAAAGCCTGCTGGACGCGATGCGGGAGGAGATGAAGGAGGCGGCGAAGGAGCTGCGGTTCGAGAAGGCGGCGCAGCTGCGCGACGAAGTGCACATGCTGGAAACGCTGGACAAACGCGGCGAACTGGACACGCACGTGCAGCCGGAGGTGTTTTACATCGACCCCAAGAAGGGGCTGGCCGGCCTGCGCAAGGTGCTGAAGCTGCCGTCCACGCCGCGGACGATCGAAGGCGTCGACATCGCCCACCTGGGCGGGCAGGAGACGGTGGCCAGCCTCGTGCAGTTCATCGACGGACTACCGTTCAAGCCCGGCTATCGGCGTTACCGCATTCGCACGGTCGAAGGGATCGACGATTTTCGCAGCATCCACGAGGTCGTTTCGCGGCGTTTCCAGCGACTGCACGACCGAGGCGAGATGTTTCCAGACATCCTGTTGATCGACGGCGGCAAGGGGCAGCTCAACGCGGCCCGCGCGGCGTTCGAGGAGCGCCAGATCCAGCCGCCGGTGCTGCTGTCGCTGGCGAAGCGTGAGGAGGAGGTGTTCCTGCCCGGCGAATCGGAGCCAATGCGGCTCAGCCGCCACGCCTACGCGCTGCGGCTGCTGCAGTATGTCCGCGACGAAGCCCACCGTTTCGCGCAGCACTACCATCATGAACTGCGCCGCAAACGGCTGCTGGGCGACTGAACGCGAACGCAGCCACGGCGTCCGCGTCGTTCGGAGCAGACTGGTCCGTCCGAAACGCACAACGGCGGGCCTCCTCGAAAGGAAACCCGCCGTTGGCTCGTTCCGGGCGGTTGGCGACACGTCGGCCGGGGGCCGGCGCGCCGCGCGGCTGGGTGCTATTCCACCGTCACGCTCTTGGCGAGGTTGCGCGGCTTGTCGACATCGCAACCACGCAGCAGCGCGATGTGGTAGGCAAGCAGCTGGAGCGGGATGATGCAGACGATCGGCTGCAGGAAGTCCTCGACGACCGGCACCGAGATGACGTCGTCGGCAAGCGTCTTGACGAGTCGGTCGCCCTTGCCGGCCACGGCGATGACCGGGCCGCCCCGCGCCTTGATCTCCTCCAGATTCGCCATGACCTTGTCATAGACGAGTCCTTGGGGCATGACGAACACGCTGGGCGTGTGCTCGTCCACCAGCGCGATCGGACCATGCTTCATCTCCGCCGCCGGATAGCCTTCGGCGTGGATATAGCTGATCTCCTTCAGCTTCAACGCTCCCTCAAGGGCCGTCGGGAAGTTGTACTGGCGACCCAGGTAGAGGAAGTTGTTGCTCTCGCAGTACTTCTCGGCGATCCGCTTGACCTGCGTCTCGCACTCCAGAGCCTCCTCGACGCGATCCGGCAGCTCTTCGAGTGCCTGGATGATGCGGCGACCCGCGCCGTAGCTGAGGTGGCGGAGGCGTCCGAAGTAGAGTGCCAGCATGGTCAGCACGACCAGCTGCGACGTGTAGGCCTTCGTCGAAGCCACCCCGATCTCCGGTCCCGCGTGCAGGTAGATGCCGCCATCGGCCTCCTGCGCGATCGTGCTGCCCACGACGTTGCAGATCGCCAGCGTCGGATGACCCTTTCGCTTCAGCTCGCGCTGCGCGGCCAGCGTATCCGCCGTCTCGCCACTCTGGGTGATCGAGAACAGGATCGTGTCGTGGTCCAGCGGCGGGTTGCGGTAACGCAGCTCGCTCGCATACTCGACATCCACCGGCAGCCGAGCAAACTCCTCGATCAGGTACTCGCCCACCAGCGCCGAATGCCAGCTCGTGCCGCACGCGGTGAGCAGCACGCGGTTGACGCGGCGCAGCTGCTGCGGCGTCAGGTTCAAGCCGCCGAAGATCGCCGTGGCGTTCTCCTTGCAGAGACGGCCTCGCATGCTGTCGCGCAGCGTCTGCGGCTGCTCGTAGATCTCCTTGAGCATGAAGTGCGCGTATTCGCTGTCGAGCGTCACGGCGGTGGCGTCGATGTCGAGGACACGGACGTCGTGCTGCACCTGGCCGCGATCGCGATGGGTGACATGCAGGCTGTCGGCCGTCACGACGGCCAGCTGATGGTCGGCCAGGTAGACGATGCGGTCCGTGTAACCGGCGAGCGGCGAGGCGTCGCTGGCCACGAAATGCTCCGAGTCGCCGACGCCGATCACCAGCGGGCTGCCCAGGCGGGCCGCGATGATCACGTCGGGATGGTCACGGAAGACGACGGCCAGGCCGAACGTGCCGCGCAGTTCGCCAATCGCCCGCTTCACCGCCGTCACTTCCAGGCCGAACGGCTCGTCCCACTGCTGCGTCGTGTCCTGCCGCAGCGCCCGCAGGTGGAAAGCCACCAGGTGGGCGATCACTTCGGTGTCGGTCGCGGAAGCGAACTCGTACCCCTCCGATCGCAGACGCTCCTTGAGGCCCAGGTAGTTCTCAATCACGCCGTTGTGCACGACGGCGACTTCGCCATCGCCGCCCAGGTGCGGGTGCGCGTTCACTTCCGTCGGCGGACCATGAGTCGCCCATCGCGTGTGGCCCACGCCAAGGCGGCCTTTCAACGGCTGCTCCAGCAGTTTCTCTTCGAGCGACAAAATCCGGCCGGGACTGCGAACGATTCCGATCTGGCCCTGAGCGTCCAGGACCGCCAGCCCGGCGCTGTCGTATCCGCGATACTCCAGCCGTCGCAGGCCTTCCAGCAAGAATTCGGCCGCTTGGCGACGGCCCACATAACCCACGATGCCACACATAAGGTCGATCTCCGTTCGGAATCAAAAAGGCGAGAGCCACCTGACGGCGAAAACGCATGCGCGTCCGCCCCAGGCCCAGCCCCCGGACTTGCTCGGGCGATAGACTCGATACGACGACGCCCGGCCATCAGGCCATCCATTCTTCCCAGAACCTCCCGTCCAAACGGAAACTCCCGGAAACCTGCAGCCAAGCGTCCGAAGGAATCTAGATCACCTATTCCTCCAACTACACCCACTTTGCCTGCTCAGAGAAAAACTGGCGAGTCCGCGTCGCTGACCACGATCTGGCCAGAAAAAAAGTTCCGTCTTGGGGCAGGGCGAGCTGCGGCGGGCTGCCGTTCGAGGGGGTGTGCTTGCAGAAGGCGCCTAGGGGAGCGGACGGCGTCATGCGGTGGTTCGGCTTGCACTGCACGGGCCCCCTGCCTTACAAACCGCGGCGACTCCCGCCGGCCCGCTCTGTCGCGCGGACGCTCGTTTCTCCTCGCTCTCGATTCGTTTCTCCTCGCTCTCGATTCAAGGAAGGATCGAAAACATGGGCCGAAGCAGTTCCAGTTTCATTGTGATTCCGGCGCGTCTTCAATCCACGCGACTGCCGCGCAAACTGCTGCTTCGGGAAACGGGCAAAACCGTGCTGCAGCACACCTACGAGTCGGCCTGTCGGGCGCGCCGGCCGCGAGGCGTCTGGGTGGCGGCAGACGACGAGGCGATCGCGGAGGAAGTCCGCCGTTTTGGTGGGCAGGTCCAGTTGACCGATCCGCAGGCAGCCAGCGGCACCGACCGGGTGGCGGAGCTGGCCGGTCGTCTGCCGGAGGCGGACATCGTCGTGAACGTGCAGGGGGACGAGCCGGACATTTCGGGCGAGGCGATCGATCTGGCGATTGAGTTGCTGGAACGCGACCCGGCGGCCTCCATGTCGACGCTGGCCACGCCCATCCGCTCGCGGGAGCAGTTGGAGGACCCGGCCTGCGTGAAAGTGGTCTGCGACGGCCAGGGACGGGCTCTGTATTTCAGCCGCAGCCCGATTCCCCACGCGCGGGAGTGGGACGAGCAGCTCCTGCATGCCGAACCGCCCGTTTTCCTGCAGCATATCGGCTTGTATGCCTACCGCCGCGACTTCCTCCTGCAGCTGGCCCAGATGCCGCCCCATCGTCTGGAGCAGGTGGAGCGTCTGGAGCAGTTGCGGGTGCTGGCGGCGGGAATTCCGATTCAGGTAGGCACCATCCTTGAACGGGCCATCGGGATCGACACGCCGGCCGACTACCGGGCCTTTGTGGATCGCCATCGTCGCCGTACAATGGCGGCCTGAAATTCGGGTCAAGCAGGCAATCTGGGAATGCGCGTCGTTCTTGCAGCCGGCGCCCGAAGGGCGGTGGGCAGCCGGCATCCGCAGGGCGGTGGTCGGGGCGTCGCACACCGCCGCGAGTGGCGGATGGACGAGGTCCTCGTTGCCGGGAGCGTTGCAGCGGATGGCGAAGCATATCTTTGTTACGGGCGGTGTCGTCAGTTCCCTGGGCAAAGGCTTGACCAGTGCCTCGATCGGGATGCTTCTGGAGCGTCGCGGCCTGAAGGTGCGGATGCAGAAGCTGGATCCGTACATCAACGTCGATCCGGGCACGATGAGCCCTTACCAGCACGGTGAAGTGTATGTGCTGGACGATGGCAGCGAGACCGACCTGGACCTCGGCCACTACGAGCGATTCACCAACGGTGCCCTGACGCGCGACTGCAACTATACGACCGGACAGATCTACCTGTCGGTCATCGAGAAGGAGCGGCGTGGCGAGTTCCTGGGCAAGACGGTGCAGGTGATTCCGCACATCACCGACGAAATCAAGCGTGTGATCCACAAGGTGGCCAGCGACGATGTCGACGTCGTGATCACCGAGATCGGCGGCACGGTGGGCGACATCGAAAGCCAGCCGTTCCTCGAAGCGATCCGCCAGTTCGCCCAGGACATCGGCCGGCAGAACTGCCTCTACATCCACCTGACGCTCGTGCCGTACCTGAAGGCGGCGGCCGAACTGAAGACCAAGCCGACCCAGCATTCGGTGGGACTCCTGCGACAGATTGGCATCCAGCCCGACATCCTGATCTGCCGCACGGAACGCACCATTAGCCAGGACGACCGCCAAAAGATCGCCCTCTTCTGCAATGTGCCGCTGGAAGCGGTGATCGAAGAAAAGGACAAGGACTTCTCGATCTACGAAGTGCCGCTGAGCCTCGTGAACAACAACCTTGACCAGCTGATCATCCAGCGGCTTTCCCTGCGCGGCGGCAGCCTGGAACTCAACGACTGGCACCAGTTGCTGCATCGCCTCCGCAACCCCCAGCATGAGATCAGCATCGCGGTGGTGGGCAAGTATGCCGAACATCGCGACGCCTACAAGTCGATCTACGAGTCGATCGACCACGCGGGCATTCATCACATCGCCCAGGTCCGTGTGGGTCGGATCCACAGCGAGGAAGTGGAACGCGAGGGACCGGAGCGGATGCTGTCCGGATACGACGGCATCCTGGTACCGGGCGGATTCGGCGAGCGGGGCATCGAGGGCAAGGTCGACGCCATTCGTTTCGCGCGGGAGCGGCGCATTCCGTTCCTGGGCATCTGCCTGGGCATGCAGTGCGCCGTGATCGAATTCGCGCGGCACGTGACCGGTCTGGCCCACGCGCACTCCACCGAATTCAGCAAGGACACGCCGCATCCGGTCATCTGCCTGCTGGACGACCAGAAGAACATCACCGACAAGGGCGGCACCATGCGACTCGGCTCGCAACCCGCCGCGCTCGCCCCCGGCAGTCGCGCGGCCGAGGCCTACCAGTCGACGCACATCCAGGAACGTCACCGCCACCGGTATGAGTTCAACAACGCCTACCGCCAGCAGTTCGCCGCCTGTGGACTGCAGGTGACGGGAACCAGCCCCGACGGCAGTCTGGTCGAGGTGATCGAAATCCCCGACCACCCCTGGTTCTTGGCCGTGCAGTTCCACCCCGAGTTCAAGTCGCAGCCGATTTCGGCGCACCCGCTGTTCGCCAGCTTCGTGAAAGCGGCCATCGATCGCCATAACCAGCGGTGAGCAACGAGTCCCAGGCAGCTACGCCGGCTGGATAATCGCCTGCTCGGCCTGCGCAGGGCCTTCGACTGCCTCGAGAACACCGCCTGAGGACTCGGCGACTCTGCTGATCACCTTGCGAGTCGCGTTCGTGGTTCTTGAGCCCACGGAGGGCACGAAGAGCGCGGAGATTCCACTCGGCCTCTGTGCTCTCCGTATCCCCCGTGGTTCAATCGCCGCCACGTTCGACTTCCCTCAGCCCTGGGAGCAAGCTCGACGCAACTCGGAAAAGGCATCCGTGCCTCGGACCCCGATTCCTCCGTTGACTTACATCCTTCCCCGTGGAACAACCAGCAGGGTACCTTCAGGTAAAACGCTGCGTCGAACTTGCTCCCGAGACTGAGGGCTGCGAAGGCGTAGAAACGAACGCGGTCAGGAGCTGAGCGAATCCAGCAGGCTGCTGAACTGAGGGATTTCGGCGCGCAGGCATTCGAGCCACGCCGAGCGTTCCCAGATCTCGATGCACACGGCAGCGCCCACCACCATCACCTCGGATCCAGCTTCCGCGGCGAGAAAGTCGCGGAACCCGTCGGGGATCACCAGTCGGCCACGACCGGCCAGCGTCACGGGCCGATGCCGCGAGGACAGCAGTCGGCCGAGCGTCTGCACCTGGGCGATGCGATGACCGAGTCGCCCGGCTTGCAGTTTGCTCTCCACCACCCGCATTCCGGCCTCCATCTGCGTCTGCCAGACCGGAGCATGCCAGAGACTGAGGCAGCCCGGGCGCTCCTTCGCCAGCACGCAGGGGAGCTTGTCGGGTTCCGCCCCCCAGAGCCCCACCAGTTCGAGAGGAAGCGACAGCCGGAAGCGTTCGTCGAGCGTCCTGGGAAATTCGCCCAGCAGCAGCGGCATTGCACCTTCGCTCATGCTCGCGCTCATGCTCGACTTCCAACCCACGTCGCTTCATGGCGGCTTCCTGCCAAGACACTCCCTATGGGTATCAACCCCACAGGAACACACTACCAGAACCTCCCAGGGGCTCTCAACCCACGACCCTCGTAGTCTATCCATCGCGAGGTCCGCTGCAAACGGTTGCAGGCCGCGGAATCGGTAAACATCGCCGAAATTAAAGATAGAGAATCCGGGGCATTCAAAGCGACTCGCGGGCGGCCACCAGCACTCATCCAAATACGCCCATTTCGCCCATTCCCCTTTAGGTTTGGCCACGGGGAAAAAACACGGGTGGCGGCCTTCGGGGGATTCGAGTATTCCCCGCCTCCCGGAATTCCCCCACGGAGCCACGCCTTCCACGAAGGACGGATAGCGGATGCTGCGAATCCACGAACCAGACCGACCCCGCCTGCGCGAACCGGTGGTGATCACCGGGATCGGAGTGATCAGTTCGGTGGGCGGCTCGCGTGAAGCGACCTGGGAGGCCATCCGCGCGGGCCGATCGGGAGTACGGCGGATTGGGCCCGGCGAATCCACGCCGGAACACCTGCGGATCGCGGCCGTGGTCGACAGTGAGCCGTCGTTGCCGCGACAGCTGAAGGTGATTCACCTGGCGCAGACGGCCGCTCGTGAAGCGCTCGACGACTCGGGCCTCGACCTCGACGCCATCGACGGCAACCGCTGTGGTTGCGCCATCAGCGGCCACATGGGCGACTGGCGTTGGCTGCGGCAGCTCCACGGTTTCGAGACGCCTGACCGACCGGGCGACGTCTCGAACTGGGAGCAGTTCTTCCCGAACAGCGCCTGCTGGAACATTGCCACGCACTACGGGCTGTATGGTCCGCGCATCTGCCACTCCACGGCGTGCGCCAGCGGCTTGATCGACATTCTTTCGGCGGTCCGCGCCATTCAGGACGGCCAGTGTGACGTCGCGATGGCAGGCAGCGCGGAAGCGATCGACCCGTTGTTCGCGGCGGGTTTCCAGAACATGCGAGTGCTAGCCGAAGCGGACGATCCGGCGGCGGCGTGCCGGCCCTTTGATCGGCACCGACAGGGCTTTGTGATGGGCGAGGGCGCGGCGGTGCTGATGCTGGAGCGAGCGAGCCATGCTCGGGCCCGCGGCGCGCGGATCTACGCCGAGGTGCTGGGCGGCAAGGTGCTGTCCGATGCGCACCACATGACAGGGTTGGATCTGGAGAGCGAAGCGCTGACGCGGTTGATCGGCGATACCCTGCGTCGCGTGCAGCTCGCGCCGGCCGACATCGGCTACATCAACGCCCACGCGACGGGCACGCTGCAGAACGACGTGATGGAGACGCGTGGCATCCGCCGGGCGTTTGGAGGCCACGCCGACGACCTGTGCGTCAGCGGCCTGAAGTCGATGCTCGGCCATCTCGTGAACGCCTCCGGCAGCGTCGAACTGGCGCTCACGACCTTGGCGCTCCGCGACGGCTTCGTGCCACCCACCATGAACCTCACCGACCAGGATCCGGACTGCGACCTGAACTGCGTGCCGATGATCGGCCGCTCCCTGCGTGTACAGACCGCCATGAAGCTGGCTCTTGCTTTTGGCGGGCATCTGGTGGCGGTCGCGATTCGCCGCTGGAACGAAGCGCAAACGGCTTTCGGATATCCCTCGCGGACTGCAGCCTGACGCGAGAAGAACCGTCCATCCCACGCGAAGGCGGGTTTCGCTTGCGGCCTCCCGCCCCCAGGGCTTCTGTCGCGTAATCTACCCCGGCTCCTCCCGGTTCGCCGCTCGCGCGGCCGCTGAATCCGGCGATTTCTACCGCCCGACCAAGACGCATCTCCGCCACTTCCGAGATACGGGTCGGATCGTGCTACAGATAGTTGTTGCCCGTGCGGCTGCTCCCGCGTCGCGCCACCCGACCTGCATTACCCTTGGACAGACTCCGCGTCGTGCGGCATGTCCCTCGCTCGCGTGTCCTGCCCACCACGATCCTTGGTCCCCTGCCATGCCCGCCCGTTCCTACCCTCGCGTCCTCGTGGCGATCGTCAACTACCGCACGCCGGCGATGACGATCGACTGCCTGAAGTCGATCCTTCCCGAACGGCAGCTCGTGCCCGGCTTGGAGGTCGTGGTGACCGACAACCAGTCGCCGGACGACTCGGTACGGCAGCTTTCCGAATACATCGGGCAGTCGGGCCACGCGGACTGGATCGAGTTGAAGCCGCTGCCGCGCAACGGCGGATTCGCTTACGGGAACAATGAAGCGATCCGGGAGCGGCTGGCTTCCGACGATCCGCCCGACTTCGTGCTGCTGCTCAACCCGGACACCTACATCCGACCGCGGGCGATTCGCGAGCTGGTGGACTTCCTGCAGCGGAATCCGCACGTCGGCATCGTGGGCAGTCGCTGCGAGGATCCGGACGGCACGGCACAGCGATCGGCGTTTCGGTTCCCGACGGTGGCGAGCGAACTGGACGACACGCTGCGCCTGGGACTCGTCTCGCGACTGCTGCACCGCTACGTCATCGCGCCGCCTCCTCCGAGTGCGGAGGTCGCCATGGACTGGGTGTCGGGCGCGAGCATGCTGATTCGTCGCGAAGTGTTCGACGCCATCGGCCTGCTCGACGCGGAATACTTCATGTACTTCGAAGAGGTCGACTTCTGCCGCCGCGCACGGCGGGCGGGGTGGACCTGCTGGTATGCGCCGCAAAGCCGCATTGTGCACCTGGTGGGCCAGGCGTCGGGCGTGACGAACCAGCGAGCGGAACGAAAGCGGCGGCCAACCTACTGGTTTGAGTCGCGGCGACGATATTTCGTCAAGAACCATGGGCGACCGTACCTGCTGGCCTGCGACCTGGCGACATTGGTCGGCCTGTCGATCTGGCAAGTCCGCCGCGTTCTGGAACGCAAGAAGGACTTCGACCCGCCCAAGTTCCTCTGGGACTCACTCCGGCACAGCGTCTTCGTGAAGGGTTTCCCTGCATGAGCGAATCGGCGGAGCCCCGCGTGCAAAGCCTCTGGCAGACCTGGCGCGAGGACCTGCGCGCGCACCGGGGCGACTGGACGCTGCCGGGCTTCCGCGCCGTGGCCGTCTGTCGTTTCGGCCAGTGGCGGATGACGATTCGCTTCAAGCCGCTGCGAGCGCCCCTCAGCGTCCTGTATCGCTGGATGTATCGCCGCTGCCGAAACGGTTATGGCATCGAACTGCCCTACTCCGTGCAGTTGGGTCGACGTGTCGTGGTGGAACACCAGGGCGCGATCGTCGTGCACGGCAACGCGATCATCGGCGACGACTGCGTCTTGCGACAGGGCGTCACCCTGGGAAACCGTTATCTGGAGCGACCGTTCGAGGCGCCGATCCTGGGGCGACGCGTCAATGTCGGAGCGGGCGCCAAGGTGTTGGGGAGAGTCACGATCGGCGACGACGCCGTGATCGGCGCGAACTCCGTCGTGCTGCACGACGTCCCGCCCGGCACCACGGTCGTCGGCATCCCGGCCCGCCCTGTCGCGAGCCAGCAACCGCCGGACGCACCTGCCTCGGCGCACGTCACTGCGTCGCACGCTGCCGCGGCGACACTCGCCCCGCGCGATGACGACCGGTCTTCGCCAGCACACTCCCGCCACTGACGCTCGCCGCGCCAGGAACCGCCCGCGCCCGAATGCCTCGTGTGCCATCCCATCTTGGGCGACCGCGCCGTTCGTTCTATCATTCTTTTCCTGATGGAACGCTGCCGGAAGCCCTGGCAGATCGCTCGCCTCCTTGAACCGCCGACGCTCGTTCGGATCCTAGCCCCATGACGACCGCTCGACTTCCCTTCGATGTGAAGATCTGCGGCGTCACCCGCGGAGAGGACCTGCGAGCGCTGGTGGCGGCGAATGTGCCCGCGATCGGGTTGAACTTCTATCCTCGCAGCCGTCGCTATCTGGGCGAGCCGCAGGCCAGCGAGATCCGGAAAACGCTTCGCGAACTGCCGCGACGGCCGGTGCTGGTAGGCGTGTTCGTGAACGCGGAGCCGTCCGAGATCCGGGATGCAGTGACGCGTTTCGACCTCGACTGGGTGCAGCTGCATGGACAGGAGCCGCCGGAATTTGGTCGAGCGTTGCCAGGACTGCGGGTGCTGCGGGCCTTGCCCTACGGCGAGGGCGGCTTGGCCGAAGTGATTCGGTTCCTGGAGGCGATGGAGGCCGCGGGCTGCCTGCCGGACGCGGTCCTGCTGGATGCGCAGGAGGCCGGAGCGTTCGGCGGCACGGGGCAGACACTCCCCTGGCAGCGACTGGCCGACGACCTGGCCGCGCAGGGCGGCTGCCGAAGCGGGCGGATTGCCATGCCACGGAGGATTCAAGAAGCGGACGCGGCGACCGGGGACGCGACACCCGGACTCCCCTGGGTGCTAGCAGGCGGACTGCATGCGGCGAACGTGGCGGAGGCGATCGGGGCCCTGCATCCCCAGGCGGTCGACGTGGCGAGCGGAGTCGAATCCGAACCAGGCCGAAAAGACGCGGAAAAAACTCGACAGTTCCTCGCGGCGGCTCGGAGCGTATCGAGCCGCTAGGCCAAGCCACTGTCGGGGAGGGTACACGGGCAATCCTCCCGTCCTGGGCGTTGAAACCAAGCCACGGCCGTTGGCTTTTCGTTCAACCGCCAGGTTGGCGATCCGGACCGCCCGGCCCTTTGCCAGAAAAGCTCCATTCATTTTCCAAAAAGACAGGCAAAAGGCTGCGGATCGGTCGGAAGCGGCCTTCCCGCGGGTTGCGAGACTCGGGCTGATGCCTATATTTCATCAGTTCCCGGCCGGACCCGGATCTGGTCCGCGTCGTTTCCAATTCGGAATGGAATCTTCGGCCGCCCCAGACCAGGCGGCCACCATGACAAGTTCACAGCTTCAGGAGGCGATTGTGGCCCAAGTTGAAACGCGTGTTCCGTACAAAGTCAAAGACATGTCACTGGCCGAATGGGGTCGCCGCGAGATCATGCTCGCGGAAAACGAGATGCCCGGCCTGATGGCCCTGCGTCGCAAGTACGGACCCTCCAAGCCGCTCGAAGGTGCCCGCATCGCCGGTTGCCTCCACATGACGATCCAGACCGCCGTGCTGATCGAGACGCTGACGGCGCTCGGCGCGGAAGTGACCTGGAGCAGCTGCAACAAGTTCTCGACGCAGGACCACGCCGCCGCGGCGATCGCGGCCACGGGCGTGCCCGTCTACGCCTGGAAGGGCGAGACGGACGAGGAGTATGACTGGTGCGTCGAGCAGACGGTGATCTTCCCGGACGGCCAGCCGCTGAACATGATCCTGGACGACGGCGGTGACCTCACGGCGCTCGTCCACAAGCAGCACCCGGAACTTCTCGATGGCATCCGCGGGCTCTCGGAAGAGACCACGACGGGCATCAAGGAGCTGCGGAAGATGATCCAGCGCGGCGAGCTGAAGCTGCCGGCGATCAACGTCAACGACTCGGTGACCAAGAGCAAGTTCGACAACCTGTACGGCTGCCGCGAGTCGCTCGTGGACGGCATCAAGCGGGCGACGGACGTGATGGTTGCCGGCAAGGTGGCCGTGGTGGCCGGATACGGTGACGTCGGCAAGGGCTGCGCCCACTCGCTGCAGCGTTATGGCGCCCGCGTGATCGTGACCGAAATCGATCCGATCAACGCGCTGCAGGCCGTGATGGAAGGCTTCCAGGTCACGACCATGGAAGAAGCCGCTCCGATCGCCAACATCTTCGTCACGACCACCGGCTGCCGCGACATCATCCGCGGCGAGCACATGAAGGTGATGCCGAACGACGCCATCGTCTGCAACATCGGGCACTTCGATCTCGAGATCGACATGAAGTGGCTGAACTCGCAGCGGGACGTGGAGTGCGTCAACATCAAGCCGCTGGTGGATCGCTACACGTTCGCCAACGGACGCTCCATCATCATCCTGGCGGAAGGCCGCCTCGTGAACCTCGGCTGCGCCACCGGCCATCCGTCGTTCGTGATGTCGAACTCGTTCACCAACCAGGTGCTGGCGCAGCTGGCTCTGTGGACCGAGGGAGAGAAGTACTCGATCGGCGTGCATGTGCTGCCCAAGCACCTCGATGAAGAGGTCGCGCGGCTGCACCTGGACCAGTTGGGCGTGAAGCTGACGACGCTGACGGACGACCAGGCCGACTACCTGGGCGTGCCGGTCGAAGGACCGTTCAAGCCCGACTACTACCGCTACTAGACGCTCGGCACGCAGCCGAGTTGCTCGGCCGCCGTGTGACGCACGGCGGTGCGACTCATTGACAGACGCGAATGGCTCCGGCATAACAACCGGAGCCATTTTTATTGGGAAAAACGCAGAGAAGACGTCACCATGCCACAGATCCAAGCCTTTCGCGGACTTCGCTATGACCTCGGACACGTCGGATCGCTGAGCGACGTGATCGCCCCGCCCTACGATGTAATTGACGACGGGCTGCGCGACCGCCTGTACGAGCGTCATCCGGCGAATGTGATCCGGCTGGAACTGAATCGCGACGAACCGGGGGATGACGAGCAGTCGAATCGGTACACGAGAGCGGCCCGGTTCCTCAAGCAGTGGCGCGACCAAGGCCTGCTGCGGCTGGAGTCGGATCCGGCGCTGTATGTCTACCACCAGACGTTCGAGTATGCCGGCCGGCCGCACACGCGCAAGGGCTTCATGTGCCGCACGCGGCTGGAACGCTTCGGCGAAGGCTCGATCTACCCGCACGAAGAGACGCACGCGTCGGCGAAGGAAGACCGGCTCAAGCTGACGCGGGCCTGTCGCACGAATCTCAGCCAGATCTTCGGCCTCTATCCCGACCCGGACACGGTCGCCCAGAACCTGCTCGAAGAGCACATCATCGAGAAGACGCCGCTGGAAGCGGTCGACCACCTGGGCGTGGTGCACCGCATGTGGCCTGTCACGGACGTCCAAGTGATCTCCGCCGTGATGGCCGCGATGGCGGGCAAGCCCACGTTCATCGCCGATGGCCACCATCGTTACGAGACGGCCTGCAACTATCGCGATGAGCTGAATCGGCAGTCGCCGTTGCCGCCCGAGCACCCGGCGCATTACGTGCTGATGATGTGCGTCGGCATGAGCGATCCGGGCATGGTCGTGCTGCCGACGCACCGCCTGTTCCGCGGCGTGCCGCCGATGACCTCCGAACAGCTGGTCGCCAAACTGGGCAGCTACTTCCACTGCCGGCTGGCGGGCGAAGGCACCGATCTGGCCGAATCGCTGTGGGACCAGATCGAGGCCGACGGCGAGCAGGGTCAGTTTGCGTTCTTCACGGCGAAGGATGGCCGCTGGGTGCTGGCTCAAATCACGGAGGCCGGCCGGCAGAAGATGGCCGAGGTGGCGACGGACCACAGTGGCGACTGGCAAGGCCTGGGCGTGGCGATGCTGCACCGACTGGTGATGGACACGCTGCTCGACCTGAAGAACCTGCCGAAGCCCGAGTATGTGCATCTGGTGAGCGAACTGGTGGACTTCCTGGAGAACGACTCGCCAGCGCAGCCCGAGTTTTCGCTGGCAGCCCTGGTGATGCCGGCCACGATCGACCACATCCGCGCCGTCAGCGAACATGGCGAACGGATGCCGGCCAAGAGCACCTACTTCTACCCGAAGCTGCTGAGCGGCCTGGTCTTCAACCCGCTGGAATAGCACGCCAGATGGAGCGAGATTGGCGAAGCAGGCTGGAGCGCGACCGTCCCGGTCGCCCGCCCCGCCGCAACCCAATCCCCGGCAAACCGTCCTTCTGACCGTCCGATCCCAACAGGAAACCCAGGCAACCTGGCGAACTAACTCGTCAAACAAAGGACCTTGCAGGCTGGAGCGCGACCGTCCCGGTCGCCCGCCCCGCCGCAACCCAATCCCCGGCAAACCGTCCTTCTGACCGTCCGTTCCCAACAGGAAACCCAGGCAACCTGGCGAGGTTCCACGTTAAACAACTGACCTTGACTGATCTGCGGCCCCGAGAGTGGAAACGCGGAAGCGGCGTTCACCGGGGATTTCTGAACCGATTTCCTGAGATCGCCCCGGCGCCCCAATGTCAAGATCAGCTCGTTGGGGTTTTACGTGGCACGGACTGGCATTCCCCTGAACGCCGGTCGCTTCTAGAATCCGCCGCCCTCAGCGAGCGGCCGAGCCTGGTCGGAGACGGACCTTCGACGGCGAGGAACCCTTGGGGAGGGCCATTGGCCCGGAGGGGCCGAAGCGGGAGACGGGCGCGATGGTGCGGATCCTCTGCGTCGCCAATCAGAAAGGCGGAGTCGGCAAGACGACGACGGCCATCAATCTGTCCGCGGCGTTGGCGATGAGCGGCGGGCGCACGCTGCTGGTGGACCTCGATCCGCAGTGCAATGCGACGACGGGCCTGGGCGCGACGCCAACCATGCGTCATCCGTTCGTGGCTCGCTCGGCGATGGCTGAACCGACGCGCGACGTGACGCTTCCCGGCCTGGACCTGCTTCCCGGCAGTCGCAGCTTCTCGGACATCGAAGCGTTGGCGCGCGGCGACGCGGGGAGCTTCCAGCAGCTGCATCGTTTTTTTGCGACCGAAGCCACGGCCTACGATTTCGTGCTCATCGACTGCCCGCCCTCGCTGGGGACGCTGACGGAAGCGGCCCTGGCGTGTTCAACGGAGGTGCTGATGCCCATCCAGTGCGAGTATTTCGCGATGGAGGGCCTGACGCAGATGATCGAAGTGATCCGGCGGGTGATGAGCCGCTCGGCCAGCAAGCTGCACTTTGGCGGCATCCTGCTGACCATGTACGACCACAGTCTGGAACTGACGCATGAGGTCGACGCGGAAGTGCGCGACTTCTTTGGCGAGATCGTCTTCGAGACGGTGGTGCCGCGCGACGTTCCGGTTTCCGAAGCTCCCAGTCACGGCCAGTCCGTCTTACAGTATGCACCGCGTTCGCGCGGCGCGCGATCGTACGTCGAATTATGCATGGAGGTCCTGAATCATGACGAAGGAACGACGCTTGGGCCGCGGTTTGGCCGCCTTGCTGGGTGAGGACAACGAGCCGGTCTCGATGTCCCAGGCGCTGTCACAAGCGTCCGCGCAGGCGGCGCCGGCGGCGGACCCGCAACCGGTGACCCTGCGGATCCACCGGCCCGAGGAGGGCGACGAGGACGACGGCGAACTGGACGGCCCGGAAGCTGCCGCATCCGCGAGCTCGACGGCTGCCGCAGTTCCGCTGGCGGCGGGCCCGACTGCCAGTGTCGCGCCGGTGATCTCCGAAGCCGCCACAGCCCAGGATGGCGACCTGCTGCTACTCGCGGTCGACCAGATCGACGAAAACCCGTTCCAGCCGCGGCGGGAGTTCAGCGAGAGCGAACTGGCGTCGCTATCCGAGAGCTTGAAGGAACACGACCTGCTGCAGCCGGTGCTGGTCCGCCGCGTCGGCTCGCGCTGGCAGCTCATCTCCGGCGAACGCCGCCTCCGCGCGGCCGTCATGGCGGGCTGGAAGCAGATTCCGGCGCGCGTCCGCCAGGCGGATGACCGGCTGGTCGCCGAACTGGCGATCGTGGAAAACCTGCAGCGCAAGGACTTGAACGCCATCGAGAAGGCGCTCTCGTTCCGCCGTTACCTGGAACAGCATCGCTGTACGCAGGAAGACCTCGGTCGGCGTCTGAAGATCGATCGCTCCACCATCGCCAACCTGATGCGTCTGCTGGAGCTGCCCGAGGCGGTCCAGAAGCTCGTCCAGGAAGGCCGCATCTCCGCCGGCCACGCCCGCGCCCTGCTGCCCCTGGGAGACAACCACCTGCAGGTCGAACTGAGCAAGACGATCGAGAAGGAGGGCATGAGTGTTCGGGAAGCGGAGCGGATCGTGCAGGAGAAGGTGCTGGAACTGGACGGCGACCCGGACGGGATGCCAGCGACCAAACCGCGTCGCAAGAGCGGTCGGCCGGCCCACCTGGCCACCCTCGAACAGCAGCTCCGCCTCCTGCTCGGAACCAAGGTCGATCTCCGCCAAAACGCTCGCGGCCGCGGCCAGATCACCATCCAGTTCCGCAGCAACGAGGAGTTTGACCGGCTGTTCCGCATGCTGCAGGAGGCCGGCGGCGAAACCCGCCCCCGCCATGTGGCCTGACGAACCGGCCCGAACAGGCCTTGGATTCCCAAGGGTTCTCGCTCCGCGAAGCCCCTTGGTGTACAATTCGTTCCGTTGCCACACCGGCCCCACCAGGGGGCGGTGCTAGCATCCGGGGTGTAGCGCAGTCTGGCTAGCGCGTCTGCTTTGGGAGCAGAAAGTCGAAGGTTCGAATCCTTTCACCCCGACTCTGGGCGTCCTCAAGGGGCCCCAACCGCAGAGAGTTCACGGGATAGAGCAGTGAGCAGAAAACAGCCCAGGAGCGTCGCTAATGCGACACGTCCGAGGCCCGTGAAACGACAGGGCTTCTTCCACCCCTCTGCTTGCCCGTCCGAAGGACAATTCTGTCCTCCGCTTTCTTGGCTGTCCCGGCTCCCTCGCCGGTTGCCTCTACGCTCGGCCCGAGACGCTCACGCTTGACGAACTGTTCGTCCAACACGGCCGTGGACTCTGCGGACTGAGCCTTCGCGACGCCATCGGGCCTTCCCGATGCCATCGGGCCTTCGCGGTCGCCCGGGACTCTGGCCAAGGACGTGTGCCGCAATGGGAAGTTACCGAACGGCGCGGGCTGATGGACGAGGCCAAGCACCGACCTCAAATCCCAACTCCAGGACATCTCGCGAACGCTATCGGAACCGATCGGCGGTTTCGCCAAGAGAGACGCGCCGCGAAGAGAGCCGAGGGGAGAAAGCGGGATCAGACACAGCCCCGCTGCTGCTGATGGCTCCGGTACTCGTGGAGCCTTCTCCAAGTTCACGGCAGCTGACCTGAACATGGCACGACGGATACGTTTCCGTGGGCCATTCCGCCTCCATAGCCCCCACGCCTCGCGGTCGAGGGGCCATGGAAAGGACTTGCTGCCAGGAACTCGGCAGAGATCGAAAAACCTGCGAGTCCGAACCTGAGAGTGGCTGGTTCGGATTGCGAGATTTGCCTCGTTGGTAGATCAGGTTACGAGCGCGAGGTCCTGTTGCGGCAACGACGGACAAGACCACCTAAGAGAAGAGTCCACAGAGCCATCGAGGAAGGCTCGGGGACAACAGAGCTTGATGTCCCGCCAAACGAGATCTGAAAATTTACGGCGCTGCCAGGGGAGTTCTCGTAGTTGGCCGTGTTGTTCCTGAAGGTATCGAGCATCGTGAAGCCGTTGGATACTGTGTAACTGGCGTTCGCAGTTCCGCTTGCTAGACCCTGTGTTCTTCGGAGGGCTAAGCCCGACGAGGCGTTGTAGACGATGAGCGAATAACCGGTATTCGACAGGAGTTGATAGTTCGAGATGTTGGGCAAATCAGCCGCCGTCAAATTCACGGTGAAGAGGGTGGAGCTTGTTCCAGGCAGCGTAATGTTGACGGTGTCGGTCGCGTACGCGGTGGCGTTGGCAACTGCCGAATAGGCCGTCGTATCCGTGGTTCCATGAATCGCAATCGTAAACGACCCTGATGCCGCTGTGGTATTGGAGAACATTTCCAGCGTAACCCAGTCGATGTCATAGGGCCCTGAAGAACCGGTTAGAAAGGCGTAACCCAGGTTCGACGTATAGCCAGAACTGTTGAATATCGACGAGGAACCATTCGAGGCAGTCCCGGGGGCGACGTAGGTGACGACACTTGCCGACGCGGAAGACAAGAACGTTCCCAAGGTCATGGCGACGATGGTGAAACAGAAGCTCGCTGCAGAACGCACGATGAAACCCTTTCGCGGAGAACCACATTTTCGCAAGATAGAACCACAATTTCGCAAGATTTGGAGCCTTGATTCTAACGGGCGAGAGCCCTCCCTTAAAGCCCCTAAGTCCTCAAGCCAAGAAAATCCTCAAAGCTCACCGCTACCACCCAATCTCGCGGCGTCGGACTCAGGGTGACGTGACCGCAGATCAAACCACCCGGTTCCGTTCATCCCAGGGTCGGTCGGACGTGGGCTCGCGGTGGTCGGAACAGCTGTCGCGTGCCGCTCGGATATCTGCCCCCGCCTTGGGCTCCACCAAGACGCGGCGTGGCTCAATTTCCAACGAGCCCCGTACGAACCGCCCCCTGAGCCCCCCCTCTTGCGGGATCCGGTGAGGGTGACGCTTCGCGGTTCATGAGTTCCGCTCGGGGGCGTCCCCAGTGGATTCCGCTCGTTCTCCTCGATCGGTCAGCCCTACTTCCTTGGGCTTGGTCGTTGCCGCTCCTCGGTGCCCTGCCCCGTAAGTTCCCGGGCGACGCTTTTCTGGACGGCAGGTTTCCGAGCGGACCAACCCCAGCACGAGCGTCCCAACTCTTGAGCAGGTCTTCCGGCCCGAAACGGTCGCCGCGGCCGAACGGGGCTCCGACCCTTCTGCGGCCAGCCGTCGTGGACTATGTTTCACGGTCCGCTTCGTTTCAGGATCCGCGCCGACGAGGCCGGGATTCCGAGACGCGGGCACCGGTCCCGGCCGTCTTCGCCAGGGTCGCTCGTTAAGTGACAGCCACTTCCTGCGGGACAGATCCCGGTACCCACACAGCATGTCAGGAATCGACGTTGATTAACTCCCCAGCCATTCAGCAAGTCCAGGAGGCGTCCCAGAGCAGGCGGTTGGTGGGGGGATATCTGCTCATCCTTCTCGCGGGCTTCGTGGGTTTTTTCGCGATCCGGTCCTATGGCGAGCAGCGTTTCGCCGGTCACGTATCGACCGTTGCGGCGGTGACCGATGAAGCCGCGACGGGTACCGCAGCCGGAGTGGCCGCTGCCCCGGTGACCAAGCGGCCTGCGGGGCATTCGGCCATCTTCCACGTGTTACTCGCCCTGGTGGTCATTCTCATCACGGCGCACACGTTGGGCTGGCTGTTCAGCCTGGTGGGGCAGCCGCGGGTCATTGGCGAAATGGTGGCCGGCTTCCTGCTCGGCCCCACGCTTCTGGGCAGAATTGCGCCGGGCGCGGTCGAGTGGTTGTTTCCCGTCAGCATCCACCCGCAATTGGGCGTACTCGCGCAGGTGGGGCTGCTCCTGTTCATCTTCCTGGTGGGACTGGAGTTGAACCTGGACGCGTTCCGTTCGAACGTGATGTCAACCTTGACGATCTCGCATTCGAGTATCGCGTTGCCGATGGTCTCCGGTGCACTCCTGTCGCTCTGGCTCTATCCGGTCTTTGCGCCGGAGGGCGTGTCGTTCACCAACTTTTCGCTCTTCATCGGCGTGGCGATGTCGATCACCGCCTTTCCGCTTCTCGCCAGAATCCTGGTGGACAGCAAGATGGACCGCAGCAAGTTGGGGATGCTCGCGATTGCCTGCGCGGCGATCGACGATGCGACGGCCTGGTGGCTGCTGGCGATCGTGGTCGGCGTGGCTCAGGCGCAGTTCAGCATGACCCAGAATCTGCTGAAGCTGGCGGCCTTTGGCAGCTACCTCGTGATACTCGGGGTCGTGATTCGCCCGGCCATCCTGCGGTGGCTTGAGCGCATGAAGGGCAAGGACGCTTCCCGCGAAGCGACGGGCCTGCTGCTGCTGGGCCTGCTGGCCTCGGCCCTTTTGACCGAATGGATGGGAATCAGCGGGATTTTTGGAGCGTTCCTGCTGGGAGCGGTCGTGCCGCACAACAATCGGCTGTCGGAGTCGTTTCGGCACAAGCTGGAGGACGTGGTGCACCTGCTGCTGCTGCCCGTGTTCTTTGCTCACACGGGCGTGACGTCCAAGATCAACCTGACCGCTTCGAACTGGTGGTACTGTGCGGCCATTCTTTTCACGGCCACCTTAGGCAAGTGGGGCGGCACGATGCTGGCCGCCCGCTGGGTCGGCTTCGACTGGCGTACGTCCGGCACGCTCGGCCTGCTGATGAACACGCGGGGATTGATCGAGCTGATCGTGTTGACGATTGGCCGCGACATGGGCATCCTGTCGCCGGACCTGTTCGGCCTGATGGTGCTCATGGCGATCGGGACCACGATGGCCACCTCTCCCCTCCTGCCGCTCATGGCCCCGCCGAACAGTCGCAATCGGGCGAGCGGCGCCGTCGCGGGCACCAGCTGACTTTCATCAAGCCGAAGATCGCGGGCTCCCCGCGACGCAGCATGGTTCCGGCCGTCGATCATGCACGGGGCAGCTCTCTCCCGATGGCTGCCTTGAGCTGTTCGACGCGTCCGCGATTGACGCCCAGGTCGGAGTATCCGAGACGGGAAGCCGAGCGGAAGTGAATCTGCCGCGAACCGGCATCGACGAAGACTTCGAGGTCATCGACGAAGGCGAACAGGCGAGTGCGGCATTCCGCGTGCAGGTAGCGACCGGCGGCGTCGAGGCGCACCACGTGCGTGCGGGCCAGTTGCTCCACCGCCCGCTGCACGGCTTCGAAGGCTTGGTCGGGAGAGCCTTGGAAGGGCAACGACGCAACGGCATGGTCGGCATCGGTCGCTTGGGAGCAGACGCAGTTGGGCGACGCGGGGCAGGCGGGCAGTTGGCCGTTGCGGACGCCCAGGTAGGGAGGCCGCGCGGGTGGAAACCAGCGCACGGCGAGAATGCCCAGTCCTGCCAGCCCCAGCAAGGTCCACGCCTTTTTTAGCCCTATGCCTCGCAACATCCGCGCCGCCTCCGCTCGGTTGAATGGCTTGTTCCCGTACGACGATCGTCCGCTTGGAAGGCCGAGTCGGACTCGGCGGCGGACGTGAGGGCATGATAGGCGGGAGGCAGGACTTCGAGTAGACGAGCGGGGCCCCGGTAGCGTCCGAGCAATCGTCCGGCGGCGGGACAGGGGGGAGCCGATGCAGCTTGCCCGTGCAAATGGAGAATGCGGCCAGCCAGTGCGGCGGGGTCCAGCGGGGTGGCCGACGGCCTCCCGGCGAGGCCGCGCACAAAAAAGCGGGCTGCGGCCTGGTCTGGCCGGCAGCCCGCTCTTTCCGCGGAACCACCCTGCGAATCCCTTCTGGCCTCGTATCAGATCTGCGGCAGCGTGATGTCCGAGAGTTGCACGTTGGCGAACAGGGAGTCGACCGCCTCCGGCTTCAGCTTGTTCGTCTGCGTGAAGAAGTCGCCGAACCCGCCGAAGATGCTCAGCCCCTCGTGGATCGGGCCAGCTTCGTAGTTGCCGCCCTGCATGGCCTCGACGATGTCGGTCGAGTTGAAGTCACCGTCGCGGTTGAAGTCGCCTTCTTCCCAGACGCTGTTGTTGTTGGTGCTGTCCTCGTACTCACCGGCCTGGAAGACCTTCACGAGGTCGGACGAGTCGAACCGACCATCGTGGTTCGCGTCGCCCAGCTTCCACATTCGCTCCTCGGAGTAGTAGTTCGAGCGTCCCGAACCGTCGTGGAACACGTTGTAGTGCCCGAGCACCAGGTCGCCATCCTCGAACCTCGTGGTGATGTACGTGGTCTTGAAACCGGCATCGTACTCGAGGACGCCGTATTCGGGAGTGCGGTCACCGGTGTTGGAGCCGAGCAGGTCCATGGTGTCGGTGCCGTAGTCGCAGTCGGTGGGCGTGCACGCTCCCCAGACCTGCCCGGTGACCACGCCGGTGATGCGGTTCTGGCTGACCGAGAGCTTGCTGATGCCGTCGGTGTTCGCATCGGAGTTGACCCAAGTACCGCGGAGGACGTTCTTCAGCTCATCGCTGCCCGGGTCGGCCATTTCCAGCAGCTGGCCGGACTTGGTGAGCAGCATGCGGCCCTGCCAGTCCTTGCGGCCGGAGTTGTCTTCATAGACGTTGTACATGTCGGCGACGAGTCCATCACGAGTGTTGGCCAGGGTGATGGTCGTGTCCTTGAAGTCGAAGTCCCACTCGCCGATCGCGTAGTCCGGGGTCTTGTCGACGACGGAGGTGCCGAGCAGGTCGAGTTTCACGGAGCCCCAGTTACAGTCTTCCGGCAGGCAGGCTCCGAAGGCCCGGATATTGTGATTGCCGAGCTTGTCGCGGGTGATCTCGATCTTCGTGAGGCCGCCGGTGCCGAGGTCCGGGCTCGTCCAGACGCCGACGAACGGATCGAGGAGGGGAAGGATGTCGATCGATGGGCTGATCTCGAAGGCGGGCAGGGCGTCGACCTTCTTGCCGGGGGTGAGCAGCGGCTGGACGTCGGCGATGGCGGGCGAGTCCAGTTGCACGGCGGGCGCGGCGGCCATGGTATCTCCCGCCATCAGCTGGCGGCTTTCGAGACCTTCGATCGTGCGGGGAAGCTTGCGGACGGACTTGGAGAAAGAACGCAGCGACATGTGAGGAACTCCCGAAAAAAGTGGTTCGCGTTACCTGTCCCGGCAGAGGCTCCGGGGGGGCCGTCAACGGGCGGCGACCGGTTTCAGGTCGCCTCGTGCACCGCGTTGACAAGGGCTCAACGACGGCCCCTCGACGACCGGGCGCGGCGGGCGAATTTTTTTTCTGGTGCGGGAGACGGGGCGAAGCCGGTCGACTTCCCAGGTCCCGGGCGTTAGGGCATAAAGGGGAGGCGGTTCCCGCCTTTCCACTCGACCGCGCCGGGAGTGACCAGATTCATGAACGAA
>JBIIEC010000501.1:0-4001 GCA_044238045.1 Pirellulaceae bacterium | reverse complement strand
AGGGCCCGCGCTGTGTTCTTGGCTTCGTACATCGTTCACCGCCTAACGAAAAAACGCCGCCCGGCCATGCGGAGCGGCGTTTGATGGATCGAGGCCCGGCAGGTGAACTTCGACGTTCAATCCTGCCCAGGGACCGGGCTGTCGCCGCCGCGCCCCCGGGGCGCGGTTGCTGGAACAACGCGATGATTTTCGAGCGAATGGAGCACCGGCCGATTCAAGCCGGCACGGCGCGCTACTGGACCGACTTGATCGTCTTCAGGATCCGCGACACGATCTTGTACGGATCGGCCTGGGAGTTCGGACGACGGTCTTCGAGGTAGCCCTTGTAGTCGCTGTTCACGAAGCTGTGTGGAATGCGGATCGACGCTCCGCGATTCGCCACGCCGTAGTTGAACTTGTCGATCGACTGCGTCTCGTGCAGGCCGGTCAGGCGGAGGTGGTTGTCCGGGCCGTACGCGGCGATGTGCTCGTCGCGATACTTCTCGAATGCACCCATGAGCTTCTCGAAGTACGCCTTGCCGCCGGTCTCGCGGAGGATCTTGGTCGAGAAGTTGGTGTGCATGCCCGAGCCGTTCCAATCGCCGCGAATCGGCTTGCAGTGGAACTCGACGTCCACGCCGTACTTCTCGCACAGACGGACCAGCAGGTAGCGAGCGACCCAGAGGTCGTCACACACCTTCTTGGAACCCTTGCCGAAGATCTGGAACTCCCACTGGCCCTTGGCCACCTCGGCGTTAATGCCTTCCAGTTCAATGCCCGCATCGAGCGTGATGTCGATATGCTCTTCCGCGATCTCGCGAGCCGTGCAGCCGACATTCTTGTAGCCGATGCCCGTGTAGTACGGCCCCTGCGGTCCCGGGAAACCATCCTCGGGGAAGCCCAGCGGGCGGCCGTCCTTGTAGAAGAAGTACTCCTGCTCGAACCCGATCCACAGGTCCGCGTCGTCTTCGACGGTGGAGCGGAAGTTCGACGGGTGGGGAGAACCATCCGGCAGCAGGACCTCGCACATCACGAGGAAGCCGTTCTTGCGACTGCTGTCCGGGTAGAGCGCCACGGGCTTCAGCACGCAGTCGGAACTGCGGCCCTCGGCCTGCTGCGTGGAACTGCCATCGAAGCCCCAGAGGGCGCAATCCGCGACGGACGCAGGTGCCTTGCCCACGACCTTGGTCTTGCTGCGGAGGTTCGGCTCGGGGAGGTAACCATCGAGCCAGATGTACTCGAGCTTGTAGCTGGATGCGGACGACATGCTGACACTTCTTCCGTACAAAGGGGATTGGATTGGTCCCTGCTCAGGCGCAGCCCCACTCGGACCGCACCCTAGTGACCAAAATTAACCGGCGTTTCACGCTCGGAAATCCGCCTGTTCCGCGGTGTCGCATGACACCTTCTGAATCGCCGCAAATTAACTTAGCCGCCTCGAAGGGCCCGCGAAAGACGCCCGCCGAGAAAATTCTTGGGGGACCTTGCGTAAATCGCGAAGCCGGCGTGACTTCCGCAGTGTCACCGGGCGATGGAAATGGGCCTTCGACCAGCAGGCAATCAGGACTCAGCCGGTGCGCCGGGCCCGGTTGCATCCGGCCCCGGCGCGATGCCCGACGTCTGAGGGGAACGGGGGCTTGGACGCCGATCTTCAAGGCATGTCCGCCCGCGCCGGCCTAGCCTTCGTCGCCGAAGGTTCCGAACGACGGACTACGGCCCTCCTGCGGCGTTTCGGGGCGAGCCTGTTCGTTGAGACGTTGCGCCTGGAGTTTCGCACGCAGCGTCGTGCGGGAGATGCCCAACCGCCGACTGGCCTCCACCTGGTTCCTTCCCACGGCCTTGAGCACCTCATCGAGAACCATGCGATCGACCAAGTAGATCACCTTGCGGTAGATGTCCTCGTCTCCCGTCTGCAACAGGGCCCTCAGGAAGGTGAGCAACGGCCGATGCTCGACGGTGGGTGCGTCGCGTTGCGTGGCGAACTGAATGCCAGCCGCCAGGTTGGGGGGCAGCGTGTCGGGGGTGAGAACGTCGGTGGCGGCATGCACCAGCGCGTAACGAACGGCGCCCTGCAGTTCGCGGACGTTCCCCGGCCAGAGATACCGCTGCATCCACTTGAGCGTCTCGTCCGACACCTGACGCACGCGACGCCCCGTCTCGTCGGCGTACAACCGGATGAAATGTTCCACCAGCAGCGGAAGGTCATCCAGTCGATCGCGGAGTGCGGGCATCTGGATGGAGAAGCTCTTGAGGCGAAAGTAGAGGTCGCGGCGGAAGCGGCCCGAGTCCACGAGTTCCTCGAGGTTCTGGTTGGTCGCCGCGATCACCCGCACATCGCAGGACACCAACTCGTCACTCCCCGGCCGCTCGAAACGCTGCTCCTGCAGCAGTCGCAGCAGGCGCGCCTGGGTAGAGGGACGCAAGTCGCCAATTTCATCGAAGAACAGGGTCCCGCCGGAAGACAGTTCGGCGCGGCCCACGCGCGGCCGGCCGTCGCCCGATCCAGTGCCCTCGGCATCGCCGAACAGTTCCGATTCCAGGGCGGCCTCGGTGGCAACGCCGCAGTGCACGATGGTGAACGGTCGCTCCCGTCGACGACTGTGCCGGTAGATCGCCTGCGCCACCATCTCCTTGCCGGTGCCGGTTTCGCCCAGCAGCAGCACGTTCAGGTCCGTCGGTGCCACGCGTCCGATCGCCTTGTAGACGTCCTGCATGGCCGCATTGGTGCCGACCATCTGGTTCTCCAAGGCCGGTGCGTCGCACGTGATGCGGGAGGTCGTGTCTCGGGACTGCCTGCCGACATCCAGGGCCCGCTGGACCAGCGTCCGCAACTGTCGCAGGTCGAACGGCTTGAGCAGGTAGTCGAACGCGCCCCGCTTGGTGGCTTCGATCGCCGTCTCGGTCGTACCGTGCGCCGTGATGACGATCACTGGCAGTTGGGGACGCAGTTTCTGGATGCGTTCCAGCACATCCAGTCCCGACATGTCGGGCAATCGGATGTCCAGCAGCACCGCATCCGGCGAATCGACCTCCAGCCGTTCCAGGCCGTATCGAGCCGTATCGGCGGTCAGCACCCGCAAATCGTCCGACTCCAGGGACTGACGCAGCGAATAGAGGAGGTTGGGCTCGTCGTCGATCACCAGCAGGGTCGACGTATTCACGGCTCTCTCCAGCGCTTCAGCAACCATGGCGATCTCCCTGGGGCTGACCTGCAGGCCGGCTTACCGGCCGTAACCGACGCCCTGATGTCATTGACAAACGTGCCAGTTACGCATTCACCGTGGCGGTTTTCGCGGGGGCTTTCAACCGTTCGTAGGTCGCCCGCCAACCGCCGCCGGGCAGTCGCACTTCAAACTCCGCACCGCCCGCTTCGCGACTGTGGGCCGCGATCTTGCCGCCATGCGATTCAATGATACGACGACAGATCGTGAGTCCCAGGCCGATCCCCGTTTCCTTGGTGCTGGCGAAGGGCTCGAAAATCTTCTGATCCCATCCCCACGGAATCCCCGGCCCCTCGTCCTGGACCACGAGGACGATCTCCTCGTGCCCCGCGGCATCGGCGCTCCGATCCAGCATGACCGTGACGCAGCCCCCTTCCCGCTGCGCATCCAAGGCGTTCAGCAGCAGGTTCAACACGACTTGGCGAAGCTGGGTCGCGTCCGCTTCGAGGAAGTACGATTCGCGAGGCAGGTCGAACCTTAGGTTGATCTCCTGGCGATCCGCGCGACGCCGAACGAGATCGACCGTACGTCCGATCAACGCCCCCACGTCCAGTCGTTCAATCTTGAGTTGCGTGGGGCGCGCGAAGTCGAGGAACGTCTGCAGCATCTGTTCAAGCCGCGAGATCTCCTCCTCCATGATACGCAGGTCGTCGCCGGCCAAAGGGCGATCCCGTTCCTGCGCCGTCTGTGCCAGCAGTTTCATTGAGGTCAGAGGATTGCGCAGCTCGTGCGCCAACCCGGCGGCCAACTGTCCGACAGCGGCCAACTGGTCGGACCGCTCGCTCATCCGTCGCGCTTCCT
>JBIIEC010000117.1:0-13811 GCA_044238045.1 Pirellulaceae bacterium | reverse complement strand
AGTCGCGTCAGCAGTTTCTCGACCAGGTGCACGTCGTAGGCACGGGCCAGCGCGCCGCAGCCGACCAGCCCGACCGCGGCGAGCCCCAACGCATGGTGCAACGCTCGACGCGACCACAAGGAAGGCTCACTCGCCTGCGCCCCCTGACTGCTGTTTGTCATCACTTCTCGCGACCTCGCCTGCCGATGGACAACTCGCCCGCCATGCGGCCGGTGCCGCTGGTGCCCCGGTGACGCAGTTATGTCGGTGACGCTGGGCCGACCTGAACCCAAACGCCTCGACCTGTTATCCTGACGGTCCCAATATACCTTATGCTTCCCGCCCAGGTCCGACCGCTTGAGCAGCGAACGACGAGCGGCGGGGCAACGGGCAGCGAACGCAGAACCCTCGAGTGCACCCATGAAACTCCTGGCCCTGGAAACGTCGCATACGCCGGGCATGCTGGCTCTGCTGGAGGACGACACGATCGCCTGGGATCGCTCCCTGCCGCCCGGCACGCGGACGACGCAGAGTTTCGCGATGGCCATGCAGGAAGCGTTGCGGGAATGCGGCTGGCGAGCGAGCGAGGTGGAACTGTTTGCAGTCAGTCGCGGGCCCGGTTCCTTCACCGGACTTCGCATCGGCATCACCGCCGCCAAGGTGTTCGGCTACGCGACGGGGTGCCCGGTGATTACCGTCGACACACTGGACATCCTGGCGGCCCAGGCGTTCGCCGACCCGGCCTGCAGTGGCATCTCGAATCCGACCGGTGACACCCACGGCGGGCCCAACCTCTGGGTGGCCCTCGATGCTCAGCGGCAGCAGCTGTTCGTGCGCCGCTATCGACACGAGGAGGGGCAGGAAACGCCTTGTGGCGAGACGGCGATCGTCGATGCGGAGCCTTGGTTGACGGACGGCACTGAGGGCCTGATCGTCTCCGGCAGCGGCCTGCAGCGCTGGACCGACCTATTGCCCGCACATCAATGCACCGATCGCCGCACCTGGATCCCCCGCGCCGTCACTCTCGCACGCCTCGCGCGACGATCCCACGAGCGCGGCGTGCGCGAGAGCTTTTGGTCCATCGCGCCCGAATACATCCGCCGCAGCGCAGCAGAGGAGAAGGCAGACGGGTGACGCGAACAGCGCCGCGCCTGGTTTCCGCCGCACGCCGCGATCAGGATTCCAGTGCCGCGCGGATCGCGACCTCCGCCGCGCGGAGGGTGTGGTCGATGTCCGCTTCCGTGTGCTCGGCCGAGATGAACAAGGCTTCATACTGACTGCAGGGCATGTAGACTCCCTGGTCGATCAAGCTCCAGAAGTAGCGGGCGAACCGCTGCGTGTTGGAGCGACTGGCGGAGTTCCAGTCGGTCACGGGCTGGTCGTTGAAGAACAGTGTCATCATGCTGCCGACGCGCGTCATCTGGCAGGCGGCGCCGGCGGCCTTCGCGGCGGCAACCAGTCCATCGGCGAGGCGAGCCGAGATGCGTTCGAGGTATTCGTACGGCGGATGCTCGCGGAGCATGCCGAGCGTCGCGATGCCGGCCGCCGTGGCGATCGGATTGCCGCTCAGCGTCCCGGCCTGAAAGACTTTGCCCGCAGGCAGCACGTTGTCCATGATGTCGGCACGGCCGCCGTACGCGCCCAGCGGCAGGCCACCTCCCACGATCTTCCCCATGGTCGTCAGGTCCGGCCGCACTCCCTGCAGCGACTGCGCGCCGCCGTAAGCCACCCGGAAACCGCTCATCACCTCGTCGTAGATCAGCAGCGCGCCGCTTCGCTCCGTCAACTCCCTCACCGCCCGCAGGAACTCCGGCGTCGGCGTGACACAGCCCATGTTCCCCACCACCGGCTCCATGATCACGGCCGCGATGCTGCCCGCGCGTTCCGCAAATAGTCGCTCCAGGCCCTCGACATCGTTGTAGCGGGCGATGTACGTATCCTTGGCCGTACCGGCGGTGACGCCAGGCGAATTGGGGACGGACAGCGTGGCGGCCGCGCTGCCGGCGGCGACCAGCAGGCTGTCCACGTGGCCGTGGTAGTTGCCCGCGAACTTCACGATCCCATCGCGGCCCGTGAACCCGCGAGCCAGCCGAATGGCACTCATCGTGGCCTCGGTTCCCGAACTCACCAGGCGCACCTTCTCGACGGAAGGCACAGCGTCGATGATCATCTCGGCGAGGATGTTCTCCGCCTCCGTGGGAGCTCCAAAACTGCTGCCGCAGCGCGCGGCCTGCTGGATGGCTTCCACCACGACAGGGTGCGTATGCCCCAGGATCATCGGTCCCCAGGAACCGATGTAGTCGATGTACCGGTTGCCATCGACATCGAAGAGATAAGCTCCCTGGCCGCGTTCCATCACGATCGGCTCGCCGCCCACTCCGCCAAATGCGCGGGCCGGGCTGTTGACACCTCCGGGCATCAATTCACAGGCGCGCTGGTACAGCTCGTGGCTGCGTGCTCGGGATGACATGCAGATCACTCCTTACGATGCAGAGAGAGTCGAGAGAGACAAGGAACCGGATCCAGGGACCTCTTCGCCGGCCGAGCCGGAGCCCACGATGGACTTTCGGGCGCGTGGTTCGCCGCGAAGGCATCGCATCGCCGACAACAACGGATGGCCGAGGCAACGGACGCGCCACCGCTGCGTTCTAACGCGACTCCGCCAGCCACCGGGCAAGGTCCTTGGCCCAGTAGGTGATGATGATCGAAGCACCCGCGCGCTGGAAGGCGGTCATCATCTCCAGGACAATCGCCCGCTCGTCGATCCAGCCGCGTTCGGCCGCCGCCTTGACCATGCTGTACTCGCCGGACACGTTGTAGACCGCCAGCGGCACTCCGGGGAATTGCGTGGCCACGCGCTGCACGATGTCCAGGTAGGCGATGCCCGGCTTGACCATCACCATGTCCGCGCCCTCGGCCAGGTCGATGGCCACCTCGCGCAGCGCCTGGGCGGCATCGGCCGCGGGATCCATCTGGTAGGAACGCCGGTCGCCGAACCGGGGAGCACTCTCGGCCGCCTCGCGGAACGGACCGTAGAACGCGCTGGCGTACTTGGCCGCGTACGACAGGATGGGCACGTGCGTGAATCCCGCTCCGTCCAGCGAGCCGCGAATGGCGGCGACCATGCCGTCCATCATGCCGCTCGGCGCCACCACGTCGACGCCCGCCCGCGCGTGGCTGGCCACTTGCCGGCGCAGCAGTTCCAGCGTCGCATCGTTGTCCACATCCATCCGGCCGCCGCACTCCTGCAGCGCGCCGCAGTGCCCATGATCGGTGTACTCGCAGCAGCAGACATCCGAGACGACCAGCACCTCGGGCGCGACGCGTTTGCATTCGCGAATCGCCTGCTGCACAATCCCCTCCTCACTGAAGGCGTCGCTGCCAACTTCATCCTTGCCAGCGGGGATGCCGAAGAGCAGCACGCCGCCCAGTCCCAGGCGCTGGACGTCGTCCAGTTCCCGCGCGAGGTCGGCGACCGTGATCTGGTCCTGGCCTGGCAGCGAGCTGATCGGCTTGCGCGTCCCCGTTCCAGCCCGCACGAACAGCGGCAGCAGCAGTTGCGAAGCATGCAGATGCGTGGCTCGCGTCAGGCGGCGAATGGCCGGCAGATGGCGAAGTCGACGCAGACGAGTCTGGGGAGAAAAAGAAGGCGTCATCATGCGGTCGGTTATAGCCGACACGCGCCGGCGAAGGTATGGGGGCCGCCTCGAATTCACGCCGCTGCGCAACCGGTAGTTCAGCCGACGACGCCCGACCCCATGGCCCCGACGACCGCCTCCCGACGACTCGGCCCCGTCCCGCGAACTCACCCACTCAGCAGCCGCAATTGCAAGCGCGCGACGAGCCGGGCATACTGTCGTCCACGCGGCGATCCGAAGCTCCGGTCGACTCGCCGGGACGACTCATCGGGATGGCCGCTCGCCTCTCGGACCGTCCACGCCATCGCCAACTGCAATCGCTCGCGCTGGCCTCGACGGCCGTCGCCGCGCGCGGTGCGACTTTGGACGGTCCTGCCTCGCCTACCCGTCGACAGCCTGCCCCTGGCAGACGACAGACGCGCACAGACCACCGACGCGTACGCCCACCCACCTGTTACCCCACCGAGGCCCCCATGCTCCCCTCGCCCTGCAACTTCCACTGCCGCCGACCATCCACCCCTCGCCCCGAGCAGGCCTTCGGCGCCGGTCTTCATCTCGAAACGCTTGACGAAGCGAACCGAGTTGAGGAACCGACTGCTCCGGCGGATCGCTCCGTGGAGAATCATTTCCGGAAGCCGTGGCCATCGCATGAGCGGGCAGGCGTTGGCCGAGGGGCTCAAGGCGTCCGGTCGGGATGGGCAGCGATCGTCACCGCACGAGCGGCTGCGCGAAGCATCGTGCTCCGTGCAGCCGTCGTCCTGGCGTGCGTCACCGGTCCCGCGACGGCCGCCGAGCTGCTCGTGCTTGAGGAGGCGAACTGGGATGCCGTCGCGCCGCAGGGCAAGGAGGTCGACTGCATTCTTGGCGATCTCGTCCTGCGCAACGATCGAATCACGGCCGTGATCGCGCAACCCACACCCGGCCGCCACGCGAACATGACGACGCGGAACGTCGGCGGTGCCGTCATCGACCTCACCTCGCGCGACGACAGCAACGATCAATTGACGGCCTTCCATCCGGGAGCGGGCGAATTCACCTGGCGCAGGAAAGCCGACTCGAACCACCCCGCCAGCGGTTCCGAGATCGTCCTCGAACTGGAATCCCCCGCCTCGGAAAAGCATCCGGCGGCGGAACTGACCTATCGACTCCGCGAGGGCGAGCCGTTCTTGCGCATCGAGACTCGCTACTTCAATCCGCACCCGCAGGCGATCGAGGCTGCGCTGCAGGACGCCGTCCGCATGGATGGCGAGTTCCTCTTTCGATTCCAGCCGGATGCTCGCGCCTTCACGGCCCAGGACTCCTGGTGGCGTCAAGCGTACGGACTGCGTGTCGAGCAGGCAGCTCCATCGGGCGTCGGCGACAGCGTGAACAAGAAGCGACCGCTGCTGAGCTATCAGTCCGGGGGAGCCGCCCAGACCACGCTGGCTCCCCAGCAGACGCTGGTGCTGAATCGCGAGCTGTTTCCCGCCGCCAACGCGTTGGAACTGCATGGTTTGATGGCCGAGTCGCGGGGCGAGGCGGGAGCGTGGGTCGATATCACCGTGCGTGACGCGCTGGGACCCGTGCCGCTCGCGCGCGTCGAACTGCTGCGCGACGCCCAGCCGACTGCGGACCAGGGCGAATTACGGCATGGCCGCACCAACCCGCAGGGCCAAGTGCGTCTGCGCGTGCCCGCGGGGGAGCATCCCTTGCGAATCCGCGCCAACGGCCGCCCCGAGTATCGGGGGGCTGTGTCGATCGGCGGCGATCTTCGCACGCGACAAGTTGAAGTTCAGTTGCAACTTCCCGGCTATGTGGACGCGCGGATCACCGACGACCAGGGTCGAGCCATTCCGTGCAAGGTCGAGTTTCGCGGCACGGCCGGCACTCCATCGCCTGACTTCGGCCCCGACACGTTCGATGAAGCGTTGAGGAACCTCGTCTACACGGCCAACGGCACCTTCCGGCAGGAGATCGCACCGGGACGCTACGAGGTGATCATCAGCCACGGCCCGGAATACGACGCCGTCTTCACCACGGTGGAGGTTCGACAAGGTGAACCAACGTCGCTGTCCGCGTCGCTCAAGCATTCCGTCGAGACGCCCGGATGGATCAGCAGCGACTTCCACAGCCATTCGACGCCCTCGGGTGACAACACTTCCAGCCAGCGCGGCCGAGTCCTCAATCTGCTCGCGGAGCACGTTGAATTCGCCCCATGCACCGAGCACAATCGCATCTCCACCTACATCCCGCACCTGCTGGAACTGCAGGCGACCGATCGGATGGCCACCTGTTCGGGCATCGAAGTCACCGGCAACCAGTTGCCCGTGAATCACCAGAACGCCTTTCCGCTGGTGCATAAGCCACGCACCCAGGACGGCGGCGGACCGGACTCGAATGACAACCCGGTCGTGCAGATCGAACGCCTGGCGTTGTGGGATCAGCGGGCCGCGAAGGTGGTGCAGGCCAACCATCCGAACCTGATGCAGATCCTCGGCGATCGCGACCTGGATGGGCAGGCCGACGGTGGATTCGAGCGGATGTTTTCCTCGATGGACGTGATCGAAGTCCACCCACCCGCCGGGATCCTGCAGTACCCCACGACGCTCGTGCCCGCCGAAGCGGAGGCGAATCCCATCTTCCACTGGCTGCGCCTGCTCAACCTGGGCTATCGCATCCCGGGCGTGGTCAATACCGACGCGCACTACAACTTCCATGGCTCCGGCTTCCTGCGAAACTACCTGAAGTCGCCCACCGATGAACCGGCTCGCGTGCTGACCACCGACATGGTGCGATCGGCCGAAGCCGGTCACATGATCATGACGAATGGACCGTATCTGGAGGTACAGGCTTCGAGCGACGTGGCGGGCGAGCGGCGCACGGCCATCGCCGGGGATGACCTGGTGGTCGGCCGCGACCTGGAGCTGCAGGTTCGCGTGCAGTCCGCCAACTGGCTGGATGTGAACCGCGTCTTCGTGTTGCTGAATGGTCGCCCGGTGACGGACCTGGACTTTCGCCGCGCCACGCATGCCGATCGTTTTCAGTCCGGTGTCGTGAAGTTCGACCAGCGTCTGCCGGTAACCACCCCGACGGACGCGCACCTGATCGTGGTCGCGGTCGGCGAAGGATTGAAACTGGGGCCGGTCGTGGGTCCCGATCATGAGAACGACCTGCCGATCGCCGTTTCGAATCCGATCTTCCTCGACATATCGGGCGACGGCTTCCAGCCCAACGGCGATCCGCTCGACATCCCGCTGCCGATCGCGAAATGACGCGCCTCGCCAGACAGCCGACCGTCCAGTGCTTCCACCGTCTTGAACCAGGGACCCGATGATGAACGAATCGCTTTGCATGCTCCCCCGCAACGAAAACCAGGCGCGCGGCATCGCGCAGTACGCCATCGACTTCTGCGCGGGGCGTCATGGCGCGATTCCGGATGCGGTCTGGGATCGGCTGGAGCTGTTCCATCTGGACAGCGTGGCCTGCGGACTGTCGGCACTGGCCTGGGGCACGCGAGCTCCGCGGATCCTGCGCGACGAGGCGCTCGACTACCCGACCGATGGCCCCTGGGCGGCAACCTGCTTCGGCAGTGCGCAGCGCGTGCATGCCGAGAAGGCGGTGGTCGCCAACAGTTCCGCCGTTCGAGAATGGGACTCCAACGGCACCAACTTCGGCTACAACCCGGCCCGCGGCGCGACGCGCGGCGAGTTCGGGCATAACGATTTTTATCCGGTGGCCATGGCCGGGACACAGATTGCCGGAGGCGACGGCTGGATGCTGTCTCGCGCCATGCTTTGCCTGGATGAGATTCGCGGACGGCTGGCCGAAGTCTTCGCGCTCAAGAACTACAAGATCGACCATGTGGTGCATGGAGCGATCGCATCGGCGGCCGTCTTCGGCGCGCTGGTGGGAGCGTCGGTCGACCAGATTGAGTCGGCTATCGGCATGACGGTTGCGCACTATGTCCCCTTCCGTGCCATCCGCGCGGGACACCAGCTGTCCGACTCCAAAGGCGCGTCCGCGGCCATCAGTTCCGAAGTGGCCGTGCTGAGTGTCCAGCGCGCGCTGCGGGGATTCCTGGGTCCGGCCGACATCTTCCGCAACCCACAGGCACTCTTCTGCCTCTTCGAGCCCCCCGGACGAACGCACGAAAGTCCGTTCGACCTCGCGTTGTCCACCAGCGGCTCCGATTTCGCCATCATGGGCATGCACTTCAAACTGGGCCTCTACGAGCACCAGTCGGCCGGCGCGATCCAGGCCGTCGTCGACCTGCTGCAGCACCATCCGCTCCTCGTGTCGCAGATCGACCGCCTGCGCCGCATCGCCATCCGCATCTACGAACCGGCCTGGGGCATCATCGCCGACCCCGCGAAGCGCGATCCCCGAACGCGTCAGTCGGCCGACCATTCGCTGGTGTACATCGTGGCGAGTGTCCTGGGCAAGGCATATCGCAGCCGGCAGACGGCCTGGAGCGACCTGATGCTGCTGCCCGAAGACTACGCCGACAACGCGCTCCACGATCCGCTCACCCGCGCACTGATGGCCCAGATGGAACTCCATCATGGCGGAACGGAATTCGACCGCCGCTATCCGGAGGGCATTCCCACGCAGGTCGAGATCGAACTGGAGTCGGGCGAACAACTCGACAGCGGCCTCGTCATGTTCCCGCTAGGCCACGCCCTGTCGCGGGACGAGTCGCTGGATCGCGTGCTGCACGACAAGTTTCGGCGCCTGCTGGCCGGCGCCGTCGGACAGCCCGACACGCTCATGGCCGCCTGCCGCCAACTGCGCGGTCGCTCGGCCGCCGAGATCGCGAAGCTGTATAGCGAGCCGGTGGATCTCTCGAGGCCTCGCGAATAAAGACGCGGCGATTCAACCAAGCGCATCGCTGAGCAGCACATCGCCTGGCAGCACAGTCCACTGCGGTCGCGACGCCAGACGATGCGGCACCTCCCGTTCTTCTCGCACGAAGCCGCCATCGCAGGATGCGCGAACACCGGGCCATCGGGGACGGCGGACCGCACGCGCAGACTGCCGTTCAGCTATTCCCGCAGCACGACCCTTTGCGCGGGAACCCTGCGTCTTTCGTGCGATCCATGCCACTTTTCCGGCACGCACCTGGGCTTTCTGGTACGCACGCAGTCATCTTCTAAGCGGTTCTTGCTGGCCGCGTGTCCGATGGAGCAGGGACGAGAAAACCTCTTCGGTCCACTCCCAGCCCTAGTCGCACCTAATGGAAACCGCCATTTGCAGTACGCGAAGCTCGCCATTTCACCCAGCGATCCGCAGCGCCTGGGCAACCGCTCGCAAACAAGCGGCGGTGTGCTACACGTGCCACTTGTTCGTTTTGCGTTTTCGATGCGGATCCACCACACCCACGACCAGCATTCAACGTCTCGCTTGCGCACCGCGCGCGACTCGACGCCCGAAAGCAAAACGCCCGAAAGCAAAACGCCCGAAACAACACGCCACGAATCCGCTTTTAGCAATGCGCAACGCAAGCTTTAGCACTCTGTAAATTCGGCGTTGCGGAGTGGCACGAAGGACCAAGTCGCAGACCTTTGATTCACTGCAACTTAAAAACGACTCGTTCCAAAGCCTCTTCAAGCTCCCCCTCTTCTAGACTCGCACTGTCCCGCATCACAAGAAAAGCCTTCGGCAGAATTGGCATTTTCGCATTCCGCAAACACCTTCGTTCGCACTGGTGTTTCCAAGAGAACGTGGCCCGGCAATCCAGCCATTCATTCGCGATGTGACATCTGCTTGTCACTGCATCGATTCTCGCATCGCGCATGGCAGGCTGGCCCACCGCAATCCCATCGCCTTGGTATTCCCACGCCGCTTCAGGTCGTAATAATCAAGCCGATCTACCAAGGAACCACTTCCCACAAGGATGCGCACATCGAGAATTCCGCTGGACACGAATCATGTTGAACACCGGACTCCCCATCATCACTTTGATCGCCGCCGCTTCTCTCGCGCCTTGCGTCTGGCTTGCCCTGGTTGGGTTTCGCGCGAACCGTCTGCTGCTCTACGGCCCCCTGACCGCCCTCATGATCGGCATCTCATGGCTGACGATGGCGAACTGGACCCAAGCGTACTGGATCCCCATCATCATTCTGAATACCTGGGTCCCCCAGGTGCTCGCCACCGGAATCCTGCGGCACCACGATCGTCGGGACCGGGAGATGTACATCGAGTCCGCCGACGACTATCGATCGAGTCGCAGGCAGTCGCCCAGGAGCGTTCGGCCCTTGGCATCGGATGCAGGGAGCAGCCTGGCTTCCCCGGTGGATGCGACACGCGAAGCGTTGCGTGAGGAAGGCCAGTCGCGAAGCACGCTTACCCCCTGGCCAGCGTCATGCAGGATCGCGAGGGAGCTGGCAACGGCCGTCCTTCCGATCGCAACGTCCACGAGGGCGATAGGGCGATTGCCGGACTGCGACTGCACACGGAGTGATGCGGCCGATACGCCCACGCCTCGACTCTCGCTCGGCTGACGTTCCAGACGCGAATCAATTCCCACGCTGGGTCATGCCTGCTGGACGCGTTCCCTGCCCCAGGCATCGGCCATCTTGATCGCCGCGAAGACACGATCGGGACTCACCGGGCAGCGTTCGTGGTAGATCGTCTCGCCCTCTGCACAGGCGCGCTCCGCCACTCGCTGCAGGTCGGCATCCGAAGCGTTGCCGAGTCCCAGTTGGCCCAGGGTCGTCGGCAGGCCGACCTGTTCACAGAACGTGTACACCGCCTCCACCGTGTCAGGGCCACGGTCGGCCAGGAAGAGGCCCGCGGCGACACCGAAAGCAACCTTTTCGCCATGCAGGAAGTGGTGCGTGGCGGGCAGGCAGGTCAGGCCATTGTGGATGGCGTGCGCGCTGGCAAGACCACCGCATTCAAAGCCCATACCCGACATCAGCGTGTTGGCCTCCACCACGCGTTCCAGCGCCGGCGTCACCACTCGCGCTTCGCAGGATCGCAGGGCAGCCAGCCCATGGCTGCGCAGGGTATCCCAGCAGAGCCGCGCGACGACTCCGGCCACCAGCGTCGCATGGCCGCCGCACTGATTGCCGGACGACGATTCACGACAACTCTCCGCTTCAAACCAGGTCGAGAGCGCGTCGCCCATGCCAGCCACCAGAAATCGCTTCGGCGCGCGGGCAATGATTTCGGAGTCCACCAGCACCAGGTCCGGATTGCGAGGCAGGAAGACGTAGTGGTCGAACGTGCCGTCGGCATGGTAGAGCACCACGACCGCCGAGGTGGGCGCATCGGTGGAGGCGATCGTGGGCACGATCACGGTCTGGAGATGCCCAGCGAAGTGCGCGACCGCCTTGGCCGTATCCATCACCTTGCCACCTCCCAATCCCACCACGGCATCGCACGCCTGTTCGCGAGCCACGGCCACCAGCCGGTCCACCTCCGCCTGGCTGCACTCGCCACCGAACGATTCCACCCGTACCTGCAACTGCGCCGGCCAGCGCGGCTGGCAATCAGGCAGCACGTCGCGCCGCGCCGTTCCGCCCGCCACCACCAGCAGGCGACGACAGTCGAGTCGCGCTAACTCTTCCCCCAGCCCCTCCAGCACTCCCGGTCCTTGCACATAACGGCCGGGAAAAATAGCGGTGAGCGGCTTCATGCGATACAATTCCGGTGCAAAGTGGACGGATCGAGTGCCTCGCCAGCAATCGGGCGAGGCACTCGGGCAGGACATTGGGACGGAACGTTGGGGCGAGAGGATCGCAGTCAGGCCGAGTCGAATGGAAGCTCGAAGAACACGTCTTTTTTGGCTACCCTGCAAGCCCATCGCATGGTAACCGAGCCACCCTTGGCCCTACAATGACGTGCAGCCAGTTCCATCGCAAGGAAAATACATGGGCCATGAAGGACCTTTGGGTGCTCCGGATCGCTCGCCACGCCGGCCGTCATCGACCGGGTTCGCACGATCCGGAGGCGTGATCGGCACGGAAGCGGAAGTTGCGTCGCTGCGAGCCAGCCTCTCGACGGGGAACTACTGGAGTGACGACCTGGCGCCCATCGCGCAGTCGGCGCGTCGCTGGGGCCTGCGGGACATGGCGTCGCTCTGGATCGCGCTTTCCGCCTGCATCCCCACCTACATGCTGGCCTCCTCGTTGATCCAGGAGGGCATGAACTGGTGGCAGGCGGTGCTGACGATCTTTCTCGGCAACGTCATCGTGCTACTGCCCATGGTGCTCAACGCCCACGCGGGCACCCGGTATGGCATTCCGTTTCCTGTCTTCTGCCGCGCTTCGTTCGGCCTGCGCGGCGCGAACGTGCCCGCGTTGCTTCGCGCGCTGGTCGCCTGCGGCTGGTTTGGCATCCAGAGTTGGATTGGCGGGTGGGCGATCTACAAGGTGCTGGAGCTTTACATTCCCGCGTGGTCGCAGTTGTCGCCGTTGCCAAGCCTGGGCATCAACGCGGCCGAGTTTGGATGCTTCCTCGCATTCTGGACGCTGAACCAGTACATCGTGTGGCGCGGCATCGACTCGGTGCGCGTGCTGCTGAACCTCAAGGCCCCGCTGCTGATCGGCCTGGGCCTGGCTTTGCTCGCCTGGGCCTATCGCGCGGCCGGCGGTTTTGGACCCATGCTTTCGCAGCCATCCGAATTCGCCGACGGAGGCAAGCAGGCGGGGAAGTTCTGGTCCTTCTTCTTTCCCGCCCTGACCGCCAACGTTGGATTCTGGGCCACGCTTGCGCTCAACATTCCCGACTTCACCCGCTACGTCCGCACGCAGCGCGACCAGGTCCTTGGTCAAGCGATCGGCCTGCCCTCGACCATGGCCCTGTACTCCTTCATTGGAGTGGCCGTCACCTCGGCGACCGTCGTCATCTACGGCAACGCGATCTGGGATCCGGTGGAGCTGCTCTCGCGATTTGAAAGTCCACTCTGGCACGCCGTGGGACTGGTCGGCCTGGTGATCGCCACGCTCGCCACGAACCTCGCAGCCAACGTCATCGGTCCCGCGAACGACTTCGCGAACCTCAGCCCGCGCTACATCACGTTTCGCATGGGAGCGATCATCACGGGACTGGTGGGCATCGTCATCCAGCCCTGGCGTCTGGTGGCCGATCCGTCCGGCTACATCTTCAAGTGGCTCGTCGCCTACTCGTCGCTGCTCGGTGCGGTGGGAGGCGTGATGATCGCCGACTACTTCGTCCTGCGGCGCACGCAATTGAACCTGCGAGGGTTATACGACCCGGCGGGTCCGTACTGGTACAGCAGCGGCTTCCACCGTGCGGGACTGGCGGCCCTCGCACTCGGCATCGCCCCCTGCGTACCCGGCTTCCTGGCGACGATCGAATGGATCCAAGCCCCCACGTTCTGGACGGAGCTTTACCACTACGCTTGGTTCCTCAGTTTCGGTATCTCCTTCGTTGCCTACCTCGCACTTGCGGCTCGGTCGGTTCGAGCCGCGGGTGGCGAAACGCAGGCCGATCGCTGATACGCCGAGCTTACCTCTGGAAAGGTATGACATGAGCACCGACTACGACCGCATCGCCCGCGAATACCAGGCATCCAAACTTCAACCCTGGCGCACGCATGTCGAACGCCACACGCTGCTCGAACTACTCGGCGATGTCCGCGGCCTCTCGACACTCGACCTTGCCTGTGGCGAGGGCTACTACACACGCCTCCTGCGCCAGCTTGGCGCGGAGCCGGTCGTGGGCGTCGATCTCTCGCGCGGCATGATCGAACTGGCCGAAGCGCAGGAAGCTGCGCAGCCGCTGGGCATCACGTACCAGGCAGGCGATGCCCGGGCGGTGGACCTGGGGCCCTGCCGCGATCTGGTTTTCGCGGCCTACCTGCTGAACTACTCGGAAGACTACGACCAACTGCTGGCCATGTGCGAGGCGATCGCTCGCAACCTCAAGCCCGGCGGCCGCTTCGTCACCGTCAACAACCAGCCCAACGACCCGCCGAGTAATTTCGAGACCGGCCGTGCGTACGGGTACTCGAAGCGACTGGAGGCCGGGCGTGCGGAACCGTTGCGTGAAGGCGATCCGATCATCTGGAGCTTCCACCTGCCCGAGGGTTCGATCGAGGTCACCAACTACTACCTGGCGGAAGCCACGGTGGAACGCGCGCTGCGGGCCGCGGGCCTCCAAGACATCCGCTGGCACCTCCCCCGGGTGTCGCCCGCGGGGTTGCAGGAATTTGGCGAAAGCCATTGGCGTCCCCTGCTGGCCTGCCCA
>JBIIEC010000500.1:0-4012 GCA_044238045.1 Pirellulaceae bacterium | reverse complement strand
AGTTGTCATCGTTGATCGAGTCGCTGGATCGTCGCCGGGTTTCGCTGCGTTCGACGCCCGAACTGCTGCTGCGTCCCGGGAGTCGAACGGCTCCGCAGTCCTTCGAGGGGCCACTTTCCTTGGACGGCCCCTTGTCCCTCGCTGGGCCCGGGGCGTCCGCGCGGCGTTCCTCGCATCGCGAAACGCACTGGTTCGACGCGTGCACGCCCTCGTCGGCGTCTTCGACGACTCCCACGTCCTCGGTTGGGCCGCAGGATGTGTGGACCGACTATCGCGAGTCGCTCGGCCGCCTCGACGGACGCGATCCGCGCGCCGCGATCGTTCCGGATGCCGCGAAGTCGCCGTGGCCGGCCCCGCGGAGCGAACGTGAAGTCGACTACCGCGACGTTTCTCGGAACGACGGTCTGGCTGATTACCGTGATGACGATCGCGACGCGCATCGCTCGCCCTACCAGGCTCACTACCGATTCGACGTGATGCAGCATCGGACATCGTCCGCGGATGCATGGGTGGAGGGTGTAGGGGAGGGGTTGGCCGAGGCGAATCGTTCGGCGACTTCCTCGCGAAACGGCCACGCGCGCTGGACCCCGCAGTCCGCGATGCCGGGCGCTGCGGAATCCGTGGCGCGCGAGCACGATCCGGTCTGGCAGGCGCGGTTGCTCCACCTCGCGCGGCGGCGCGACTATCTGGCGTCCCGAGTTCGCGAGCTGGAGGGAAGGGTGCGGTCGCTGGAGATTCGTCGCGAGTCGCTGCAGGCCAGCCGGCTCGCCGCAGACGTCGAGCGTTCGCTGGAAGTATTGCAGCGGGAGTTGGCTTCGGTCGAAGATCGGATGCGGCAGCTGGAAGTGTCGCAGCGGCGGCGCGAGGAGATGCAGGTACTGGAGCGACAGATCGAGCAGCTTCGCCAGCAACTGGCTCCCTCCGAGATCCTTCGCGACGCATCGGCGTTCCTGGCTCGGTTTACCTGCGGTACGCACCGCGCGGTTCGTGTGAGTGATCGGCTGCAGGTCACGGTCGAGGACGACCGTGGTCAGTGGCTGGACCAGACGGCGTTGAGCCGCGGGACGCGCGACCAGACCTATCTGGCGCTGGCGCTCGCGCTGGTCGATGCGTTCCGGCGTCGCGACATCGAACTGCCGCTCGTGCTGAACGACATCTTCATCCACATTGACGGCGACCGCGCCGAAGCGACGGCCGAGGTGCTGGCCCAGTTCGCCGCCCAGGGCCACCAGGTGCTGCTCTTCACGCATCAGGAGGATTCGTTGCAACGGTTCGGCGCGCTCGGGGCGCGACTCTACACGCTCCGCGAACGTCCCCGGCCGCTCGATCCGCCCGCCGCCCCGGCCTGGAATGCTCCGCGAGGCTACGCCGAACGACTCTATCTGGACACTTCCGCCCCGCAGCCTTCGTCGCGTCCGTTGACGTATCCGCACCAACCGGAGGCTCCGGTGGTCCGCCCGTCCGCGGAAGTGGGTCGCGTCACGGAGCACAGTCGGCTGTCTGAATTGGAATGGCTGGACGCGGCGGTCGTCGATCGCTGCGCGACTGCGGGAGTGCACAGCGTGGGTGAGTTCCTGGCACTGGATGCGGACGAGGCGGCACGCCGTTTCGCGCTGCGAGGCTGGGATGCGGCCGAGCTGGTCCGCTGCCAGTCGCACCTGACGCTGCAGTGCTTCGTGGGCCTCTCGCCGTCCGACGCCGCGCTGCTCGTGGCCTGCGGCGTCGACGATCCCGAGGACCTGGCCTATGTGGATGTGAGCGACCTCCATCGTCGCATCGAGAGGTTCCTGGCAAACAGCGAGGCCCGCGCGCGATACGGGTCGATCGCCCGCTTCGAACGCTCCCGCTTGGCCCGCTGGATCCAAGCCGCTCGCCGTTCCCACTACCGCCGACACCGGCCGAAGATGGCTTCCGCGCGCCGCGTGGAAGCTGCCCGCCCGGAATCGCTCCGACCTCAACTCGTCGCGGAATCGAACTTGCACGAAGCACTGCGAGCCGAAGTATCGCGGGCCGAAGCACCGCGGGCCGAAGTATCGCACGCGGTGATGCCACAGGCTGAAATATCGCGCGCTGAAGTGCCGCAGGTTCTGGTGCCTCGCTCGGAGACGCCGCGGGCACGCGCGGCCGCCGACTCGCCGGAGCTGCGAGTGGCCCGGCCGCGACGGATGGAAGCGGCGCCCATCGCGCGTCCGGTCGAGCCCGCTGCGGAAGCGGCGGCCAGTGGCGAGACGCCGCGCGAACCGCTGCGTTTCTTCCTGAAGGCTTCCGATCCCATCGTCGACGCTCCCTCCATCGGACCGAAGACGGCGGAACGCTTCCAGGCGATCGGCCTGGAAACGGTCGGGCAGCTGCTGGAGGTTGAAGCCGGGGAGGCCGCGCGGCAAATCAACTACCGCCGCATCACGGCCGAACTGGTGCAGTCTTGGCAGCAGCAGACGGAACTCGTGTGTCGCGTTCCGAACCTGCGCGGACATGATGCGCAGATTCTCGTCGCCTGCGAGGTGGTGAGTGCCGAGCAGTTGGCGCAGCAGGACGCGACGACGTTGAACGCGCAGGTGCAGGCCTACATCGGCAGCGTGGAGGGAAAACGCACGCTGCGCGGCGCGAAGACTCCCGAACTGGCCGAAGTGTCGGCCTGGATTCGGTGGGCTCGCCACGCTCGTCAACGGACCGCGAGCAGCGTCTGATCGCTGGCGGCCGGGAAACGCGCGGAGTGCGGGACTAGGGCGCCAGCTGGAACTGCTCCGCGGCCGCCTTCAGGTCGGCGTCGATGCCGCGGCGGACGATCACGGACAGGTCCGCTTGCCGGACCAGTTTGTCGACGGCGTCGCGGATCGGCTGCATCTGCTCGGCCGGCAGCTGCTTGGCCAGCTGTACGGAAGCTCGCAGCCCATTGCCCAGGACGGCCGTCTGTTCCAGGATCCCCGCCCCGGCGCCGCTGGTCGCTTCGGTGGCTTGACTGGCCTCCTCGATGGCTTGCGCGTCGAGCATTTCCACGAGCCGGGGCACGCAGCGAGGATCTCCGTGGCGTGCCAGCCCGGTCGCCGCGTTGTAACGTACCGAGGGGTCGGCGTCGGCCAGCAGCGGAGCGAGCAGGTTGAGCGCTCGTTCGCCGCCGAGGACTCCCATCGCATACGCGGCTCGGGCGCGGAGCTGGGCGTACTGCGGCGCGAGGACGGGGTCGTCACGGCGAGCGGCGGCGGCTTCTTCGATCGCTTCCCAGACCGATTCGTTGGCGGCGATCGCCTGCCGGGAGGCCGCCGAGATGTCGGCCCGCCGCGTGATCGCCTCCAGAGCCGTCTTCCGCACTTCGAGGTCGACGGGCGATTTCTCCTGCCGCGCAGCCTGCAGTAAGGCAGGCAAGCCTTCCTCCACTTCGAACACCCCGAGCGCCAAGCACAGGTAGACCCGCAGCTTGACCCGCTCCGCCGCTTCGCTCGACTCCTTCAGCTGCTCCGTCAGGACGTCGGCCAGCTGCTGGGCCATTTTCGGATCCCGCCGCAGTTCGTCATGACGGCGGTCCGTCAGCAGGTTGGCGATTGTGAGCGCCTTTTGCCAGCTGCCGGCGTTCAGCTTGCGGAGATCGGCCACCAGTTCCTGGGGTTGCGAGCCGAGGTTGGCGACCCAGCTGAGCATCAGGCAGAGGAGCACGATCAGGCCCACGATCAGCAGGGGGATCACAAAAAGCTGAACCAGGAAACTGGCCGAGGGAGGCTGGACCGGCGGGAGGTTATCTTCGGGATTCGACATGGGGGTGCGACTGCCTGAGATCTGCGGGAAAGGCGTCTGAACGCCCGGCCGGCCGGGCCATAGCTCGGGGAGGTGGCCAACCGGCCAGCTGGGCAGTATAGCGGGCCGGCCTTTTCCCGATGACCGGGTGTGACACAAAACGCCCGGTGGCGTTGCCTGGATGGCGGCCCGCATGACGGCCCTGCTGGCGGCGGGGGCTGGCGGCGGGGAGCGGGCTGGTGGATGATGGCCGGCTGGCAGGCCGGGGGCTGGTGGGAGAGCG
>JBIIEC010000499.1:0-4024 GCA_044238045.1 Pirellulaceae bacterium | reverse complement strand
GCGTGGTCTGCGTAAGTTGTGGTGAATGTGCCACGCACAGCGAACCGGCTTGGCAAGCGGGCCGGTTCTCGTCGAAACCAAGGAGGGCCTGCACAAGGCGCCTCGGCGACCATGCAAGCGGTCCTCGGTGGTGGATTGCGAAAAACCGGCCTGGCCAGTCGGCGTGCCCCCCCTGCCCTCGCGCACACTCCGGGTGAATGGTTCATGGATGAACCGAGGCAAGAACAACCGGCGATCCGGAGGCGGCGGGAGTCCCGTCAGCGCGCCGGCTTCGGTCGTACCGCACGCCTCGCGCTGGCGCTGAGTCTGCTGTCGCCGAGTCCGCTAGTGCTGGGCCTGCTGACGCTCGCCTCTCCCGGCCGCCCCGTCCTCGTCGCGGCGGAACCCTCGGTCCAGCGGTCACCGACCCCGCGCTCCCGGGAATTTCGCCGCCTGCCCCCCGTCGCCCCAGCCCACTCCGTGCCTCCCGTGTCCTCCGTGGTTTCCACCCCCGAGGAGCCCCCCGCGATGTTACCCATCGAGGAGGAGGAGTCGCTTGCGATGGAGCTTCCCGAACCGCGGTGGTGGGAGCCGGTAGTACAAGAGGCGCTGCGTCCCGAGATGCAGTCCGTGCCGATCACGCTCGATTCCGTGTTGTCCTCGGCCCTGGAGCACTCGGCGCGCATCCAAGTCGTCCGCGAGTTGCCGCTGATTCGCGAGACGGCGATCGAGGAAGCCGACGCGCAGTTCGACTGGACGTCGTTCCTCGAGTCCAAGTGGAACGACCTGAGTGATCCGGTGGGCAATCAGTTGACAACCGGTGGTCCGCCGCGTTTCCGCGACCGCAACCTCACCACCAGCGGTGGCCTGCGCCGCCGCAACACGGTGGGCGGTCAGTTTGAAGTCGCGCAGCGTTTAGGCGTGCAGGACACGAATTCCGTCTTCTTCGTGCCTCCCAACCAGGGCACGTCGCGATTGACGGTCAACTACACCCAGCCCCTGCTGCGCACCGCGGGTCGCGCGTACAACACCTCGCTCACCGTGCTCGCGCAGATCGACACCGAGGCGGCCCGGGACGAACTCTCCCGGGAACTCCAGGCGCACCTCGTGGACGTGACGAGCGCCTATTGGCGAATCTACCTGGAGCGAGGCGCGTTGCTGCAGCGTCGGCGCTTGCTGGCGGAGGCGGAGGCCGTGCTCGCGAAGCTGGAACAGCGTCGTCGCCTGGACGCGTCGTCAAGCCAGTTGACGCGCGCCCGTGCGGCCGTCGAGACGCGTCGCGCCGACCTGGTCCGCGCGATGACGGAAGTGCAGAACGCGGAGAGCCGCCTGCGGGCGCTGGTCAACGATCCGGACCTGGGCGACAGCCGGAACCAGGAACTGGTGCCCACGGAACTGCCTTTCCAGCAGCTGCGCGAAGTGCGACTGGACGAGGCGATGGAAGTGGCCATGCGCAACCGGCCTGAACTGGCGCTGGCGTTGAAGGAGATCAAGGCGGCGGGCGTCCGGCTGGATGTGTCGCGGAACGAAATCCTGCCGGCGCTGAATCTGTTCATGGAGACCTACGTCGCGGGCCTGCGCGGTCAGCGCGATGTGGGATCCGCCTGGGTGGACCAGTTCGACCAGGGCGAGCCGGGCTACTCGATCGGCCTGCAATACGAACGCCCGATTGGCAACCGCGCGGCGCAGGCGCGGTATCGGCGGAGCGCCCTGGAGCTGCGTCAGCTGCAAGCAGAACTCCGCAATGCGATGGAGCAGTTGCGGGCCGACGTGGAGGTGGCCGTGCGGGAGGTCGGGACGACCTACCGCGAGATGGCGGCGCGGGAGGAATCGCTGCAGGCAGCCCGGCTTGATCTGGAGTCGATGCGCGATCGGTGGCTGTCGCTGCCCGGTTCGGATCGCTCCGCGACCCTCGTGCTGGAAGAACTGCTGAACGCCCAGGAACGCCTGACCTCCTCCGAGCACGCGCTGCTCGAGGCGCAGCTCGCCTACAGCCTGTCGCAGGTCCACTACCAGCAGGCGGTGGGAACGCTGCTGCAGTCCGAGGAGGTGACGGTGGAACGGTATGTGGCCGACCACCTGCCGACGCTGGAACTGCGTCACGTCCCGCAGGGCGATGGCCCCACTTCGGGACTGCCCGTCCTGGGTGCCGACGGCGAGGACGATGGATCGCCGGCGGCGGAGGCGGAGCTACCGTTAGCGGACGAGGCGGCGTCCGCGGCCGGCGAGTAGCCGTCGGCTCGCACGCACCCCCCCGGGCTGCTCTTGCCCCGGGCCTCCCTCGGAAGCCGGGGCCACCCCGGAACTTCAATTCGATGCCGTCTTGGCTCCCCATGCCCGATCGCCCCGGTTAGAATTTCTCGGCCGGAGCGTTTCGAGGCGGGATGGAGAATCGCAGGCTCGTTTCCAGCCTAACGTTGGTGGGGCAGTGGCGGTTCGCGGGTCTGTAGTGTCGCGACCGGGGAGAGTTCGGGGAAGGGTTCGGGGAAGCCACCTCGCGAAGTCATCGAGGAAGAGGAGTCATCACGTGATGCGAAGTCTCTTGCTGCATCTGGTCAGCGCGTGTCTCTTGTGCGCAGCAATGCCTGCCTGGGCGACGGACTGGCCGGCCTGGCGTTACGATGCGGGCCACACAGCGGCGTCGCCAGGCGACCTGCCGGATCGACTGCAGTTGGAATGGACGCGCGTCTATTCACCGCGCAAGCAGGCGTGGCTCGATCCGCTCAACCAAGACATGATGCAGTACGATCGGGTCTTCGAGCCCATCGTCAAGGATGGCCGCGTCTTCCTGGGCTTCAACGATGCGGACAAAGTGGTGGCGCTGGACGTCAAGACGGGCGAAAAGCTCTGGACGTTCTACACGGGCGGCCCCGTGCGTTTCCCGGCGGTGGCCTGGCAGGATACGGTCTTGTTCGTCAGCGATGACGGCTACCTGTACTGCGTGTCGGCGGAGACCGGTCAGCTGAAGTGGAAGTACCAGGGCGCGCCGGGTTCGCTGAAGGTGATTGGCAACGAACGGTTGATCTCGGCTTGGCCCGCTCGCGGCGGTCCCGTGGTGCACGAGGGGCAGGTCTATTTCGCCGCCAGCATCTGGCCCTTCATGGGCACGTTCATCTACTGCCTCGATGCGACCTCCGGGGAACTGGTCTGGGTCAACGACAGCACCTCGTCGCAGTACATCAAGCAGCCCCACAGCGCCGCGTCATTCGCCGGCGTGGGTCCGCAGGGCACCTTCACCATCACCGGCGACTCCCTGCTGGTGCCCGGTGGTCGAAGCATCGCGGCCGCCTTCAACCGCAAGACGGGCGAAATGCGTCACTTCCTGCTGGACGAGGGAGGCAAGGGCAACGGCGGCTCGCTGGTGCTGGCCTTGGGCGACGAGTACTACGTCCATACGCGAGTGCGTGGCGTGCGCGCGTTTGAACTGGAATCCGGCAAGAAGACGGCCTTCGCGACCAACGAGCCGGTGCTGGAGAAGGATTTGCTGGGGCAGGTCCGGATCTTCGCCGCCGAACGCGTCGTGCCCGCCAAGCCGGGAGCGGAGGCGAAGGCGGAGGATGACGAATCGGCTCCGGCCCCGCCAGCGGCCGACTCGATTCCCGTCATCCGCTGCTACAACGGCAAGAAGGAAATGGTCTGGGAGCTGCGCGGCGTGGATGGCAGCGGTGAAGTGATCAAGGCGGGCAAGCGTCTGTACGCCGCAGGCGGCGGACAGCTGACGGCCTTGGACCTGAATGCAGATGGCAGCGGCGCGGAGGTGGCGTGGAAGATTCCCACCGAACCGAACGTGCAGCGGCTGCTGGCCGCGAACGGCAAGCTGTTGGCGGTGACGCTTGAAGGAAGCCTGCTCTGCTATGGCGACAGCAACCTCGAGACACCGCTGGTGATCGACGAGCGACCCCAGGTGCGACCGGTTCCTCAAGAGATCGGCTTGGCCGAGAAAATCGCGGAGCAGGTGGGAGCTCGCCAGGGTTTCGTGCTGTGGTTCGGGGAGCCGAGTGAGGTGGCGATTGACGCGTTGCTGGCAACGACGCAGTTCGACCTG
>JBIIEC010000498.1:0-4026 GCA_044238045.1 Pirellulaceae bacterium | reverse complement strand
CCCCAGGTGTTGTTGTTCGTGGAGCGGATGAATTCGACGTCCGAACCATCGGGACGGAAGCGGAAGAAGCCCATGCGGAAGCCTTGCTCCCGGCCGTTCTTGCCCTCGGGCTCGGAGTAGTTGTAGCCTTGCATGGCCCAGATCCAGTTGTCGAGACCATACTGGAAGTTGCTGACGCCACCGTGGGTATCGCCCTGGTCCCAGCCGCCCAACAGGAGTTCGCGCACATCGGCCACGTCGTCGCCATCGGTATCGCGAAAGTATTCCATCCGCGTGCCGTTCTGGACGATCGCTCCCCCGCGGTGGAAGGTGATGCTCGTGGGGATGCTGAGCTGCTCGGCGAAGACCGTGAACTTATCGGCCTTCCAGTCGCCGTCGGTATCTTCGCAGATGCGAATGCGGTCTCGTCCCTGGCCGACAGGCTGCAGTTCGTTGGGATAGTCGTACGTTTCGGCCACCCAGAGTCGCCCACGTTCATCCCAGGCCATCGCCAGCGGCTTGCCGCCGAGTTCCGGCTCGGAAACAAACAGTTCCGCGCGGAATCCGACCGGCACCTCCAGGTGCTTCACGGAATCCGCAGGCGAGATCGGCTTCTGCATGGTCGTCAGGGGATCGCCCAGCTTGCCCCACTGGTCGGACTGCACATAGTTGGGAATCTTGGCTCCCACCTCGACGAACTCGAACGCCGGTGCCTCCTTGGTGCGCGACCACATGGACGGCACGGGGAACGGCTGGTCCGACAGGTAGGCGGGAGTGACCGCTGGGTCGTCCTTGGCGGCCCAGCGGACGCCACGCTCGACCAAGTTCTGGAATCCCGGGTTGCTCCAGGTACGCTCATCGTGCCCCCAGGCGGTGTAGAAGATCCGCCCCTCGCCTTCGGTGCGCACCCACGTCCACGGTTCGCGACCTTCGTCATCAACGCGCACCTCCAGCACGGTGCGATTCGCATCGTTGTGCAGATGGTGGACATAGGTCTCGTCCCAGCTTTCGAAGCCGCCGAAGTTCTTCATGATCGGGTGGTCGGGCTGGACGTTTTCCGTGCGGAACACGCCCCCGCCGTGCCGCTGGAACTGGGCTCCCATCAGCGCCACCATGCGAGGCGAGTTCCGAAAGCAGTAGGTCGCGCAGTGGAGCGGCACGAAGGCTCCGCCGTGCTGCACGTAGTCCCAGAGGGCCTGGTCCTGGTCCGGCGCGATCTCGTCGATGTTCGCATACAGCACCACGGCATCGAACGTACGCAGATGGTCGCGGCGCAGGTCCTCCATGCGATCCGTGTACACCAGTTCTAACCCGCGTTTCTTGAGAACCGGCTGCAGCTGGTCGAAGCGGGCCTTCGGCTGATGGTGGCCGTTGTCGCCGAGGAAGAGCACTTTCAAATCGCGTCCTTGCGAGGTCGCGGGCGTCGAAAGCTGCCCGACGAGAACGGTCGCCAGGAACAACAGGAGCCGGATCGAGGATCGAATGAACAAAGTCATGGTCAACCCGTACTGCGTGAAGAGTGATGTTAGGGAAGAGCGATCCCGCATTCCGGGATCGCCATCACGTGGAGGAACACGCTCGTGGCTCGCCTGGCAGGCAGCGACCACGAAGCCAGGAAGTTGTCACTTGCAGACGGCTTTGAGCACGCCAATGCGTGCCAGCCGGCGCGATTATTTCAGCGTGAACGACGGCAACGCCACGCGTTCTCCGCCCTGCAGGGCCGACTGGTGGGCGCAGATGCCGACGCAGGTCCAGTTCGCGCTGGTGATCGCATTGGGCCACGGATCGCGGTCCTCGGCCAGCGCGGTCAGGAACTCGTTCACCATGTGCGGGTGCGAACCGCCGTGGCCGCCTCCCTGGATGAATGACAGGTGATCCGCGTCCTGGATCGACTGCGTGAACTGCCGAATCGGCTCGGGCAGCCGATGCGCGTAGTCCGGCACCTCGACCCGTTCCGGAATCTCGTGCTCCGGCTTCTTGGCGGTGTGCATGACATGCGGCTCGCCCTCGATCAGCGCCCATTCGAACGACTTCTTCGTTCCATAGACGTCAAAGCTCTCACGATACTGGCGAGCCGTGTCGTACAGGAACCGCCAGATGTGCGCCGAGACATCGCTGTCGGCGATCTTGATGTGGCAGCTTTCAACGGCGAACTTATTGCCGCTCTTCTTCGCGATGTCGTCCCGCACCGTGCCCGAACCAAAGCAGCTCACATATTCGGCGCGGCCGTCCACCAGGCCCAGCACCGGACTGACCACATGGGTGGCATAGTGCATGGGAATCATGCGTTCCCAGTATTCCGGCCAGCCGTCCATGTCCTGCGGATGCGAAGCCGCCATGTACTGAATCTTGCCGAGTTCGCCGCTGTCGTACATTTCCTTAATAAACAGGAACTCACGGCTGTAGACCACCGTTTCGGCCATCATGTATTTCCGGCCGGTCCGCGCGACCAGGTCGCAGATCTGCTCGCACTCCTCGATCGTCGTCGCCATCGGCACCGTGCACATCACATGCTTGCCCGCCTTGAGGGCTTCCATCGACATCCAGGCATGGTCCGGAATCGGACTGTTGATGTGTACGAAATCCACCTGCGGATCGGCCAGTACGTCCTCGTACTTGGTGTAGCGAGCCTCGATACCAAACGTGTCGCCAACCTGGTTGAGTTCTTTCACGTCACGGCGGCAGATACCATACATGTCACCGAAGGGGTGCTTCTGGTAGATCGGGATGAACTCCGCGCCGAACCCCAAACCGACGATGGCCACCTTGAACTTCTTGTCCGCCATGTACGCACCTCGTTTCCTGTAACTCTCTTGCCTAGGGACTTGTACGGCTGATCGAGCACCATCCGGCAACTTTCGACGGGACACCAAGCCAGCGACCGGTCCAACCCATGGCGGGCGGAAGCCTTCGTCACGGTGGTCCAGGCCGCCCAGTTGTATGGAACTCGGGCCCGATCCTCGAAAACGACGACAGCTTACCAGATTGGCCGGCGGCGTCGAATACCCCAGTTCACGCGGGATATGTCGGATGGAACGGTCGCGCAAGGCGGACCATCATGGCTCCCAACGCGGCTCACGCCCCAACAGGTGCCGGACAAAGAAATCGGCCCGTCGCCGCCGCGCGTAGGCACTTTCCCCTGCGCCGTGATCGGAGCCCGGCACGACCAGCAGGTCGAAGTCCCTATCGGCTCGAATCAGCGCGTCGACCACCTGCATGGTACTGGCAGGATCGACGTTGCGGTCCAGTTCACCGACCGTCAGCAGCAGTTTGCCCTGCAGTCGATGGGCCTGCGTCACGTTGGACTGCTCCGCGTAGTGCGGCCCCACGGGCCAGCCCATCCACAGTTCGTTCCACCAGACCTTGTCCATGCGGTTGTCGTGGCAGCCGCAATCGGCGACCCCGACATGGTAGGTGTCCGGGTGCATCAGCAGCCCCCGCAGCGCGTTCTGGCCGCCCGCCGAGCCTCCGTAGATGCCCACGCGTGATAGGTCCATGGCCGGGTAGCGTTCAGCCGCCGCACGCAGCCAGAGCTTTCGATCCGGGAAGCCCGCGTCGCCCAGGTTCTTCCAGCAGACATCATGGAACGCCTTGGAACGATTCGACGTCCCCATCCCGTCGATCTGCACCACGATGAATCCCAACTCGGCCAACGCCTGCTCGTCATAGTACGAACGGAACGACTTCGGCACATAGCTGTCCTGCGGACCGGCGTAGATCTGCTCGATCACCGGATACTTCCGATCATCGCGGAAATCACGCGGAAAGTACAACACGCCGTGGATCACTGTGCGGCCATCGCGACCCGGAGCGGCGAACGGCACCGGCGGTCGCCAGCCGGTCGCCAGCAGTTTCGACGCGTCGGCCCGCGCTACTTCGCAGATCAGCCGCCCCGTGTCGAATTCACGAAGTTCGGTGACGGGCGGCTGGTCAACGCGGGACCAGGTGTCGAGCAGGAAGCGACCGTCGGGCGAGAACTCCACGCGGTGCGTGCCGGGTCCGGGTGTCAGCACCGTCCATCCGCTGCCATCGAAGTTCACACGACAG
>JBIIEC010000116.1:0-13915 GCA_044238045.1 Pirellulaceae bacterium | reverse complement strand
CAGGCCAAGAAAGGCCGCGAGTAGCGCGGTCAGCGAGCCGACGGAAATGTCGATCTCTCCCGTAACGACCACCAGCATCACACCACAGCAGATGATGGCCGTGGGCGCCGCGCGAACCAGGATGTCGCGCAGGTTTGCGGGTGACAGGAATCCCGGGTCGAATAGCGACGCCACCAACGCCAGTAGGACTACCAGCAGCAGGACGCTCGCTTCGCGGCGCGGCAGGCGACGGACGGCATCAAGCATCGGCTGATTCTCCCGCGCATGCTTGGCCGTCGGGCGCGGGGCCATCGGGCAGTGCCATCTCTAGCACGCGTCCCTGCGTGGCTTCTCCACGGCCCATTTCTCCCACGACGCGCCCCTCGCGCATGACCAGGATGCGATCGCTGAGCGCCAGCAGTTCCGGCAGGTCGGACGAGATCAGCAGCACGGCCAGCCCCCGGCTCGCGAGCTGCCGGATCAGCTGGTGGAACTGCGCCTTGGCACCGACATCAACACCGCGCGTCGGTTCGTCCAGGATCAAGATGCGAGGCTGGGTCGCCAGCCACTTGCCGAGCACCAGCTTCTGCTGGTTGCCGCCCGAAAGTGTCGACGCGGCGGCCTCCATTCCTGCGTGCTTGACGCCCAGGTCAACCAGTTGCTCCTCGACCACCTGCTTCTCGCGCGAAAAAACGATGCGCAGCCGGCGGCAGAGTCGACGGAGTACGGCGAGCGAGACGTTGTGCCGGATGGAAAACGGCAGCACGAGGCCTTCCGACTGGCGATCCTCCGGCACGAGGGCGAGGCCGGCCGCAATACTGGCCTCCACATCGCCGCGCGGCAGCCGTTGCTCCTGGACCCATACCTCCCCCGCATCGTAGCGGTCGATGCCGAAGAGGCAGCGAGCCACCTCGGATCGTCCCGCGCCCACAAGACCTCCCAATCCCAGGACCTCGCCGGCTCGCAACTCGAAATTCACTTGCTCAAACCTACCGCCGCGTGTCAGCCCGCGCACGCGAAGCTCCGGCTTCCGGCTGTCATCGGCCGACGTCCCCTCCACGCCGATCGTTTCCTGGACCGCGCGTCCCACCATCGACTGGATCAACGACTCGCGCGTCCAGCCCGAGGCAGGTTTGGTGTCGATCCAGCGGCCATCACGAAGAACGGTGATGCGATCGGCCAGCGTGAAGATCTCCTCCAGCCGATGGCTTACATAAAGGATGCCGACGCCTTCCTGTCGCAGGCGACGGATGAGCGCGAAGAGCGCCTCCGTCTCGCGGGCCGAAAGCGACGCCGTCGGTTCGTCCATGATGAGAAGCCGGCAGTCGCACGCCAGGGCCCGCGCCATTGCTACCATCTGTCGCTGCGCGAGCGGCAGCTGTCGCAAGGGACAAGCCAGGTCCAGCGTCTCGCCGAGTCGGCTCAGCAGGACTTCGGCACGGCGACGCATGGTGGTGAAGTCGAGGTTGCCTCCGCCCCACGATCCCGATTCGCGGCCGACGAAGATATTGTCCACCGCATTTAGGTCCGGAAACGCCGTCGACTCTTGGTGAATCACGGCGATACCCGCGCGTTCCGCGGCGGCAACATCGCCGCCCTCCAGGCCCCGGCCTAGGAAAGTGACCGCCCCCTCATCGGGCCGGACCACGCCGCCCAGGATCTTGATCAACGTCGACTTGCCGGCTCCATTCTCTCCGCAGAGCGCGTGCACTTCGCCCGCCTCCATCGACCAGTCGATGTCATCCAGCGCACGAACGCCGCCATACGACTTCGAAACGCCCGCCAGTTGCAGCAACGTCGAAACGACCAAGCTCACCTCGCATCGCGTGCCAGCAGCACGTCCCGTTCGTGGGCTTGGAGACGATCGAGCCAGGCGGTCCCAACCGGCACATCCGAGACAAGGCAGTGGTAGTCCCACACGGCACCGAAAGGCAAGGTCTTCAGTTCCTCCAGCAGCGCCAGCCGCGACGTGAAGTCACCGGCTGCTTCGACCTCGCGCAGCCGCTGCGTCGGCTGCAGCAGCGCAAGCAGCAGGGCCTTCAGCAGGCTGCGAGTCCCGATGATCCAGGCTGCCAAGCGGTTGATGCTGGCGTCGAAGAAATCGAGTCCGATGCGAACGCGATCCTCCGCCCCGGAACGAACGCACTCCTCAGCCACTGCGCGCAGCTCATCGGAAAGAATCACCACATGATCGCTGTCCCAGCGCACACCGCGACTCACGTGCAGCAGGATCCCCGTCACCCAAGGCAGCACTGCCGACAACTTGTCAGCAATCGTCTCGGTCGGATGAAAATGCCCCGTGTCCAGGCAAAGCCACTTGCGCCGCGTGATCGCGTATCCCAGGTAGAACTCGTGCGATCCGACCACGTAGCTTTCCGAACCGATGCCGAACAGTTTGCTCTCCACCGCGTCGATCAATTGCTCCTCGGGAAAAGCGTCACGGAACATCGCGTCGAGTGACTCCGCCAGACGTTGCCGAGGAGAGAATCGATCGACGGGAATGTCCTTGTAGCCGTCCGGAATCCAGACGTTGTGGACACAGGCCGAGCCCAGCGCGTGGCCCATCGACGCGGCGATGCGGCGGCAGGCCCGGCCGTGCTCGATCCAGAATTCGCGTTTCGCGGCGTCGCGATGGGCCAGCGTCATCCCCTCGGCAGCCCAGGGGTGCGCGAAGTAGGTAGAATTGAAGTCCAGACCGATGCCCAACTCACGAGCCCAGTCGACCCAACCTTGGAAATGCTGGGGCCCCAGGGCATCGCGATCCACGCGGCCCCCCGTCGCCTCGGCGTAACTGGCATGCAGGCTGAACCGATGGCGACCGGGAATGCACCGCAGTGCCCAGGCGAAGTCCTGGCGTAGCTCTTCGGGGCTGCGGGCACGGCCCGGATAGTTGCCGGTGACCGCGAGGCCTCCGCCAATCGGTTCGGAGCCGGACTCGAATCCGGTAACGTCGTCGCCCTGCCAGCAATGGATCGAAATCGCGAAACGCCGCAGGCTTGCAAGCGATTGTTCGACATCCACTCCCCAGCGACCATACTGCTCCACGGCCGCTTCGTAGCTCGCTCGGACTTCCGCTTCCGCCATGACTCGCTCGCACGCATTGCCCTGAAGAAAAACGCGGCGCGCGTCCAAGGACCCGCGCCGCGTTCGGTGGATTCCCTGCGGCCAACCAGCCTCACGAACGGCTACTTGCCCAACGCTTTCTCGATCGCCGCCACGACTTCCGCGTCGTCCGGACTGGTCCGCGGCGAGAACCGGGCGACCACGTTGCCTTCGCGATCAATGAGGAACTTCTCGAAGTTCCACGAGATCTTGCCGCTACCGGCAGGCTTGAGGTCCAGCGACGTCAGGTGCTTGTAGAACGAATTCGCGTCGTCACCATTGACGTCGATCTTCTCGAACATGTCAAAGGAGACACCATAGTTCTTGGTGCAGAAATCGCGAATCTCCGTCGCACTTCCCGGCTCCTGCTTGCCGAACTGGTTGCAGGGGAATCCCAGGATGGCCAGCCCCTGTTCGGCATACTTCTTGTGCAAAGCCTGCAATTCGTTGTACTGCGGCGTCAGTCCGCACTTGCTGGCGACATTGACCACCATCAGCACCTTGCCCTGGTACTTGGAAAGATCCACTTCCTTGCCGTCCAGCGACTTCACGGTGAAATTCAAGGCCGCAGCCTTGTCGGCACCTTCCGCGAACTGCCCCGACACCACCATGGTAAACACTCCCAGCATCAGCCAACCAAAGATCTGTTTTACCGACATGGACTATCTCCTGAGGATCCCGTTTCGTTCCGACGCGTGGCCGCCCAAATGGGTCGCGGCAACGGCCTGGGCAAGTCGCCCGACCGGACCCGGTACCCGGGCGACCTGCGACATTGTAGCCGCCTGACTCAGCGTCGAGTATCCGGCGACCGGCCGATGTATGCGTCTTCGCAAACGCTCCCCTGCTGGCGACCTCCGCGAACCGACAGGCTGCACCCGCGAATCCGAGCGTCCATTGACGGGCCCCGCCAGCACCCCGACAATAGCCGCATGTCAGCCACGATCGCGACGTTCGCCGATCGGCTGGATCGAACTTCTGCGCTCATTCGTCTGGCACCATGCGATTCCGGCTCGTTACCTACAACATCCATAAGGGAATCGGCGGCGTGGACCGGCGTTACCGGCCGGAACGCATCGCGGAAGCTCTGCGGTCGCTAGAACCGGACATCCTCTTCCTGCAGGAGGTGGACGACGGAGTTCCCCGATCGCAAGGCCATCGCCAAGTCGATTGGCTTGGTGAAGCCCTCCAGATGGAACACCGGGCTTTCCAGGCCAACGTCAAGCTGCGACGGGGCCACTATGGCAACGCCATTCTCAGCCGCTTTCCGCTCGCCGACGTCGAAAACATCGACCTCTCCATTCCGTTCAAGAAACGTCGACAGGCCCTGGCTGCCCATTGCCGTGTGACGACCGAAGAACACCAGCGGACCCTGGCCCTGTTCAACGTGCACTTGGGCCTCGCCGGATTTGAGCGAACCATTCAGCTGCGGCGGCTACTGTCCAGCCGAACGCTCGCCGGCATCCGCGCAACGACGGCCCTGGTGCTGGGCGGCGACTTCAACGACGTCTGGGGCAACCTGGGGCGTCGGGTCTTGGAGAGCGAAGGACTTCAATCTGCCGGCGGTAACATCCTGACGTTCCCCGCCTTCAGGCCGCTACGTCCGCTGGACCGCATCTTCTATCGCGGACGCTTGGCCTGCAGCAACTGCTTCGGATCCCGCTCGCGACTGGCTCACCGGGCCTCGGATCATCTTCCCCTCGTCGCCGACTTCGACCTGCTCTAGCAGGGTCGCTTTCGTCGCTTCCATCGTCGCCAGCGGCTAGAGCGACAGCGACGGAACCACGCCTAGCGTCGGCAGGCCGCGTTTTCCAGAGAGCAGCGGCCTGTCAGGGCCAATCGCCTCTTCGCGAATGCCTTGTAGCCCCAGTCGAGAACGGGTGAGACGATCGGCCAGCGGGTCGCGGAGACGATCCAGCCGAATCCGATGGCGGAGTACATCCGACGAAACACCTCCACGCCGGTCAACCAGGACCCGTCAGGCAAACGGCCCTGGATCTCTGCCATGAACTCCTGATGCGTCATCCCGTAAGCCCCGGGCGTAAAGCTGGGAGCGGCGATGTCAGTGAAGCGAATCTTCCCAGAGCGGTCTCGCCCCTGCACCCAGGCGATTTCCTTGCGGCAGAGTGGACAGTCCCCATCAAAGAAGACTTCAACCTCCCAAGATGCTGGCTTTCCGCTCATAACCCACCTCCCCGCCGCAGGACCCTCGTAGCTGCCGAAAATCAGCCGCCCTCGATGGGGCAACCGGAAAAATCCGAGCCGGATAACGCGGACGGCTGATCGATGGCAACTTTCCATCTGGTCCATGGCTGCTTCCCCTGAACCGCAGACCGGGGATTTGCGCAGCGTGTGGGAGCGAGTGAAATTCGCCGTGCCAATCGTTACATTCTGTGAGACGATTCGGTTCGATCCCGAGAGGCTAGCTGCCTCAGACGGGAGAGGCCCAAATGATCGTCGCCGCCAAGCCCAACCGATCCGCCCCCAGCCGGTGTGCCCCGGCGGATCCAGACGCTCCAACCGCCGCTGCGGCCTCCGCTGCGGCCCTGGAGATTCTCAAAACCGAGATCTCGTTCATTCCGAATACCATCTTCAAGAGGTGGGATCAGGAAGGACTTCCGAGCCGTTTGGAACCCGCGACCAAACTTGCCGCCGACGAGGGTTCGGCTCCGTCCGTCAACTCCCGCATGCCGGCCCATCTGGACCGTCTCTGCTCAGCCGCACTCCTGTCCCCTGAGGAAGAGCGTCTGCTGTTCTGCAGCATGAACTACCTGAAGTATCGGGCCAACGGTTTGCGGGCTACGATTCGACCTCGGCGGCCGAATAGGAAGGCGCTCGCGGAAACGAAGCAGTTGCTGGCGAACGCGGAGGAAATTCGCAACCGCATCGTGCACGCGAATGTCCGGCTGGTGATCTCGATCGTCAAGCAGTTCGCGGATGAGAAGAATTCGTTCGACGAACTGCTGAGCGAAGGCATCAGCTGCATGATCAAGGCGGTCGACAAGTTTGACTTCGACCGCGGCTTCCGGTTCAGCACGTATGCGACTCGTGCCATTCGACGTGAAGTGCTGAGACTGGTGCAACGTCACCATCGCGATCGCTCGCGATACGTCTCGGGATCCCAGGAGGTGCTCGGCCAGCAGATCTCCGGCAGCGACCAACCCGAGGGCTCGGACATGACTTGGCATCAGGTGGACCAGACGGTCACCAGCCTGCTGGGCCACTTGGATGACCGCGAGAAGTTCATCGTCCAGGCCCGCTACGGCTTCGATGACCTGGGCGAGAAGCCGACCTTCCAGCGGCTCGGCGAACTCCTGGGCATCTCGAAGGAGCGTGTGCGTCAATTGGAGCAGCGGGCACTTGCCAAGTTGCGGCAGATGGCGGAACAGATGCATTTGGAGATGGCGTTCTAGCGGCGAACAGGCAACGTCCTCCGGTGGATGGGTTGTCGGTGCGGCCCCCTGGCCGCACAATAGGGACGGCCGCAGGAATCCCAAGGAGGAACCTCGGGGCACTTCGTTGTCACTGACACCAGTCTCCAGCCTCAACTACCGGTGACCCGCCAAGCTTGCCCTGCTTTTGACCATGTCCACGCAACGTCCCCGTCAGCATGTGCTCCTCATCCACGGGCTTGCCGCCCATCGGCTGGTCATGCAACGGCTCTGGTGGGAGCTTCGCTCGCCACGGATGTCGGTGGAGAACTGGGGTTACCCCAGCATTCGCAAGTCGATTCCCGAGTTGGCGAGGCTGCTTCGCGGACGCCTCGACGAGTTGGAAACCGATGCGGACGTCGATACCGTCCATCTGGTGACACACAGCATGGGATGCATCATCGGCCGGTGCGCCCTCTTGGAGCACCCCAGCGCGAAGGTACGTCGGTGGGTGATGCTGGCGCCACCTAATCGGGGATCGCACACGGCGAGAACGCTGGCGCCTTGGCTTGGCTGGTTCTGCAAGCCGCTCCATGAACTCGCGGACACCCCGCACAGTTTCGTCAACCAGTTGGGCGTGCCGGAGAACGTCGAGATCGGGGTAATCGCCGCCTCCTCGGACTTCGTCGTGGCGGCCTCCAGCACCCACCTGCCTGGCCAGCAGGACTGGTGTGTTCTGGAGGGCCTGCACAGCGGACTGCTCTGGAGGCGGGAGACGGCCGAGGCGGTGCGGCGGTTCCTCGAAACCGGCCGCTTCTGACACCTCGCAGGCGAACACCCCAGCCATCCCTTGCCACGGTCGCCATCACGGTCCCATGCGGGCGTCCCGGAGCGTCATCCTGCCCCCTGTTGGATCCCGCGTCGCGCGGATAAACTTCCCCCAAATGACCGAATCGGGTCCTCGATTTCCACGACGGCCCCGTGAAACCCCAACCTGGCCGACTAACCCAATCCTGGAGGTAGTGATCAATGAGCGTAATGGTGACGCAAGAGGCTCCGAATTTCAAAGCCCAGGCGGTCATGGAAGACGGCAGCTTCAAGACCGTGCAGCTGTCCGATTACCGCGGCAAGTATGTGCTCCTGTTCTTCTATCCGCTGGACTTCACCTTCGTCTGCCCGACCGAGATCATCGCTTTCTCGGATCGCATCGCGGACTTCAAGAAGCTGAACGTGCAGGTGTTGGGCGCGTCGATCGACAGCCAGTTCTCCCACCTCGCCTGGCGAAACGTACCCCGCACCGAGGGCGGGATCGGCAAGATCGACTACCCGCTGGTCGCCGACCTGAACAAGGAGATCGCGCGATCCTACGGCGTGCTCCTGCCCGGCGGCATCGCCCTCCGCGGCCTGTTCCTGATCGATCGTGGCGGCACACTGCGACACATGGTGGTGAACGACCTGCCGCTGGGCCGCAGTGTGGATGAAGCCCTCCGCATGGCCGAAGCCCTGCAGTATGTCGAGCAGCACGGCGAAGTGTGCCCTGCCAACTGGAAGGAAGGCGCCCGCACGATCAAGCCGACCGTGAACGACAGCAAGACCTTCTTCCAAGCCGAATACGGCAAGTAAGCCGATCGCCGGTTGAAGGATGCGGCCGCGGCCGCTCCTGAGCGAGTCATCGCCCCACGAAGAAGGCTCCCCTCCGTTCAGGAAGGGAGCCTTTTTGCTGCGCAACCCAACCGGTCCTCACGGCGCGTGAACGCGACGCATGGGGCCCTGCTTTCGGTCGCGAGGCGGCATCAGTGGGCCTCGAGCCAGTTTTTGCCGACGCCGATCTCCACCTCCAGCGGCACCAACAGCGGCCATGCGTTCTCCATGGTCTCGCGGATCAACGGCTGGACCGCCGCGACCTCGTCGTCCGGCACATCGAAGACGATTTCGTCGTGGACGGTCAGCAGCATGCGGGTCGCCAGCGAGCGGTGCGTGAGACGCTCGTGCAGTCGGACCATGGCCACCTTCAGCAGGTCGGCGGCGGAGCCCTGGATGGGGCTGTTCATCGCCAGCCGTTCCGACGCCTGTCGCATGGTCTGGTTGGCCGAGTTGATATCGCGCAGGTAGCGCCGCCGACCGCTTACCGTCAGCACATAGCCATGTTCCCTGGCGAAGTCGATCGTCTGGTCGATGTAGCGTTTGACGCCCGGATACTTCTCGAAATAGTTGGAGATCAGCTCCTGGGCTTCGGCCCGCGGGATGTTCAGCCGCTGCTGCAGGCCGAACGCGGAGATCCCGTAGAGGATCCCGAAATTCACCGTCTTGGCCGCGTCGCGCATCCGCCGCGTCACCTGCTCGATCGGCACCTTGTAGACCTTGGACGCCGTCGCCACATGAATGTCCTGCCCCAGGCGGAAGGCTTCGATCATCCCCTCGTCTTCGCTGAGCGCGGCCATGATCCGCAATTCGATCTGCGAGTAGTCGGCGGAGATCAGCGAGTGCCCCTGGTCGCGTGAAACGAAGGCGGCGCGGATCTCGCGACCGCGTTCCTTGCGCACCGGAATCGTCTGCAGGTTCGGATCGTTCGACTGCATCCGCCCCGTCGCGGTCCAGGACTGGCTGTAGTTCGTGTGCACGCGGCCCGTGCGTTCATCCACGGCCGCGGGCAGCTGGTCGACATAGACCGACTTGAGTTTGGCGGCATTCCGGTAGTCCAGCACCTGGCCCACGATGGGATGGCGGGGCGCAAGGCGAAGCAGATCGGCCTCGCGCGTCGAATACTGGCCCGTGCGCGTCTTGCTCGGCTTGTCGTCGATCCGCAACTCCTCGTACAGCACCGTACCCAGCTGCTTGGGCGAATCGATGTTGAACTCATGACCCGCAGCTTCATGGATCGACGACCGCAGGCTGTCGATTTCGCGTTGCAACTGCTCCGAATAGACGCGTAATGCCTGGCTGTCGAGCCGGATTCCCTCGTGCTCCATCTCGACCAGCACGCGTACCAGCGGACATTCAATCTCGTGAAAGACCCGCTCGAGTTTCTTGGCTTCGATCATGGGACGCAGGATGGCCGCGAGCTGCCAGGTGACATCCGCGTCCTCGCAGGCGTAGTCCACCAGCTGCCGAATCGGCACTTCGCGGATATCGCGAGTCGCCGGATCACCGACCAGTTCTTTGTACGCGATGGGGCGATAGTTCAGGTAGTGCAGCGCCAACTGGTCCATGCCGTGCTTCATGTCCGGCTCGACCAGCGTGTGCGCGAGCATCGTATCTACCAGCGGACCCTGCACCTGGATCCCATGCCAGCGCAGGACCGTAAGATCGTATTTCAGATTGTGGCCGATCTTGGCGATACCCTGGGCGTGCCAGAACGGCAGGAACTCCTCCAGCACGCCCGCCAGTTCCCGAGGCTCCGCCGGCAATCGCAGATAGCTGGCTTCCCGATCCCGGCAACAGAAGGCGATCCCCACGGGCACCGCGCGCCGCGCATCGAGGCTCGTGGACTCGATGTCAAAGCACACCTCATTTTGCGCCATGAGTTGCGCAAGCAGTTCCCGCCGCTGCTCCACCGACTCAACCAGGCGATAGGCGTGGGGCACATCCTGCAGCACCCGTTCGCTCGGCGCGTCACCGAAGAGGCTTCCCTGCTGCGCCTCGCCCAACTGGGTGTTCCCCGCGGGCGCGGGCTGGTCCGCGGTGCCGGCCGTCGTGGCCTGGGAGGTCGACGCCCGGCCCCCCGAGGCCGGGCCAGAGCCATCGGCGCGGAACACACGCTGCGCGAGCGTGCGAAACTCCAGCTCCTCGAACAGCGACCGCATCTCCGCCTCGTTCCAGGGCTGGCGGACAAACGGCTCCCACTCGTAATGAATCGGCGCGTGCGTGTCGATCGTTACCAATTGCTTGCAGAGCCGCGCCAGGTCGGCGTGGGTTTCCACCGTCTCGCGCCGCTTGCCGGTCAGCTTGGCCGTGTTCGCCAGCAGCTCTTCGACCGAACCGAACTCGGCGATCAGCTTCTGGGCCGTCTTTTCACCAATACCGGGCACGCCCGGCACGTTATCCGAGGAATCGCCCATCAACCCCAGGATATCGATCACCTGCGACACCCGCTCCACCTGCCATCGCTGGCAGACCTCGGCGACGCCCAGGATTTCGAACTGCGAACCCTGGCGTCCCGGCTTCCAGACGAACGTGTGTTCGGTCACCAGCTGCTGATAGTCCTTGTCGGGTGAGACCAGCAGCGTGACGAAGCCTGCGTCCTCGGCCTGCCGCGCCAGCGTCCCGATCACATCGTCGGCTTCCCAGCCCGGCACTCGCAGGATCTGAATCCGCGCGGCCTCCAAGAAACGGTCGATCCACGGCAACTGCGCGCTCAGGTCCTCGGGCATCTCCTCGCGCTGCGCCTTGTACTGCGGATACAGTTCATGGCGGTGCGTGGGCTCGGGTGTGTCAAAAGCCACGGCCAGGTGCGACGGATCCTCACGCTGCAGCAGGTCCAGCAGCGTGTTGCAGAAACCAAGCACGGCCGATGTGCAGAGGCCGGACGAGGTAAAACGCGGATTGGAGATCAGCGCGAAGTGCGAACGGTAGACAAGCGCCATGCCATCCACCAGCACCAATCGCTTGTTGACCGTCTCCGGCGTTGCGAACAGGTCACGAGGCTCCGCCGTCATCGATACGCACCATCATTTCTCCGCGACGGCTTCCTCAGGATCAGGCTCGTCGCGCTGGGGTTGGGGACCGTAGCAGGCCAGCAGCGCAGGCAGGATGATCAGGTCCCCCAGCAGCGCGGCCGCTATCATGATGGCGCCCATTCTGGCAAATATCTGGTGCTCGCGTAACCCACTGAACAGCACGGTGCAGAACCCGGCGACCAGGATCAGAGTTGTCATGATCATCCCGGTGCCGGCCGAGGAAAACGACTTGCGAATGGCCTCCTCACGACTGGCCGCCGTGCGACACTCCTCCTGGTACCGCGTCAGGAAATGAATCGTGTCGTCCACGGCGATTCCCAGGCAGATCGTAAAACAGCACACGCTGACCACCTCCAGCGACTGGCCCGTCCAGGCCATCAAGGCAGCAGCCACGGCCAGGGGAAACACATTCGGCAGCACGCTGATCAGCCCCAGGCGCACCGAACGATAAGCGATGCCCAATACCCCAAAGATGATCAAGGCCGCGCTACCCAGGCTAGAGACCAGGTCGACCACGATCTGGTAGAGGTTCTCCCAACGCCACACGGCCGATCCGGCCAGCGTGGCGGTGAACTGCGGATGGCGCGCGACCACCTCCGCCAGCTGTTTTTGAATGCGTTCGAACACCGGACCGTAGCGGGCGATGCCCAGGTCCTGCACCCGGAACTGCACCGACGCCTCCCGGTTCTCCGGCGAGTAATAGGCGCGTTTGAGCGGAGCGGGCAGCAGGTCCAGCATGGACATGCGATCCACGCTGTCGCCTTCACCCGGCAAGGCGTCCAGCAGATTCCGCAGGGATAGCGGATGACCGACCAACGGTTCGCCGAGCAGCGTCTGGTCGACTTCGCGAATCACCTGCAGTACCTCCGGTGAGTCGGCCGGCACGGCATCGGACCACCGCACTTCGACGCGGCCCGACTCCAGTCCCCCCAGGGCCGCATCGAGCTTGCGAAGAGCCACCGCCGGTTCGCTGTTCTCCGGCAGGATACTGGAACTCCGCTGGTCCGGACGCAGGGTCAACCCAAACGCGACCAGCACGGCCGTCAAGACCAAGCCGCCCCAGGCGATCCCCCTGGCGTGTCGCAACACCTTGTCGATCACCATCTCCACGCGTGACAGATGCCGGTCCACCAAGCTTCGCTCCTGCCCCGCATGCACATGCGTCCCCAGCCACGTGCGACAGGCCAGCGGCACCACCACCATCACCGAGACAAACGTGCAGGTCACCCCCAGCACGCTGCTCCAGCCGAACTCCTTGACGACGTCATGCTCGGCAAGCCCCAGTGATCCAAACCCGATGGCCGTGGTGAGCGAAGTCAGGAAGCAGGCGAGTCCCACCTCCTTCACCCCGCGTCGCGCGGCATCCAGGGAAGCGAGTCCCGCCGCGCGGTACCGCCGGATGTGCACCAGCAGGTGCACGCTATCCGTGAGCCCCACGAGGCTCAGCAGCACGGGCAGCACAACATCATTGAAGGGATTGTCCTGCAGTTCGAAGAAACGCAGCAGCCCCAGGGTCCAGAGTACTCCCAGCACGGTGGCCACGGCGACAATCAGAACCGCCGCGAACCCGCGAAAGAGAATCAGCGACATCAGCACGATCATCGTGTACCCGATGACCTGGTACTTGACCTGGTTGGCCTCATTCTGCTGCGATGCGGTCAGTCGAATCGGGACCGAGCCCGTGACGGAAAACACCAGCCCTTCCCCCGCATAAGGACTGGCTGCGGCACGCGCCACTTCCAGCAATCGCTCCATGCAGTCCCGATCTTCGCGGACAAACATCCAGTCCAGCGTCAGCAGGAGCACGGCCGTCTGGCCATCGGGCGAAAGCAACTGGCCCACCACCAGCGGATGACGCAAGGCCTTCTCGCGCGCCGCGGCGAACCGCTGCTCCGACGCACTCGACTTCGGCAGCAGCGGCTCAGGCAGGCCAAAAACATTCAGCGGCGGCAGGCGATCCATCCACAGCACACGCTTCACATAGTCCAGCGACTCCAACGCGTCGACGACGGCGCGCATCGCCTCGGCGCCGCGGGGCGTGAAGATCCTGGGGGACTCCACCACCAGCACCACGTCGCCACGAGCCACGTTCAGCGCCGTGACGTTCGGAGAGCGTATCGCCGGCGTGGCCGTTCCCGCGGTCGCATCGCCGGGCGTTTCCACGGCGCCACGACGCAGCGAGTTCCACCAGCGCCGCGGGCCCTGCGGATCGCGGTAGCCCCAGAAGCTCGCCAGCGTCATCAGGGTCACCACGACCAGGCCGAACCACGAGTGATCGACCGTCCAGATCGCACCGCGGTCATACCAGGAGCGAAACACGAGAGTCCACCCGCCTTCCCATCGCGAAGAGATCGGCGCGCGAGCAATGCGTCCGCGCCATGCTGCGTTCCCAGGTCACTTCAATCGCTCCGTCGCCACCGTCCTGACCTCATCCCGGTCCAGGCGCTGATTGCCATCGCGGTCGAAGTCCTGAAAGAGGAACTTGCGCACCGCCAGCGGCGGCTCATCCTTGTCCACCCACCCATCCCCGTTACGGTCGTAACGTTGAAAGAAGTCGCTCGCATACTCCGCCGCGGCCGGACTGACGGTAGGCTCTGCAACCAAGGCGGGGTCCGCCGCGGACCGTGAGGCATCCTGGAGGGAGGTGGTCTCCGCCACCGTGTCCTTCCGCGGCACGGCGACATTAAAGAAGGCCACGGCCATCTCTTCCCAGGTCTGGTCGCCCCAGGTCACATACTGGCCAGGATCGGGATTCGCCGGATTGTCCGCTGAATTGTCGAAGGTTGCCGT
>JBIIEC010000496.1:0-4044 GCA_044238045.1 Pirellulaceae bacterium | reverse complement strand
GACGCGCGTGTTGCTCGTACTGTAGCCGATCGCTTCCCAGATTCCCTCCGGCTGGTAGACCTTGCCGCTGGGCCCGCCGAGGCGTTCCACGAGCAGGCCGCTGGAGAGCAGCACCGAGTCCCGGAGCACCTCGGCATCCAGCCGGTAGCGCGGCCCGCGTGCCAGCTGGCGGTTGTGCGGATCGCCCGCGTACGCCTCCCGCGACGCGCGCGACGATTGCCGGAACGTGGCGCTCGTCACGATGCGGCGATGCAGGTGCTTGAGGTCCCAGCCGGAGCGGACGAAGTCGGCGGCAAGCCAATCGAGCAGTTCCGGGTGGGACGGTGGGCTGCCGCGCGTGCCGAAGTCCTCGGGCGTGTCCACGAGCGGTTCGCCGAAATGCTGCTGCCAAGCACGATTCACGGCCACGCGAGCGGTGAGCGGATGACACTCGTTGGTCAGCCAGCGCGCCAACGCCAAGCGATTGGCGGGCGCATGCTCCGGCAACGGCGGCAGGAAGCCCGGCACGCCCGGCGTCACGCGATCCCCCGGCTGGTCGTAGTGCCCGCCCGCCAGCACCCGCACTTCGCGCGGCCGCTCCAACTCCCGCATCACCAGAGTCGTCGCGAACTGGCCCTCCAGTTGGCGCAGCTGCTGGTCGGCATTGCGGAGCGCGCGCTGCGTCTCGATCGCCTCCGGAAGCTGTCGCGCGAGGAAGTGCTCCAGCAGTCGTTCGCGCTGCGCCTCGGTCCGCTCCTCAGGCAGCACGGCGAGCAGCCGCGCGATGGGATCGCGCAGCTCCCTCGCCTCCGCGCGAATCTCAGCCTCCTCCAAACTCGGCGCACACAGCCGCAGGTCGTCCAGCATGCCCACGAAGGCCGTGCCCGCCGTTCCGCCGGCCTGGCTGCCCGCCGGGCCACCCGCGCGGAGACGGCCGGGGGAGTCCCACGGACCGTCCAACTGGTCGCGCACGGTCGTGAGTTCCTGCGACACGCCCTCCCGATAGACTCGCACGCCCGCCGCGCGACCCGAACCGTCCCACGACACGGCCAGCCGATGCCATTTGCCGCGCACCAGCGGCTCCACCATGCGCACTTCCAGCGACCTCGGTTCGCCGTCGTGCACCAGTCGCACCACGACATGCTGGTCCTCCAGGGAAATCGACCAGCCGCGCGCGCGGGGCGAATCCTCGCTGCGGCCCAGCAGCTGCGACCTGCCGGTCGATTCGCTGTAGACCGAAAGCAACGCCGTGAAGGAAGCCTCCCGGCCCAAGTCGCCCGCGTCGCCGAAGTCGATCGCCGCTTGGCCGTCGAGCGGCCCGGCGTTCAGCCGCAGCGCACCGTCGCGAGGTCCTGTGTCCAGCACCACATCGCCTGCGACGCGCCCCGGCTCACCCCGTTCGCAGCGCACCCGTCCGTCCATGATCTCGTCGCACGCGCAGCTCCAGATCTCGCGACGTGGCGAACGCTCCGCCCTGGCGCTTGATCGAGCGGACTCCCACTCGGCAATCCATTCGGGCAACCGCGTTTCGGCCAGGCGTCGATAGCCGTCCCACTCCTTTTCCAACGCCTCCCGCCGTCGCCGCTGCGCGCGCCAGCGAGCTTCCTGGGGTGGTTCGGGGACGCGGACGGACGGAGCGGGCGACGGCGCGTTGCCGTCCATCGCGGCGTCCGCGGACTGATAGAAGTACGCGAACATCCGGTAGTATTCCGGCTGCGTGATGGGATCATACTTGTGGTCGTGACAGGCGGCGCACTGCAATGTCAGGCCCATCCAGGCAGCGGCCGCCGTCTCGGTACGGTCCATGGCGTACCGCACGAGGAACTCCTGCGGGATCGAACCCTCCTCGCTGGTCGTCACGTTGCAGCGCAGGAAGCCGGTCGCCACCTGTTGCGCGAGCGTTGCGTTCGGCAGTAGATCGCCGGCCAGCTGGTCGCGCGTAAACTGATCGAAGGGCTGGTTTGTGTTCAGGGCGTCGATCACCCACGCGCGGTAGGGCCACAGGGAGCGCAGGTTGTCCAGGTGCAGGCCATGCGTATCGCCGTAGCGGGCGACGTCCAGCCAGAGTCGACCTTGATGCTCGCCGTACCGCGGCGATTGCAGCAAGCGATCCACGGCCCGGTCGTAGGCATCGGGTCGCGAATCCGCCACGAAGGCCTGCATCTCTTCCGGCGTGGGCGGCAGTCCCGTCAGCGAATAACTGACGCGGCGCAGCAGCGTCGCGCGGTCCGCCTCGGCCGACATCGACTCGCCCGCCGCTTCCCGTCGCGTCTGCACGAACCAATCGATCGGCGACCGCGCCCACGACGCGTCCCGCACCTCCGGCAACCTGGTGTCCCGCAAGGGACCGATGGACCACCAAAGCTCCGCAGCGGTGACAGGAAAGTGACACACCGTCCAGGACAGCATCCAAACCGCCAGCATCCACGAGAACCGTCCCCAGGCGAGCACTCCGCCCCCCGGACCGCGACTCCCCGTCGCGCGCACGACTCGGGCCGCGCCGCGACCGGTCTGCGGTGTACGCTCGGGACGCTGGATGGCTTCGCGGTGCTGCATGGCTCGGGTGGAGGGGAGATAAGTGCGGGTACGCAAAAAGGGCGAAGGAGGACGCCACGGCAACGACAGGCCGGCCAAGCGGAGGTGACGCGCATCGAACGCGCGAGCAGCCCGACCGAGCCCACCAACTCACCCTAACGCATTCATCTTACACAACACTCTAAACCTCTCATGCTCACGACCGCGTCCGCCTCCGATCGGTTTCGGCTCCAGCGTCAGGACGCAGCAGGGTACGTTGCGATTTTGCAACACGCAGGTGGAGGCAAGGGAACCTGACGGACAAGCGGGATGCTCGGCCTCCGGCAGGCGTTCAGGATTTCGAACCGGGCAGGAAATCGTGGATTCGTACCACCCTTGGTGGGTGTTTCGAATAGAATGGGGCGCGGCACGGACGGGGTGGTCCACGGTCGGTGGACGTCCCGGGCGGCTCGATATAGATCCCTTGCGGACCTTCTCCATCGTCCTCCCGGACTTGGCCGCGGCGCACCGCAAGTCTCCGCGAACATCCCGCCGCGCGACCCTCTCGCTCGAATGACACTCGGCGTTCCTTCCATGGCACTCATCATCCTGCGTCTCGCCTTCCTGCTCGTCGCGGCCGGAATCTCGGTGACGTTCATTCAGCGCCCGGACCTGATCCCGGCCACGCCGGCGTGGTCGCCGTTCGCCGTGTTCGCGGTGCTTCTCGGCATCGCCATCGCCACCATCGGGATCGACATGTTCATTCCGCGGAAGCGGATCGAGACGATCACCGCCATTTACTTCGGGATCCTCATCGGCCTGTTCCTGACCTACATCATCGGCATCGCCATGACGCCGATCCTTGATCCGCGTTTCCTCAGCCCCGTGCAGCTCGTGCTGGGCATGGTGCTGTGCTACACCTGCGTGAGCGTGCTGATCCAGACCAAGGACGACTTTCGGTTTATCATACCGTACGTGGAGTTTTCCAAGGAGGTGAAGGGCCTGAAGCCGTTCATCCTGGACACGAGCGTGGTGATTGACGGGCGCATCGCGGACGTGGTCGAGACCAAGGTGCTGGACAACCAGCTGATCATGCCGCGTTTCGTGCTGGCGGAGCTGCAGGCGGTGGCGGACAGCAGCGACAAATTGCGTCGCAGCCGCGGTCGTCGGGGCCTCGATATCCTGAACCGCCTGCGTGCGAACCCGGACGTGGAGCTGAAGATTTACGACCGCGAGTTGCCCGAGATGGCCGGCCAGCCGGTCGACATGAAGCTGGTGCAGCTCGCACGCCACATGGAAGGCAAGCTGGTCACGGGCGACTACAACCTGAACAAAGTGGCGAGGCTGCACAACGTCGAGGTCTTGAATCTGAACGACCTGGCGAACGCGCTCAAACCCATCTTCCTGCCCGGCGAGACGTTGCTGGTGAAGGTCGTGAAGGCGGGGGAGGCTGAGGGCCAGGGTGTCGGCTACCTGGACGACGGCACGATGGTCGTCATCGAGGGAGGCCGGTCGCATATTGGGCAGGGCGTCCGCATCGCCGTGACCAGC
>JBIIEC010000495.1:0-4049 GCA_044238045.1 Pirellulaceae bacterium | reverse complement strand
TGGACAGGGAGCAGGCGGCGGCCGCGGTGGTTTCGGCGGCGGTGGACAAGGCGGCGGCGGTCCGCGTGGTGGACAGGGTGGTGGACCGGGTGGCGGACCGGGTGGCGGACCGGGTGGCGGACCGGGTGGCGGACCGGGCGGCGGTGGCGGGCCGCGCGGAGGTGGTGGGCCATGAGCGACCTGCGTCTTCACCATCCGCGGCGACCCTCGGCAACGCGGCGACCAAGCCCGGCCACTCCAGCGGCCTTTACGCTGCTCGAAGTGCTGCTCTCCATGGTCCTGCTCGTGGTGCTCATCTCGGTCGTCGCCGGCACGATCGACTTCCATTTGAAACAGTTGACGATGCGGAAGACGCGAATCGAGGAGTCGCAGTTGGCGCGGGTGGTCCTGCGGCGCATCGCGGATGACCTGCGCGCGGTGGCCGTGAGTCGCCCGATCGACATCGGCCAGGCGACCGCGGACGCGGTCAGCGGCACGGCGAGCGGGGGAGCGATTGGCGGCGCGGCCGACGCGATGGCCGCCGGCGGCGCCTCGTCCGACCTTGCTTCCATGGCCGGTACCGCAGACACGGCGGCGTCCAGCGTTGGCATGGAGGCGGCCGCGCCCGCAGGGCCGGGCCTGTACGGTACCGCCTACCAGCTGCAACTGGATGTGGGCCGCATTCCTCGCTTCGAAGAGTATTCGCTCATGGCCGCCCAGGCCCAGACGACGGCCCTGGGACTGGCCAGCGACGTGCGCACGGTGACGTACTACCTCGCCGAACCGTCGGCCCGCGGCGCGAACGCCGTGGCCGACTCCACCAACGACATGAGGTCGAGTCGCTACGGGATCGGCCTGTACGATGGAGGCGACGGGCTGGGGGGCGGCCTGGCGCGACGCGCGGTGGATCGCGCCGTCGAACGGTACGCGATGGAGACCGCCGACTACGGGCTGGTCACTCCGCAGGTCGACGTGCTGGCCCCGGAAGTCGTCATGCTGGAGTTCCAGTATTTCGACGGCTCGCAGTGGCTGTCCGAATGGGATTCGGACCAGATGGGAGGCGTGCCCCTGGCGGTGCAGGTCGCGGTGCAGATCGACTCGGGGCGTACCGACGAGCGGACGGCGCGGAAGCGCGATGCGGGCGCCGCCACGGACGTCGCTGCGCCGCGCATCTATCGGCTGGTCGTCCATCTTCCCGCCGCCGAACCGCTGACGACATCCTCAGCAACCGACGAAGTGGCGACCGAAGCCGACCAGGGTGCTTCGTCGTCTTCCGCCGCCAACGGATCCGGATCGACAGGAGCGTCGCCATGAGACTCGGTTCCGTTTCCGCAGGTGACAGGAGGTGGTCACTGAGGACCACGCGCGGGGCCTCGCACGGAACCTCGCGCTGCGCCGCGTTCGGCCGCGGCCCGCGTTGGGCTCGTCCTCCTCGACGCGGCGGGTTCGCGCTGATTCTCGTGCTGGTCACGATCGCCATGGTGTCACTGGCGGCGTACACGATGAGTGATCGGCTGGTGGTGGAGAACGAGAGTGCGCAGCTGGCCGGTCGGCAGTTGCAGGCGCGCATGGCCGTCGACTCGGGTGTCGCCCATGTACTCTACCTGCTCGAACAACCCGTGCCGACGCGGCTGGAATGGGGCGGCATCTACACAAATCCCCAGGTGTTCCAAGCACAGCTGGTGGTGGACCATCCGGAGCCGCGTGGACGCGTTCGCTTCGGCGTCGTCGCTCCGCAACTTGACGATGCCGGCCTGCCGTCCGGCTGGCGCTGGGGACTGGAGGATGAATCGAGTCGCGTGAACATCAACGCGCTGGAACTGCAGGAGATGGCCGGGCTCGCCTCCGCCGCCCTCGGGGAACTCGGCAGTGCCTCGTCGGCAATCGCCCAGGGCTCGGCCGCACTGTCCGCCGCCGCGGGCGCGGCAGGTGGCAGCGGTGGCGCGCCGACCGGCGCGGGTGGGGGCGGTACGAATCCTGGAGCCTCGAACGCTGGCGGCGCTTTCGGCACCGGGACGACTCGCCCCGGCAACGGCAACACGGGCGGCGCAGCGCCGCCCCGCGGGTCCACGTCCAACGCCCCATCGTCCGGAGCCGCTTCAGGTGCCCCTGCGGGGGACTCGTCCGGCGGATCGTCCGATTCGCCTGCGGACGGCGAGGCGGCGACGATCGATACGTCGGGACGCGGACTGCTGATGAAACTGCCCGGCATGACCGAAGAGGTCGCCGACGCCATCCTCGACTGGATCGACGAGGACGACGAACCGCGGGAATATGGAGCGGAGATCGACTACTATGCCTCGATGCAGCCCGCCTACGCGCCCCGCAATGGTCCCCTGGAAACCATCGAGGAGCTGTTGCTGGTGCGCGGCGTGACGCCCGAGCTGCTGTTCGGCCGCGATGCCAATCGCAACGGCATGCTGGATGTCGCCGAGCAGAACCTGCCGGTATCGCCCGCCGACGATGGCTCCGGCGCCATGGACCTCGGCTGGGCCTCGATGCTCACTGTCTACAGCCAGGAACGGAACGTCAACTTCCAGGGCCAGCGCCGCGTCAACCTGAACGGCGAAGATCTGCAGCAGGTCTATGACGACCTGGTGGCCGCCGGCATCAGCGCCGACTGGGCGACGTTCATCATCGCCTACCGACTCTTCGGCCCCTTCGAGGGAACCAGCACGAATACGATCACTGCGGCGTCCGTCCAGCTGGACATGACCGGCACGCCCGCCACCGATCTGACCCAGGTGCTGGACCTCATCGGTGTCCGCGTCCAAGTGCCTCCCTCGCAGGCTGGCGGCCGTGCGGGGGTGCTGGAGTCGCCGTTCCCGTCGAGTATCGTGGCCATGGGATCGTACCTGCCGCAGCTCATGGATCTTTGCACCGTGCGGGCCGAGAAGGTGTTTGCAGGTCGAGTGAACATCAATCAGGCTTCACGCACGGTCCTGATGACCATTCCCGGCATGACCACGGAGATCGCCGACGCGATCATCAGCCAGCGGGAAGTGCAGGGGGCGGAGTCGAGCCAGGAGATGGCCAACGAGACGTGGATCCTGGCCCGGGGCATTGTCACGCTGGACGAGATGCGGCAGATGCAGCCCTTCATCACGGCCCGCGGCGATGTCTATCGAGCCCAGGTCGTCGGCTACTCGGACCAGGGCGAGATCGCGTCGCGGGTGGAAGCCGTTTTTGACGCTTCTAGCGCGGTGCCACGGCTATTATCTTGGAGGGATATGAGCCACCTGGGACGTGGGTTCGCGCGCGAGATCCTGGGCGTCAGCGGCATGAGCGCCGCGGGCGGCACCACAGGCAACGCCATGGGCAGTGCGACGGGGACGGTCAATCCGTAAGCGGTCGGCCGCTCCGGAAGTCATGTCTTCGGAACGTGTCTCGCTGGATGAACACGCGCGGGCCGGGCCTGGCCGCGAGTCGACCAAGAATGGCGAGGACCGTGAAAAACGTCCGCCCCCGCGACGAGTTGGCGGGGTTCGAAGAAGAAGGTGGCTAGACGGCCGGCGTGTCGTAGCGAGTCGATCGTGGCCGGGTAGTACGGCAGAGACAGAATACGGCAGAGACAGAGAACCGCAGAGAGCAGAGAACCGACATGACGCGACTACTGGCCCTGGACCTCGATCCCCGTGAACTGCGCCTGCTGCTGGCCAACCGCCAGGGCTCGGCGATTGTCGTGGAGGAGGTCCGCACGCAACCGATCAAGGAGGTCGAGGGGGTCGATCCCATCGACGCCATGGGCGAGGCGCTGAAGATCCTGCTGGCCGATGGGCGTCATCGGGGAGCGGAAGTGCTGGTGACTCTGCCGCGTAATGAAGTCGAGTTGCGGTTGCTGAACATGCCGCTGCTGCCAGCCGAGGAGCTGCCGGAGGCGGTGCGACTGCAGGCGGTGCGCGAGTTCTCGGAGATGGACGAGGACTGGCCGCTGGACTACCTGACGACCTATGAGACCTCGGAGCAGATGACGGTGCTGGCCGCGGGCATGAAGCCCAAGCGGTTGGCCGCGTATCGGCGCATCCTGGAACAGTCGGACCTGAAACCGCGGTCCATGGTGCTGCGGGCGA
>JBIIEC010000115.1:0-13999 GCA_044238045.1 Pirellulaceae bacterium | reverse complement strand
GAGCTGCTGCGTCGATCGCTTCGCGCGGAGGTCGCACGCGCGTGTCCGGAAGGCACGGGCCACGCAGGTCGCTCAGGTGATCGGCCAGTTCCATCTGGATGTCGAGCGGCAGGGCGAGGAAGACAGGTCCGGTCGGCGGGGTCATCGCGGCTTGGATCGCCTGACGGAGCAGGTCGGGCAGGTCCTCGACACGTTCCACGCGCCGTGCCCACTTGGTCAAGGGTTTCGCCATCGCGACCATGTCACCCGCCAGCACCGGATCCCCGACCTCCAGGCGTCGGTCCTGGTCGCCCGTCGTAACCACCAGCGGCGTGCCTTCCACCGATGCGTTGAAGAGCATGCCCATGGCGTTGCCCAGGCCACAGGCGACGTGCAGGTTGACGAAGGAGGGTTGCCGCGAGGCCAGGGAAAATCCGTCGGCCATCGCCACTACAGGAATCTCGTGGATCCCAAAGACATATTGGAATCGAGGATCGCGCATCGCCGCTACGTTCAGCGGCAGTTCCGTCGTTCCGGGATTTCCGAACAGCCGCGTGATCCCGGCCTCGGCCAGGACCTCCAGTGCGGCTTCCACTCCGATCATGGGTGCTTCCTGAAACGATTCGATGGTCCGCCTTGAACAACGCCTGCCCGCCACGCGCCTGCACTCTTCGCCGTCCAGCCAGACGGCCATTCTAGCCATTGGCACCGTGGGGAAACAAAGGGGGCGACCCAGGCGTCGACGAGCGACCGGCACGCCTAGCCCCCAGGCGGAGCAAGTGGCTCGTGGCGCACCGGCCCATCCACGTCGTCTTCCGCGGCGATCCGAAGAGTTACTGCGGAAGGTCTCTCGCCTGCAGGAATGCGATCAGCGATCGAAGCTGTTCGGGGCTGAGATCTTTCTCCAGGCCTTCGGGCATCAGCGACGTCTCCAGCGTTCGCATCTGGCTGATGCGCGCGCGAGGCACCGTTACGCTCTTCGCCTCCGGCTGCAGCAGCGTCACCGAATCCGGGGCTTCCGAGGCCAGCAGGCCATTGATCAGTTCCCCGTCTTCTGTCTCCACGACGCACGAAACATAGTTGGGGTTGATCGCCATGTTGGGATCGAGGATGTGCGACAGCAGGTCCTCGACACTACGGTGCGAAAGGGCCTGCAGGTCGGGGCCAACCTGATGGCCAAGGCCTCGCACCTGGTGGCAGGTCGCGCACTTGCTGGTGAATACCTGCTGCCCCGCCCGCGGATCGCCGTCCGCCGGCAAGCGCTGGAGCCAGTCGCCAACGATCGCCTTGCGGTTGCTGTACTCTTCATCGCCGAACAGTTTCGCCGCGCGAGCCGCAATCGTGGCGTCGTCGTCCCGCAGTAGCGTGCGACGCTGTTCGAGGTCCAGGTTCAACTCGCTGAAACGAATGGCATTGGATTCCATGGCGGTCAGAATCGCGTCATGGTACCTGCGATTACCAAGCAGCAGTTGGATGACGTCGGGACGCAGACGCGGGGAGAGGTTATGCCACGCGGCCACCAGATGCTGCCCCACCTCCGGATCGCGCAGGCGCCGGAGAGCCTGGACGGCAGCTCGCTGAACCTCTAGCGGCTCGGGACGCTGCAGCAGCTTCAGCAGCAGCTCCTGAGTTTCGGGAGCTGGAACGCGAGCCAGCAGTTCGATGCTCGCCAGCTTCTTTTCCATCGTGACGTCACTCGTTGGCGCGTCGCCCTCGGCCTCCTCGGCCAGCAGCGCACGCGCCCCCTCGAGGCGACCGCGCAGCCCCTCGGGCGGTGCGACCTGCAGGACGCGCGTCAGGTCCAGCAACGCAATGGCCAGGGACTCGGAAGCAACTCGGTCCCAGGCGGCCACGATCGGCTGCATCGCGTCGGCGGAGAGCTGCGACGCGGAGTGTCGTTGCCACGACTCGGTCAGGCCACGCACCACTGCGGCGATGTCCGCGGAGCGATTCGCGGTCCACTCGGTCGACCCCAGCCAGTTTCGCAGTAATTCCTGCGGCTCCGCTTCGCCTGAAGATGCCGCGGCGTAAGCCAGCGCCTGGAGCGTATCCTGCCGCGCGGCGGTATCGACAGGCTGTTGCAGTTCCGCAGCCGACCACGCCCATGCCAGCAGCCCAGCGGCATCGCGATCTGCCGCCAGCAACACGGCTCGCCGCGACCACTTGTCGCGAAAGTCGGAGGCCAGCATGCGGGCCAGGGATTCACGTTTCGACGGGGCTTGTTTTCCATCCAGCGCCAGCGCCGCGGCAAAACGCACGCGGGGTTCGGGATTGTTCATTAGCGTCGCCATGGAATCGACGGACGGAGCGCCGGCCGCGTGCGGGGCATGCCGCCACATCCAGACCAGGTTCTCACGCTCGGCGGCGTCGGTCGATCGCAGCGCCTGTTTGCTGTCCTCCTCGGTCCATAGGCCTGCATTCCAGAGCAGCCACTGGGCACGCACGCGGGCCCGGGATGTACCGCCGCGGCTAAGAACGCGGAGGGCATCCACCTGGTCGGTGACGCCGCGTTCAACGAGCAGCCGATGCGCGGTCTCCTGCCGCCAACGATAGTCACTGGCCAACTGCTGCACGAGTTCCGCCGACGACATCTTGTCCAGCGCGGGAAAGCCGGCCGCGAGTCCTTTGCGGGGCGCGACGCGGTAGATGCGACCCCGGTCCTCGCCAGCGCGCACGTTCAGGTTGGCAAGCACTCCCTGCGGGATGTAATCCGGATGCTCAATCACATCGCGCTGCATGTCGATCAGATAGAGTGCTCCGTCGGGACCCGACTCCAGCCCCACGGGCCGGAACGCTGGATCGTGCGAGGCGATGAACTCGCGGTCTTGCTCCTCCGGTGCTCGCGTGGCCGTGAAGACCGCGCCATTCGTCCGCAGCAGGTCACGATGGACCAGGTTGCAGACCACGTCACAGACGAACACGCTGTTCGCGAGGCGATCGGAGAACGGAGGCCCGTCGAGGAAGCCCATGCCGCCCGCCGAGGAGAAGTGCCCCGCCTGCTCCGGATGGTTCACGCGCGTGGCCGCCGTCACGATGGGGTAGATCCGTGCCGACGCGCCCTGGTCGGAGATGTTTTCCGTCGGACTGAACGGTTCCAGGTCCCGCGCCGCCTCGACCTGCTGGATCGGGATCACGCGCTGCTGCAGGTAGTCGATGTTGTAAGTCGTGAACGTATGCCCCAGGCCATCGTCCACCAGCCCGAAGCCGCCGCCCGTGGCGAAGGTCCGCCGGATCGTCCGCGACTCGGGGTGGAACGCGAAGTCGGCCGAGCCAAGGTGTACCGTCCCGGACGATTCGCCCGCGAATCTCAGCGACCCGCCGTTTCCTCCATTCGCACCATGGATCCAGCCGTCGAGGCCCCAACGCAGGCTGTTGGCCAAACTGTCGGTTACGCCCAGGTCAAAGCCTTCCAGGACCACCTGGCTCTCCTCGGCCTTGCCATCGCCGTCCTTGTCACGCAGGAACAGCACCTGCGGCGCGGCCAGCACCAGCACGCCGTCGCGCCAGGGGGTCACCGAGGTTGGGTAGCTCAACCCCTCCGCAAAGATCGTGGACTCATCCGCGCGACCGTCCCGGTCGGTGTCGCGCAGCCGTCGGACGACCCCGCCGGGTGCCCGATCCGGGCCAAAGCCATAGGGATAGTCGCGCATCTCCACCACATAGCAGTCGCCGTTGGCGGTGAAGCAAACGGCGACCGGGTCGACCACCAGCGGTTCCGCAGCGAACAGCGACACGGCGATGTCCGGGTGGAGTTCTAGGCTGGCCAGCCCCTCCTCGGGTGTGTTGCCGGGCGGAGTCGCGACGCCGGGCGACGCACTGGCAACCCAGGTGGCCAACAGCAGGCAGGAAAGGGACCGGCGGATGAAGGGCAGACGGACCTTCGGCAGTCGACGGGCCATGGAAGTCCTCGTGGGCTAGGGACCGAGACAAAGCGTCCCGTCTTTATAGCTTCCCCTGGCCCAGATGAGGAGCGCAAGCGGTTCTGCTGCCGGTGCCCCCCCCGACCGCTCCCCCAAAAAAGAAACGCCGAGGAGCCATCGCCCCCCGGCGTCTTTGTGGACCCGTATCCGCTGAACCGTTCCGGCGGCCTAACCCCGCTGGCGGCGGCGAGAACGCTGGACGAGCGCCAGCATGCCCAGCAACAACCCCACCACGGTTGACGGCTCCGGCACAGAACTGACGGCCGCTTTTGGCCCCGCCTCGTAACCGCCCGCCTGGAACGCCGTCACGAAGTCGCTGCTGTTGAACTCCTGGTCGTTGTTCCAGTCGCCGTCCGACCAGATCGAATTCTTGGGGAGGGCGTCTTCATATTCGCCCCGCTGGAACACCTGCACGAAGTCGGACGAATTGAACAGCCCATTCAGGTTGGCATCGCCCATCCAAGTCTTCTTCAGGTCGTTAACCCAGAAAACGCGGTCGGAGTCGTTCACGACGCCATCCTTGTTCGCGTCGTACTTCTTGTCCGCATTCGGCTGGCGCACCGCATCCGCAATCAGGTTCATGTCCGGCTCGTCCAGTTCGCCGTTGCCGTTGTAGTCGCCCGCGATGCTTGCCTTGAGCCACGCGCTGAAGTCGCCCTTCATGACTGTGTTGATCTGGGCCGAGGTGAGGGCCTCGTTGAAGACCGCTACATCGTCCAGTCGCCCATTCATGTGCGTAAAGAGGTCACCGCGACTGCCGATGATGAGGTTCTGGTCCTGGTCGACCAGCGGAAACTTGAGATCTCCCTCGCCATTGATTTCTCCATTGAGATAATGAGTCAAGGCGAGGTCTTCGGTCACCGTGACGGCGATGTGCGTCCAGGTCTCGGCCTCCGGAGGCGCGTCGGAAAGCACCTGCGAGATCTGCTCACCGCCATTGCCAAAGTAACCCTGCACGCGACCGTTTCCGAGGTGCATCGTGTAAAGGTCATAGGGCGCGGGCCGGTTGGCGTTCGCTCCGATGCCCGTCTTGCCGACAATCGCATTCCAGTTGTCGAAGCTGGCGAAGTTGGCCCAGGCGACGATGGTGATGGGACCTTCGATCGACAACGGGTCCGAGTCGGCCACCTCCAGGTAGTCCAGGTCGCCGTCGAAGGTCATGACGCCGCCTCGCTGGTTGTCATTCACCCAGCGGACATCGCCCACCAGCACGCCGTTGCCTCCCTTGCCGCTGGAGTCCGGTTGCGGTGACTCATTGTTGTCAAACCTCCAAAGGCCTACCAGGTCGGCTTGGGCACCGGACGTCATCGCCAGCAGCATGGCCAGCACTCCGGGCAATGCCCTGCGAAGAACACGATTCATGAGATAGCCGTTGGCCGACTGGTTCCCGTGGAAACCTCCGTGGTGTTTCGGGATACGCGTCTTGAAGTTTCGCGTTCCGCCGCTGATTCCATGCTTACGGAGGCGTCCGTGGCAACGCGTTCGTCACCCGCGGAACTGCTGCAGATGCTGGAACGATGGCGCGAGCCACTCGCACGCTTGGGCGAAGTGCACGGGAAGGCGAAGATCGCCGGCATCCAGCGACACGAGGATCGCTTGGAGACGCGAGTCCACCTGAGCCTGGTCGGACACGATACCGAAAGCCAAGTGCAGCTGTCGGCCATCTGGAATTGCAGCTGGCGGGAGGAGGCGGGCGGTCAATACCGGTTGGATCGGATTATCAGCGAGGACTACGAACGGGTCACGGCCGACATACGACAGACGTTTCGAGATGCCACCGAAGCGGTCCTGGGAGCTGAGTCGTCGTTCCGGCAGCAGTTGGCGCATGGCCTGGACTACTGGCTCGACCGGTTTGAGACGCAGTTCGGGATCATCCCGGCGGGCTACCATGGAATCGCGGTGGGCGATGTCAATGGCGACGGACTCGACGATCTGTATGTGCCTCAAGCGGGTGGAGTGGTCGCGGGACTGCCAAATCGGCTTCTTGTCCAGCAACCAGATGGCACCCTGCGAGACGTGTCCCATGAGGCAGGCGTCGACTGGACCGTGGAGACGCACAGCGGACTGCTGGTCGACTTCGATAACGATGGCGACCAGGACCTGGTCGCGGCCACCGTATTCGGCCTCGTGTTCAGCGAAAATGATGGAGCCGGACGATTTCGCAAGCGAAGTGTGCGGCTGATCCCGGAGGCGCCGCCGATGTCGCTGGCTGCGGCGGACTACGATGCCGATGGTGATCTGGATGTCTATGCTTGCTGCTATTCGCAGCGTGCCACCTCGCCCCTCATGGGGAGGCCCGTCCCCTACCATGACGCCAACAACGGCGGTCGTAACGTCTTGTTCCGCAACGATCGCTCGTGGCGGTTCCGCGATGTGACGCAGCAAGCAGGTCTCGACGAGAACAACCGGCGATTCAGTTTCGCCGCCTGCTGGGAAGACTACGACAACGACGGCGACCTCGACCTGTACGTAGCCAACGACTACGGACGAAACAATCTTTACGAAAACACCGGAGGCCGGTTTCGCGATGTGGCGGCGGCGCTGGGCGTGGAGGACATTTCAGCCGGAATGTCGGCTTCCTGGGGGGACTACAATGGTGATGGCTGGATGGATCTGTATGTGAGCAACATGTGGTCGTCGGCCGGCAATCGCGTGGCCTATCAGCGGACTTTTCACGCGGAGGTCGAGGAAGCGACACGCAAGACGCTGCAGCGGCATGCCCGTGGAAACTCGCTCTTCGCAAACCGTGGAGCCGAGGGGCAGCCGGGGTTCAACGACGTGAGCGTCGAGTCCGCCGTGACCTTGGGACGCTGGGCCTGGTGCTCCCAGTTCGCGGACATCAACAACGATGGGCGGGAGGACCTGTACGTCGCCAACGGTTTCATTACGCAGGAAGATACGGGCGACTTGTGAAGTTTCTTCTGGCGACAGGTCGTGTCGCAATCGCCTCTCGATGCCCGGGAAGAAGGAGCGAACAGGGATCGCTATCTGGAGAACTGGAATCGCCTCGCACGGCGCATTCGCGAAGGAGCCAGCTTCAGTGGCCGCGAAAGGAACTGCGGCTTCCTCAACACGGGAGCGACGCGTTTCGCCGATGTGTCGTCCGCCCTGGGGCTGGACTGGCCTGACGATGGACGTGGCCTCGCCGTGGTGGACTGGGACCAGGATGGCGATCTCGATTTCTGGCTCGCCAATCGAACCGCGCCTTCGGTACGTTTCCTGGAAAACCGCCTTGCGCCGGACGCTGGTTATCTCGCCCTGCAACTGCAGGGAACCTCCGTCAACCGAGATGCGATCGGCGCGCGAGTGGAGGTGCGTCTGGCCGGCGACAGCACGCGGCATGTACGCAGCCTGCGGGCCGGCGAGGGATTTCTGAGCCAGTCGAGCAAGCTGGTGCATTTTGGGCTGGGAGGAAATACGCGGATCGAGGAAGTCGCGGTGACGTGGCCCGGTGCGTCCGAGCCCCAGCGGTTTCGCGGTCTCGCGCCGAATCATCGCTACCGGTTGATCGAGGGGCAGTCCGAAGCGGTTCCGTTGCCGTCGCGAGAAAAGCTGTCCTGGGACGAACGGCTTCGAGAACCGGCGGTTGCGACCGGGGCGTTGCCAGCTGAAAACACGCGACGTGTGATCTTGACGCAGCGGCGACCGCTGCCGCCGATCGAATATGAGTCGGGTGATGGCATGGCAATCGTGGTGGATCGCGACGCGGGCGAAGGGCCTCAGCTGTTGACCCTATGGGCAAGCTGGTGCGCGCCGTGCCTGCGAGAGATGCAGGACCTGGCAGCAGCACGCGAACGACTGTCGGGGCGGGTGGATGTGTTGGCGCTGTCCGTGGACGCCCTGCCCGGCGCGGACTCGTCCTTGGAGGCCTCGTCCTTGGAGGCGACGACGCAAGCCGCTGGCGAACGTGGTTCGGCACGCGACATCGCCCAAACTCGCATCCAGCAACTGAATTGGCCCTTCGCTTGGGGATTCATCTCCCAGGACTCCCTGCGTGCCTGGACCGAACTCGATCATTCGGTCTTCTACCGGACGCGCGCGCTGCCGTTGCCCTGTAGCCTGCTCGTGGATTCCCAGGGACGCGTGGCGGCCATCTACAAGGGTGCCTTGGCGGTGTCGCAGTTGGAGGACGACCTGCAGCGACTGGCCGGCGACGCATCCGCTTGGCGCGAGGCCGCGTCGCCGTTGGGCGGCCGCTCGATTGCCAGCTGGTTCTCTCCCGACCGCGCGCACGTGGCCCAGGCTTACCTTGAAGGAGGTTATCAGGAAGACGCCCGTCGTGAACTGGATCGTTTTTTTTCCGAGCCGCCTGAGGCGGGGCGTGGCAGTCGAACGCTGCGGGCCCTGGCCTGGCGATTACGCGGCGAATTGGCGCAGCGGGATGCGGATGTCGCGGCCCGCTTCCAGGCGCTGCGCGAAGTTGTCCGCGAGCAGCCGGACTCGCTGGCCGATCGCGCCGAGCTGGCCGTTGCCAGCCAGCAAGCTGGGCCCTTGGGGAGGAAGGAGGCGGATTCGCAGCTGTCCATCCTGGCTCGGGGCGCCGAAGCAAACGCTGAAAATGCTGCGCTGCTGGTGCAGACGCACCTGCGGAGGGGCGAGCAGCAGAGGGCCGATGCAGTCCTGCGGGAGGCCTTGGGACGATTCGCTGCCGATCCCCGCTTGCGGTACATGGCGGCGATGAACCTGCTGGGGCGAGGCGAAACGGATGAAGCGATCAACGCGTTGCGATCACTGGTTGCTGATCGCCCGGAACTCCGGGACGCCGCGAACGACCTCGCCTGGCTGCTGGCGCAGCAGCATGTCGAGGCCGGACGCGTCGCCTCGCAGGAATTGGACGAAGCGCTGCGGCTGGCCGATGGCAACTGTGCGGCGACTCGCCGCGAGGATCCGCAGTTCTTGGATACCTTGGCGCGGATCCTCGCTGTGCGGGGCGATTGGCAGGAGGCGGCAACGGTCGCGGAGGAAGCCCGCCGACTGGCGGCGGCCCGGGGTGACGATGGGTTGTCACTGAAGCTGCAGCGTCGGCGAGATGAATACCGAAGCCAGCGAATCGGCGACTGACGGGGGCGTAACGCGAGCGGGATCGGACCAGCGTCGCTTGGCTTACGCCAGAAGCTCTTGAAAAGTCGCGGCGAAAGTGTCCGCCAACAACGCGCCCAGACGCCGCCACGCACTGGTTGGCCGCGTCCATTTCTGGTTTACCTCCAGTTCAATCCCCGCATAAGCCGCCTCGGGGAACTCCCGCCGCAGCGCGGTGGTGAAACCGTCGGCTTTGCCCTGGTAGGGATAGTTGCGCCGCACACGCAGATGCGGCGCGGCGTCTTGCAGTAACGCTTGCCAGTGGAGGCAGAAGTCCCGTTCGCGGACGCGGCGCGGATCGTACAGCAGGCCGACATCCGCATGGCGGACCTCGCCCTGCAATTCGGGCGTGAAGGAGTGCAGCGACAGATGCACGACCGGCCGTCGCTGCTGCACCCAGCGCGCAATCCTGGATCGCACCTGGCCGCGATACGAATGGTAATACCGGTTCAGCACCGCCTCGCGTTCGGACGGATCGAGTCCGCGGGTGAACTCCGAAAAGAGGGCCGGGTGGCCCAGCGATCGATTGAGTTCCACAAGCAGCCGGCTGGCCTCCCCCACATGCAGCGGCGCTCGAAGCTTCCGCTGGAAGAGGTCGCCCAGGACGCGAGTGCCTGGATCGTAACCGCGATGCGTCTCGAGAACATCGCGGCGTCCCTCGAACAGGCGGCGGTACCGGGAGGGTACCGCGTTGCTGGCGTGTTCGCAGGTGAGCAGGCAGCGAGCGTTCATGGCGTGGAAGCCGACGCGGCGTGCCGAGCGGCTGCGCCGTTATCGGCGTGAAACATGCGGCCCGCGTCCAGGTCCTCGCAGAGTTGCCGGTACGTCGCGGGCAACCGATCCATGTCACCATGGACGTCCCGCGCGATGCGTCGCGCCAAGGGCCCTTGTTCCAGGATACGCCGCAGCGGCCCATCGTCGAGGCCGCATTCCTGGGCCAGACTGCGCCACACGTCGCCCGCGGTCAGCGTGTCCCCGGCCAAGCCGAACTGGGCCAAGTATTCCGCATCCGTGACGAATGCCTGGTCGGCGTCGCGGATGGTCGTCTGGAACTGGGTAACCAGGGTTTCGGTGGACAACGCCTGCTGGTCGTGCAAGGGCGTCCAACGCTGGGCAATGAGTTTCCGAAGGACGGCGACGATCGCGTGGCAGATCGCCAGGTCGGCCGCCGGGCACTCCTGCACGTCCAGCACGCGAATCTCGATCGTATTGCGCATGAATCGCGCGATGGCGCCGCGTGCGTTGAGCCATTCGTACTGCAGGACCTTGTCCGGGTCATGAGGCGCGATCCGCTGGTACATCGGCTGCAGGATCCGCTGTTCGTATTCCGCGCGGCTGGAGACCGATTCGGGGATCACCTGTCCGGAGATCTCGGGGATCTTCCGCGAGTTCTGCCGGTAGACCTCCATGCGGTAGTCCATCCAGCCGGTCGGCTGGCGGTCGGCGAAAGGGGAACTGGCGGAGAGCGCGGGCATGATCGGCATCAGCAGCCGTATGGCCGCGTGCAGGCTCGCAAACTCCCGGTCATCCGCGAACGGCAGGTTCAGGTGCACACTCTGCAGGTTCGACCAACCGTGCCCCTTGCAGTCAAAGATGCGATTGAAGGTCTCGTAGACCGGGTTGTAGTCATGGGGCCACAGCTTCAAGTCCGCGGCCGGGTCCATCCAGGGGTGCATGGCGGTTGGCATCAGGCGAGCGTTGTGTCCGGCAAGAATCTGGTTGATGCGGCGGACGTGCTGCTGGAACTGGTCCGCGAGTCCGTCCAGCGAACTCGCCGGTCCGTTCGTCTTAAGCTCGATGACATGCAGGGCCAGTTCGTTCGACCAGGCGATTTCCTCCAGTTCCACTTCCGTCGTGATTTCGCCGGCCACTTCCGCGAGTACCCGGTCCGTGATGGGGCGGACGCCCAGCGTCGTCGAGTCGACGATCATGTACTCCAGTTCGACGCCGTAACCTTCGAAGAGCGAGAGGGGCTTACTGCTCATGGGGATGCTTCCTGGTTGCCGTAAATAGCGAGGGCCCGCGTGGCGGGCGACGCCTCAGTCGGTGGCTCGTCCTGCCTTCAGTTGTTCGATGCGTTTCAGGAACACCGCGAGAATGCGGCGGTAGAGTTCATCCTTCAGCACCGCGTCCTCGAAGCCCGCGTCCAAGTTCGGATTGTCGTTCACCTCGATCACGTAGAACTTGTCATCCGACTGCTTGACGTCGACTCCATAAAGTCCGTTGCCCATGAGGTTGGCGGCCTTGAGGGCGGCCTGGACGACGCGGCGTGGCGCGAGTTCGATCGGGAGCGTCTCGGACTTTCCGTAACGATCGCTGCCGGTCCGGTCCTGGCGAATGATCTGCCAGTGTCCCTGGGCCATGTAGTACTTGCACGCGTACAGCGGCTGCTTGTCGATGATGCCGATCCGCCAGTCGAAGGTCGTCGGCAGGAACTCCTGGGCGACCAGCAGGTCGGACTCGGTGAAGTATTCCGTGAGCCGCTTGACGAGTTCCTCGTGGTTGCTGACCTTGACGACGCCTTTCGAGAACGAACTGTCGGGCTTCTTGAGCACGAAGGGAAAACCCAGTTCCTCGGCGACCTCTTCCATGTTCTCGCGATGCACGACCCGTGTCTTGGGCATCGGCACCTTGTGGCGGGCCAGCAGTTCGGCGAGGTAGACCTTGTTCGTGCAGCGGAGGATCGACTGGGGATCGTCGATCACCACCAGTCCTTCGCCGGCGGCCCGTCGTGAGAAGCGATAGGTGTACTGGTCTACGAAGGTGGTGTCGCGGATGAACAGTGCGTCGTATTCGGCGATGCGCCCGTAGTCGTCGCGTGTGATCAAGTCGGCGTCGATCCCAAACTCGGCGGCGATCTTGATGAACTTCTGCAGCGCCTTCTCATTCGAGGGCGGCTCGGGGTCGCTGGGATTGTGGAGGATTGCCATGTCGAAACGGGTTGGCGTGCGTTTCTTGATGCTGCCGCGCCGGCCCGCGAAATGCTCGCCGGCGACGCGGACCACGAACGGCCGGTGCGTCTCCGGGACCTCGTTGGAGGAGATGGGGACGACCCTCCGCAGTTGCCAGCGTTTCTCGCTCCGCTGGAACTGGGCCCGCAGTAAGGGCGATTGAAACTGGTTGAACAGGGCCAGGGCCAGGCGCGCGTAGCGCTTGGCCAGGTTGCGGCCGAAGTAGATGCTGAGCGTGAAGCGGCTGGACTTGATCGGCGCCAGGCATTTCTGGATCAGTTCGTCCAGTTCCTCCGACACGATACGCACCATGGCCTGGTTCTTCAGGTCCTGCAGCGTGGTGATGTTCGGCGTCGGCTTCTGTCCGCGAGCCTCGGCAAGCAGGGACACATAGTATCCGCTTGTCTGGTAACGGTAGGAGCGGCACAGGTTGAAGACCCGCGAGTTGCGCAGGTTGCTGTAGGCGGGGTCGGTCAGGTACGTTCCCGCGTCCACGACCTGCACGTTCTCGAAGGCGCTGGGCCAGTCCGAGACGCTGTCGGTCACGATCAGGATGGGCATGCAGACAACTCCTCGCGGGGCACTCTCGATGCAGGCTCAGGGTTGATTCCAGCGGGACATACGAGCGATTCCCGATCCGCGACGCGGCGGCACCGCCCGGCAGACAGGTCACTCGACCAAGTCAAGTCGCTCGCGATCCGGCGTGACGCCCTCGCGCGGCTCGATGATCAACAGGTTGGCGTCGTAGGTCAGCACACCCAGGAGGATCGAACAGACGAGACGGCTGCTGCGAACTTCGTAGTAGTGGCCTTGGACGAACGGATTAGGCAGCAGCGGATCGGCGACCCGGACCGTGCGACGTTGCTGGTCGTATCCGCAGAGCACGACGAAATGGCCCACCGGGCAGCCTCGCACGTCGTCCGGTTCATTGTGTGGGCCGAACTCGCGATGGGTGCGGTACAGATACGTCGAACTCAGTCCGGTGAGGATGGGGATCGACTTGCGGAGGTAGTAGCGAATCAGGCTGGCGCTGAGGTCCCGCAGGACGATCTGGCCGCCGAGTTCCAGGTATTCTTGGTACGCGCGGCTGGCGGCCTGCATCCGTGCCGAGCTCTTGACCTGCGCCTGCTCCGCCAGTTTCCTGGCCAGCACTTCCTTGCTGGCCGTGGCGACATGGTTCTGTCGCTCCACCAGCGTCGCGGCGGCCGATTCCAGTTCCCGATCGGCTGCGTCATGCAGATGGAACCAGGTCGGGTCAAACACCTTGAGGTTGTAGGAGTAGATCTTCGCCTGGTAACCGCGACGCAAGGCGTGGCATCCCAGGTAGACGGCCAGCGTGCCGCCCTGTTCCAGCATCGGGGCTTCTTCGATCACCTGCTCCAGCGGCAGTGTTTCGCCATAGTAGCGATAGACCGCGTGGAGGCATGTGGGTCCGCAGGTGGAATCGTCGGGTTGCGGCAGGATTTCAAAGGGCAGCTGTCGGGGCATCGGAGCTGGCATCATCCGAGGGCGGCGAATCGAAACTCTTCCTGAGCCGCCCATTGTCCAGAAATCGCCCCGCGCGACCAGACGAATATTTGCAGCACCGCTAGCAGCTGCGGATTGCGGAGCGTGTCGGGGCTCGCGGTCGCCTAAGGAGCCGTGGCGGCCTCCACCTTCTTCCGGACGCGGAACAGACGCCGCCCCGTCACCGTCTGGCCATCGTGGAGCCGCGCGGTCACCTGCAGCAGGTGGCTGCCATCGGCGAGTCCCCCGGTGTCCATGGACTGCCGCCACAGATGCTGCGAGATGCCCGGCTTGGGCAGGGCCGTCCAGAGTTCCGACTTCGGCGCGCCAGCCGCCTTCAGTCGCTCCTGCAGCCGGTTCTCGGCATCGAACACCTGCTGGAATCCGGGATCCACTTCCTTCACCTGCTTCATGCGAACGGGCGCGCCATCGTCCACTTGGTAGGAGACCTCCGTCTTTTCCGAGCCGTTGAAAACGTTGACCACCACGTCGGGATGGGCGGCCGTTGCCGGATCCACCTCTTCGGGCACGTGAATCTCCATCTGGTACGATTCGTCGCGTCCG
>JBIIEC010000655.1:0-4065 GCA_044238045.1 Pirellulaceae bacterium | reverse complement strand
CAGCGACGGGACCGATCCCAGCGGGGGCCTGACGCAGGCAGGCCCCAGACTGGAGAGGGCCGGGAGCAAGGCCTGGGGAGCACGTGTGCGGCCAGTGGCCTCAAGCCACCAGCTGCTGCCGTAGTGCGGCCAGGGCCTTCTGCTGGGCTCGCTGCACTGACATGCAGCTGATCTCCTTCAGATGCTCAGCAGCCTGCCCTATCTACGAATCAGCTCTTCCTGGCTGGAGGTGATAACGTAAAAATGCTAGCTTATTCTTTGATTTCCCGCTGTCTTATGGATAAAGTGACTGGCTATCTTTCCGCCGATGGCGCTTTTTTTACTCAAGAAGATGCGTGCCTGAATCACGAACGCGAGCACTTACGCTTTTATGCATTTAGCCAAAGAATCGATATTCTTTTGCAGCCATCAATGACAGGCCAAAAGCCTGATGTCAGACCTGAAATCATAGATCTTTTGGATTCCGCTGGGGCCTGGGACTACGATTCTAGCCTCTGCTCATTCCTGCGGGAAATACGTCTATTGCTAAGCGACAATAAACATCACGATCAGCTCGAAAGCTTGATCGGAGCAATCGCATATTTAATTAACGGATAAAGCCGATTATTGCAAAGGATTTGCACGGGAAGATGCTTATGGACTGTATTGTCGTTGATTCTTTTGTTAATGATGCAACCAGCGTAGACCCAGGCTTCGAGACTTCGATGCAAGTCATACCCCCGCCGGCTGGCCGCAACGCCGCGACAAGGACGGCCCCCTTGGGGGGCGCAAGGCCCGATCCTTGACGCGGCGTGAGGACCAGCCGAGGGATGCTTTGGGTGTGCGCTCCGGCCCAGGGCTGACACACTCACCCGCAGCGCCCCTCAGCCCCGATATCCCGGTACCGCATCGTCCGTGACGACGGCCTCCCCGATGCCATTGCAGGCCAGCTGTTCGACTCCTACGACGCGGGCCATGCGGTGCTGGAGCGCTACTACGCCGACCTGTGCTGCTCGGATGAGCGGGAGACCTACCGCATCGAAGAGAAGCGCGATGCAGAGAACCAGGCCGATGGCCAGCCCGGCTGAGCGAAGGCAGCAGCCCAGCGACGGGCAGCCCTCCGAGGTGCTGGCGGGCTCGATCGAGCGGGTCACCTTCCACAACGCCACCAACGGCTTCTGCGTGCTGCGCATCAAGGCCCGCGGCCATCGGGAGCTGGTGACGGTGGTGGGCCACGCCGCCGAGATCAGTGCCGGCAAATGGATCCCCGTCTCCGGCGTCTGGAGCGGCTCAGCTGGCCCTTTGCACCGGGCTACCGGCGGTGGTCTACGGCTGGGGAGAGCTGGACACTCTCGTGCCGGCCTACGCCTGCACGATCCACAAGAGCAAGGGCAGCGAATACTCCACCGTGGTGATCCCGCTACTCATCCAGCACTACGTGATTCCGCAGTGTAACCTGGTGTGAGCAGGCCTTACCCGCGGCAAGCAGCTGGTGGTGCTGTTGGGCCAAGACAAAGCCCTGGCCATGGCGGTGAAGAACCACCTGACACTGCAGGCGCTACACCATGCTGGCGGAGTGGCTGAGCCCCCCTGATGTAGGCCAATCCCATCATCAACGGCAGCTGTAGGGGAGTGCCGGCGTTGCTGGCATGCGAGTGATGGTGAGGCCATGAGCCGTGAATGACACCAAAAGCCTCTACCGGCGATTGGCTTGCATTGCTGGCAGGGCCAGCCTTGCTGAGTGCAATCAGTACTTCAGCAATGGCGCGATCAGCCTTTCTGCTGCTGGTTTGGTTGATTGGCTTGAGCGGTGCTCCGTTCCGTGCGATCCGCGTCCGTCGCGCGAACCACGACGAGGGGGACTTCCCCTGGCTCCCGTTTGGCCATGATCTGAGCTTCCATGCCTTGCTGGCGGAGGTTAGCGAGGGACTGTGCGTGGGCTGTGCACCACTGCTGTTCGATTTCGGTATCCCTCTGCCGCTGTTGCTCACTCACCGGTGCATCGGGATCGCCATAGCGCAGCACCTGGCTGCGCAGCCGCCCATTGATGTCCTGCAGTTCAACGGCGTAGTCATTGCTGCCGGGTTTCTGCAATACCACCGAGCCACCATCCGCCCAGCCGGTGGTCATGCCCTCGCGCACGTCGTAGCCCAGCTCCCGCAAGGAGTCGATGACAAGGCTGCGGATGCGATCGCCATCCATGCGACGGGCCTGCTCCTCACACCAGCGTTCTACCGCCTGACGCAGTTCAGCGAGCACAGGGGACAAAGGCTGGCTTTGACGTTGAACAGCAATGGACTGGAGGAGGTGTTTAGGAACTGCGTCATAGATACCGATCTGTGCCTCCAGTTCATCGAGAAGTGCAAGGTGAGCCATCGTCTCCTTACCCCGCTGTAAAGCTTGGGAGATCTGCAAAGACAGGGAATCGAGTCGCAGGCGGCGCTGGCGTGGATCGGACTCACTATCCAAGGCATCCAGGCGAGCTCGGAGCTCGGTAGCCTCTGAGCTGGTTGAAAGCAACTCCAGCTGCATCAGAAGCCCTTCGATGCGATCACGTTCTGGATCACCCACATCCGGCTGTAGCTGGCGAGGCTCTGTACTGATGCCCAGGTCGGCCAGAGCCTGCTGCATCGCCTGATTACCACGCTCCCGCTCGTGGCGGCTCAGCTGTTGGCCTGCATGCTCCAACGCCTCCACCGAGGGATTCATCAGCAGCGCCTGACGTTCCTGCTCAAGGCCTGCTGCTTGCAAACGGCCTGAAAGATCGTTCACAGCAGCCTGCATCGAGCGGGCCCGTTGGCGGGCCTCGATCACCGAATCATTGACCAGCTGCTGCAGCCGAGTCAGCTCGGAGTCCATGAAGGCCATGCGCTTCGCACCATGCTTCTGAAGGGTGTCGAGGGATTGGTCATCACCGATCTGGCTGAAGCGCTGATCGATGGCAGCCATCACTTGCTCGATGGCCCTGACATCAGCGGCATCACTTTGCGACCGAATCGCCTGGATAGAAGCCTCAATGCGCTGAAGCTGCTCACTCCACTGCTTCTGCAACTGCTCTACGCGCTTGCGCATCAGGCGCCGTTGCCGCTCCCGGATGGCCTCAATCAGGCGGATGTCAACGATCTTGGGGCCGCTCATGCTGTAGCTGCGGGGGACGGGAGGGCTCGACGGACCGCATCACTCAGGCGCCGCTGCTCCCGCGATGGTTCAGCGAGCCAAAGCCTGGACCAGACACGGTGGATCTGGGGCAGAGAGCTGGTGAGCACCCTTCGTCGCCAAATCTCACGATCGCGGGCATGCACAAGATCCGGATGGCGCGGCGGGTCGCATTCAATCCCCAGAGCAAAGAGGCCGGTGTCGGGATTGCGGATCGCCAGATCAATGGCAAATGCATCCCCGGCGGCTGGTACTTCCACATTCAGGCCTTTATTGCGCAGATACTCAGCTACACACTGCACAAAGAAACGCTGGGAGCGGCTGTTGTTGGCTGCAGTCCGCGAGCTGCTGGACCGGTACAGACGGTTGAGCAGTGACTCGGCTTCATCGAGATGCCCCTCGGAGATGGCCTGGGCATAGAGCAGATACGACTGCAGGAAATCCCGTGGCCGTTGCGGAGTCTTGCGTTGCCGATGGGCCTCGCTGATTTCCTCAATCGGCATTGAGGAGAAGATCACGACCTTGTCACGCGCTCTGGATGTGGCCACATTGAGGCGCCGTTCACCGCCCTTCTGTCCAAGGACACCGAAGAGGCGCCGGAACCGCTCGGATTCATCCCGCCCGAAGGTTGTAGAAAAGAGAATCCAATCACGCTCATCGCCCTGCACGTTTTCAAGGTTCATGACGAAAAAGCCACAGTCCTCACCATGGGAGCGACGCTGCCGTTCACGCTCAAGAACCTGTTGAAATCTCGAATTTTGCTGGGAGAAGCGATCGAGCAGATCTTCAATTAAGTCGGCCTGGTTTTTGTTGAACGTAACCACGCCCACAGTGGGTAGGGCGTCAGGCTCACCGGCTTTGTCTCCACACCACAGGTCCTCGAGGAAAGCCACCACTGCCATGGCTTCTTCTCGATTGCTCTGGTTGGCA
>JBIIEC010000114.1:0-14034 GCA_044238045.1 Pirellulaceae bacterium | reverse complement strand
CCAGCCGCGCGCTGGAGCGTCTCCTGGGGCGATTGCCGCTGTCGCCGTTCATCGTCACCCTGGGCATGTGGGGCGCGCTGCGAGGCGTGGCGAAGGGGATCGGCGACAACCAGCCGATCTATCCAGCGCAGACATGGCTGACGCAGTTGATGCAGCCCGCGGCCAGCGGGCCCTTTGCCATTCTCGCTCCCGGCGTCTGGATCATGCTGCTGCTGGCCCTGCTGCTGGCCGCTGTCCTGCGCTACACGCGTTTCGGTCGCCATGTGTACGCCATCGGCTCCAACGAACAGACGGCTTGGCTTTGCGGCGTGTCCGTGCTGTCGCGGCGACGCCTGATCTTCGGCATCGCTTCCGCGTGCACGGCCCTGGCGGCCGTGCTACAGTTCGCGTTCCTCTACGGACAGGGCGATCCCACGACGGCCGACGGCTACGAACTGCGGACCATCGCTTCGGTGGTGATTGGCGGCGCGTCGCTGGCCGGCGGGGAAGGCTCCATCCTTGGCACTCTTTTCGGCGCGCTCATCATGACCGTGGTCGACAACGGATGCACGAAGCTGGGCATCGAAAACTGGGTGCAGGACATCGTGACCGGCGGCATCATCCTGGCTGCCGTCTCGCTGGATCAGCTGCGGAGTCGCCGCGGCACCGAGTGACACCGTCACGTCACAGGGGCTGACGCGTCCCGGTCAGCCATCGAGTCGCGTCAGCGGGTTGTCCCGGGAGGCGAGCGGCAGCGTGACCGGTCCACCGACGCGTGCCGATTCGAAGCAGCCGATAAGCATCTCCAGGGCGGCGCGGGCGTCCGCGGCGCTCAGTCGCGGCGCGCGGTGTTCGCGGATCGCCGCCAGCAGGTCCAGGGCCGCCAGCGTGTTGCCGAACAGCAGCCCGCCATCCTCCAGCGGTTCCGGCTCTCCCAGCCCGCGCGAACTGAGATCCTGCCATGCCTTCGATGTCCGCCCCGGCGACCAGCTGGGATCGTCCAGGAACTTCAGGTGCGGCAGGTAGCCGGTGCCGATCTCCAAAATGCCCGCCGTGCCAAAGATCTGCAGTCCGAAACGCGAGGGGGATCCTCCGGCGTTCCGCTGGCTCGCGAAGTAGGCCGTCGCTCCCTCCGCCATGCCGAACATGGCCTGGATGTTATCGCCAGCGAGCGGCCCGATGCCTTCATTTCCCTCCACCACGTCCGCGCGTCGCACCGGATGGCCGTCCGCCATCACGCGCGCGAAGCACCAGGTGGGGTCGCCGCCGAAGACACGAATCAAGTCGAAGACGTGCGAACCCAGCACCCACATGTCCTCGCCGCCGCCGCGTCGGTCCTCCTTGCCGCGTCCCCGGTACTCCAGCACGCGGCCAAGGCGGCCCTCCGCCACAAACCGCTTGGCCACCTCCAGTTTCGGACTGTAGTGCGTCGTATGCGCGACCGCGACCAGGGCGTGCGTCATCTGGCTCTTTTGGACGATCTCGTCTGCCTCGGCCAGCGTGCGACAGAGCGGTTTTTCGGTGAGCACATGGATGCCGCGATCGAGCGCGGCCATGATCATCGCATGGTGCTGATCGAGCCAGCGCGTGCAGATGCAGAGGATGTCGGGCTTTTCCTTGTCGAGCATCTCCCGGTAGTCGGCATAGCCGCGGGCTGCCTTCGTCCGCTCGACCGCCTTGGCCAGCCCCTCCGCGTTATCGTCGGAGACCGCCACCACCACCGCATCCGGAACTCGCTCCCACAGCCGGTCCAGGTCGTGACCGTAGTCGCCGCGACCGGTGCGCCCGGCCAACGCCACGCGAAACTTGTCCGCCATGATGAAACTGCCCCCTTGTGATGAACAGTGCCTGCCTTAGACGGGACCGGGTACGGCCCAGTGGTCTTTTCGGTAGTTGCGTTGCAGCATCCGCGCCGCTTCGTCGTCGCCGACAATCTCCAGCCGTTCCGGATCAAACCGCAGCGTGCGGCCCACGCGGGCCGAAATGTTCGCCAGATGGACCACCACGGCCGAACGGAGTCCTGCCTGTACGTCGGCATTCGGCGCGTGCCCGGGCTCCCGAATTGTCCGGAAAAAATCGTCGTGGTGGGCGACCAGGTCCGCCGAGCCGGTGCGTTCGGCGATCAGTTCGTTGCGGGGACCATAGAGCCGCCAGCCGCGCGTATGTCCGAGGATGAGCATTCCCTTGGTGCCATAGAATGCCGCGCCGTTGTCATAGCCTTCCTGCGAATAAGGCGACCAGATCCGCTGTTCGAAGATGAACTGCCGCGTTCCCACCGCGTTTCCCTGCGCCGGCGATCCTGCGGCCGGATACTCGCAGACGACGTACTGCGTGTCGGGGAACTGCTGGTCGTCGTCGAAATGGTACTTGCCTCCCAGGCAGGCCACACGCTGCGGATGCGTGTCGACACCGAGTCCCCAGAGTGCCACGTCGATGTCATGCACGCCGTCATTGCCGATATCCCCGCAGCCGAAATCGTACCACCAGCGCCACGCGCCCGGCAGCAGGTTGCTGCGATACGGAACCATGGTGGCCGGTCCGACCCAGCGGTCGAAGTCCAGTGTCGCGGGCGGTTCCGTGGGATCGGCATGACCGATATTCCGCCGCTGCTGGCTGTTCCAGGCCTTGGCCACGCGGACCTCGCCAATCTCCCCGGCCCGCACGCGCTCGATCGCCTCGCGCACGAACGCCGTGCTGCGGCTCTGAGTACCCACCTGCAGCACCTTGCCCGAACGGGCCACGGCTTCCGCCATCCACTGCCCTTCGCGCACATTGTGGCAACAGGGCTTTTCGACGTACACATGCTTGCCGGCGTCCAATGCCAGGATCGCGGCCGGCGCGTGCCAGTGATCGGGCGTGGCGATGAATACTGCCTCCACCGCCGCATCGGCGAACACTTCGCGCAGGTCGCCGGTGGATTTCAACGATCCACCCTGCTGGGTGCCTACTTGGGCAACTCGCACCTCTTCGGCGGCCGCCCTCAGTCGTTCCGAGTCGACGTCGCAGAGCCACGCCACGGTCACGTCCTGCCGGGCCAGCAGCTGTTTCAGGTGACTGCGTCCCATGCCCCCAAGGCCCACGATGGCAACACGGGTAGGGCCACGGTCGTCTGCGGCGACGGCCGCAAGGCCGTTCTGGGCTAACAACGTTCCCCAGGCAACTCCGCGAAGAAACGTCCGGCGGCCCGGCGGTTGCGACGTCGAATGCATCAGGAAGTTTCCTCGCGGGGTGGCGTTGTTGGTCCAATGGCAAGGAGGCCGCATGCGACCCGGTGAGCCAGTGTTTAACACATTGAAACGCGAAAGAAAGAGGGAGGCCGCCGGGATGGTTCCGTTTTTGTCGCCACGCCCGCGTGCGAGCGCAACGGGCATTCTGCGCGCGGGTTGGTCCTCCACCTGGCTCTAGAGATACGGCGTCAGCAGACGCGACAATCCGTTGCGCAGCCGCAGGGCCAGCGACTGCCGCTGCAATTCGTCCCAGGTCAATTCGCGAGCGTGCCGCATCTTCTCGCCCGCCACTTCGTGCAACTGCGACGCCAGTTCCCGGTCGTAACATTCAACGTTGAACTCGAAATTCAGTCGCAGACTCCGGGCGTCCCAGTTGGTCGAACCGATCAGCACCCATTGGCGGTCGACGACCATCAGCTTCGTATGGTCGAACGGAGTTGGACTGAGCAAGACGCGGCAGCCCTTCTGCAGGTACTGCCCCGCCTGCCCCAATGCAGCCCAGGCTACGAACGGAATATTCGTTCGTTCGGGGATCGCGATTTCGACGTCCACGCCCCGCATGGCCGTCACGGTCAGGGCATGGATGAGCGGCATGCTGGGCACGAAGTAGGGGCAGACGATACGCACTGACTTTCGGGCCACGGACAGGGCGCCGAGCAGCGTATCGTTCAAGGTCTCGAAGTCCTCGTCGGGACCGCTGGCGATGCCGCGAGCCCACACCGGGCCGACGCACTCCAGATCGGGAAACCAGGCCGATCCTCGCAGCGACTCGCCCGTCGTAAACTCCCAGTCGACAGCGAACGTTTCCTGCAGGTGCCCCACGACCGGGCCTTCCAGTTGGAAGTGCAGGCATTGGACCGGGGAAGATGGCTGCAAATTCAGCTGATGGCCTTCGCGGATGTTGGTGCCGCCGGTGAATCCGATCCTTCCATCCACCACCAGCAGCTTGCGGTGGTTGCGCAGGTTCGTGTAGCGCGAGATACGAGGCAGCCGCACAGGCAGGAACGCAGCCGTCGGCACATCGTCCTGCTGCAGCAACCGTACCATGTTCGGCCGGCTGTAGTGCGCGCCCACGTCATCGACAAGCACGCGCACCAGCACGCCCCGCCGCTGCGCGCGGACCAGAGCCTCGCGAAAACGCGATCCCACTCGATCGGAATCGAAGATGTAACTTGCCAGCGCGATGCTGCGCTGAGCGTTGTCCAGGGCCTGCAGCATCGCCGGATACGCTTCGTCGCCGTCCCGCAACGCCACCACCCGGTTCCCGGGCAGCAGGTCGCGGGACGTGAGCTGACGACCTAGTCGGGCAAGTCCCGTGAATGCGGCGTGCAGCTGTTCGAATTCAGGACTGCTCCCGCGAGCATCCGCGGAGGCTTGCGGACCGCACGGGACAGAATCCGGCGGAACTGTCGTATCCAGCGGCGCAGACGACGATCCCGGTACCGTCGCCGACTTCCGGGCGAATGGAAAGAGGTGGCGACGATTGCGACGGCGGCGGACGCGCAGTGCCACCGCGCGGCGCTCAATACGGTTAATGCCCAGGGCCATGTAGGCCAGCGATCCTAGCAGTGGCGCGAGCCAAGCCAGTCCGACCCAGGCGATCACGGAGCGGGCATCGCGTTTCCACAGGACCGCATGGATCGTGACGGCGGTTGCCGCCAGCAGGTCGACGATGGCGAGGACCCAAGGCCAGATCTTCCAGAACTGCTCCACCACGCCGATCGCCTCCCCGACTCATCTACTCCTGCAACGGAATCGGCTTGTCCACATGGGGCCTCTCTTCGGGCAGGATGCGAACACCCGTGGTGTAACGCAGCGGCTTGGTCGCGCCCACATCAAACTCGCACTGCACGAAATAGGCCGACCAGCCGGACGCAGGCTCCTCTAGCTCCACATCGTACACGCCATCGCCCTTGTCCTGCAGATCCTTGCTCTGATACACCTTGCCTACTTCCTCGACGCGGAAGTCGCGGCTCTTCTCGTTGTGGGCATGCCACAAAAGCACGCGCGACGGCTTCGTCTCGCAGCGGACCCGGATCGTGCGATCGCCCGCGAAGGACCAGCTGAACTTCGGTCGCTCGACATCGTTGACAATGCAATGATGGAAGGCAATCAGCGTATCGAGGGCGTTGGAGCCATCCAGGGAATGGTCGGCGTTCGGCACGTAACAGAGCTGCTTTTCCCCGGGCAGGTCATCGAAGTAGAACTGCGACGAATCGGGACAGAAGAACTGGTCGCCCGTCGCGTTGATGATACACTTCGGCAACGTGAAGCGATTGCGATAGGAGTATGGGTCCTCGATGCGCAGCAGGTCGACGTAACGGTCGGTCTCGCGACGATGCATGATCTTGTGGTTGACGTAGTCGCCCACGGCGGGTGCCCAGAATCCGTACGACGCGAAATGGTTCCGCATCGAGATGTCCAGGTTCAGGACGTCGATCACGATCGGCATGATGGCCACGACGCGTTTGTCGACCGCTGCGGTCATCCAAGTGGTCCAGCCTCGCTTGGAGCCGCCGGCCACGACGAACTCGTTGACCTTCCTGCCGCCCCCGGTTTCGCTGGCCATGAACTCCTCGATGGCATCCATCGCGCGCACCACGGATTTGACCATGGGCAGCCGCGCGGGCCAGCGTTCATCGCCTGTCTTCAGGAACTGGTCCCAGGTGTAGCCAATCAGGTCATCCTCCGAACGTGGCACGCCGTCGTTGTGGAAGATGAGTGGCTGGTTGGGCACCATCTTGATCTCGGCGGCGACGGTGTTCGTCTCCAGCGCGACGCGCACCACGCGTCCATCAATGCTCTTGGGCGGATCCCCGCCGTTCTTGCCTCCGCTGATGAACAGGAACGCTTTATTACTCTTGGCGTTATTCGGCACGGCGACGAGCAGCCAGTGTTTCCAGAGCGGCCGGTCGACCTCGTCCGGCCGCAGCCAGGTCTGGGAAGTCAGTTCCAGAATGAACTGGGTTCCAAGCGGAGTGTCGGTGCGGGAGATCATCTGCCACTTATACGAGTCGTCCTTCGCATGAACGTAGCGGTCGAGTGCCGTGTCCCCCTCGTTGGGCGGCACTTCGACCGTCGTGATCGGTCCCGACTGTCGAACGACCGGTTCCTTCGCCGGAGCGGCTACGCCGTTCTCCTGGGCGGCGACCAGGGAAAACATCCCGAGAACCAACACGCCGCAGAGCCACCCACAGGCGATTCGGCGAACTGCTTCCGCCATGCGAACCATCATGTGCCCTTCCCCCAAGACTCCCGCGTTTCCGCGGCGACGAAAACAAAGATATGCGGTACCCAACGTAGCACCGACCTGGGGTCCAGACTACCAGATGCCAGCCATCCCGGACAACGGTCGCCCCGGAACACGCCGGGGGCCGCATTCTTGCGTCCCCGGCTGACGCTCTGGTAGCCTGGGGTTCCTGGAGCCATCCATCTTTGGGACGCTGGTCCGGGGAGGAGTCCACCGGTGAGTCGATCCAGATGCCCGGCAAGGCCCTGTCGGTGCTCGATCGAAGGTTTCTTGCCGTTCGTTGCGGAACGCAACGTACGTTGAAGCAAGCTCGCGGGATGGATCACGAAGCCGGCGGGGATTCAGTGGAAAAAGCATGAGGGTCGGGGCGTGATCGGTTTTCTGACGCGATATGCGACGCTGGCATGCTTCCTGGGGACCTTTGCAGTGTTCGGCCTGGGCGTTGCGAAGGCCGCGGATCCCGCAGCGCCGGGCCCCCGCGATGCGGCGCGACCAAACCTCGTGGTCTTTCTTGTCGACGATCTCGGCTGGCAGGGAACTTCGGTGCCATTCAGCGGGGAGGTCACGGCGTTCAATCGCCACTTCCAGACGCCCGCCCTCGCGCAGTTCGCCCGCCTGGGCGTACGTTTCACCGATGCACACTCCTGCTGCGTCTGCTCGCCCACCCGCATCTCGCTGTTGACCGGGCAGAACGCGGCCCGCCATGGCACGACCGACATTCTGTCGCTCATCGATCAGAATCCGAGCGGGAAGACTTCAAGGCTGAAGGAGCCCCACGACTGGGGCCGCGCGGGGCTGCTCGAGTTGCGTTATACGCTCCCGCGGTTGCTCCACGACCAAGGGGGCTATCGGACCATCCACATCGGCAAGACGCATGTCGGCGCGGTCGGAATGCCCGCGTCCCTGCCGCGGGCGGTCGGATTCGACGTCGATATCGGCAGTCACGCGGTGGCACAACCGGGCAGCTACCAAGGAGAGGACAACTACAGCAACCCAAGCTCCCACCTCCTTGACGTCCCCGGACTGGAGGCCTACCACGGTACGGAAACCCATCTGACCGACGCCCTCACTCTGGAGGCGTGTCGTGCCGTGACGGAAGCCGTCGCGACCGGCCAACCTTTCTACCTCCAGCTCAGCCACTACGCCGTTCACGCCCCCATCCAGCCACACGCTCGATTCCTCGGCGAGTACCAGGGCCAGAAGTACCAGGGCACCGACATACCGATTCCCGAAATTGAGGCCAATTACGCTTCGATGGTGCGCGGCGTCGACAGTTCGCTCGGGCAGTTGCTGGAGAAGCTCGAGGAACTGAAGGTAGCCGAGAACACGGTTCTCGTTTTCCTGTCCGACAACGGCGCGCTCTCTCATGTCAAGCGCGACACAACTCCCCTTGGCACCGGCCGCAACACGCATTCCCTGCCGCTGCGGGAGGGCAAGGGGTCGGCCTACGAAGGCGGTACCCGAGTGCCACTGGTGGTGGCCTGGGCGAAACGCAATGAGAACTCACCCCTGCAGCGAGCCTTGCCGATCGCCGCTGACCAGTCCTGCTCCGTACCGATGATCGTCGAGGATCTCTATCCGACCTTGCTGCGAATGGCCGGAGTCACCAGCAGGCCGCCGGACGCCTCGCCAATCGACGGTGACGACCTGACACCGCTTCTCAGCGACCCGCAGTCAAAGGGAAGCGAGACGCGCGCCGAACCACTGGTGTTCCATTTTCCACACCAACGTGGCGAGGATCCCGAAGGAGGCTATCAGCCGCACAGCTCCCTTCGGCAGGGGCCGTGGAAGGCGATCTACTTCTACGAAACGCGTCGCTGGGAACTCTACAATCTGCAGGAGGACATTGGCGAGACCAAGAACCTCGCCGGGGCGCAGCCGGACACGCTGAGCCGGCTTGCCGCGCTGCTCCGCTCGCTTCTCGTCGAACGCAAGGCGAGTTGGCCGGTCAACCGCCACACGAAGGCGAGCGAGCCGCTGCTTCTTCCCGAGGAGATCGAATTCCCTGATCGGGAGTGGCGACGGAGAACCCCGCAGGAGGCGGGCCTGGATGCGGAACGGCTGGATCAGCTGGCCCAGTACCTGGGTGGACGCGGCATGGTGACCCGCGATGGATACGAAGTCTTCACCTGGGGCGACGCCCGCCGCACCGCCGATGTCGCCTCCGCGGTCAAACCCTGGTTCACCCACTTCCTGGTCGAAGCCGTTCAGTCCAGCCGGCTGCCCGACTTCGACACGCCCGTCGCCCTTTATCGCCCCGAACTCCTGACGCTCAACGGGCTGCTGGACCACAAGGACGGTCGGATCACGTTCCGACACTGCGCGACCCAGACCTCGTGTTACGGAGTGCAGGAAGCTCCCGGCACGGCGTTCGATTACAACGACTTCCAGATGGCTCTCTTCTGCGACACGCTCTTCACCAAGGTCTACGGCGTTCCGATGGCGGACGTTGATGACCGACTGTTGTCACCCCTGCTGACATCGCGGCTGGAGTGCGAGGATCGCCCATCGCTGCTGGCGTGGGGCGACAGTGACCGCGCCGGACGACTGCGCATCTCCCCCCGCGACTTCTGCCGGTTCGGACTGCTGTACATGCGTGGAGGCGTCTGGAGGGGGCAGACCATCGTCGAACCCGAACTGGCCCACTTCGTCACGCACTCGCCGCTGCCCGCCAACCTGCCTCGCACCCAGGCCGAGCCGGCTGAGATGCTCCCAGGCCAACGAACGCTGGGCTCCACCACCCTGCCCGACGACCAGACGGACCATTTCGGCAGCTACAGCTGGCTCTGGTGGGTCAATGGTCTTCGCGCGAGCCAAACGAGGCTCTGGCCCGATGCGCCCGCGGATACCTACGCCTGCCTGGGCCATCGCCACGGCAAGCGAGGCATGGCCGTGATTCCCGCCTGGGACATCGTAATCAGCTGGAACGACACCACCCTCGACCAGAAACCCTGGCCCGACATGCAAACCGAGCCGCACCCCCTGAACGAAGCATTCCGCCTGCTGCGTCCGACCGTCGTTGCCGAGGACCGCAGGTCCGAAGACTGACGCGCTGCCCCATGCGTGGAGGATTCGGCCCTGGTAACCTCGGCCAGTCTCCGCGGTAGAGCCTGCCTTCAGCGCGCAGCAAACCATTCCGGGCGTGTGTCCTCGAGAATCGCCAGGATGCTGGCTCGATCCTCCGGCCGCAGATGCTGGAAGGCCGGATCTGCATCTTCGCCCCGCAGCACGCGCAGCAGCCGATCGACGATGTAGGAGCGGATCGAATCGGGAAGCCGCTCGAAGCTCGGCGCGTATACCAGGTAGCTGCACGGATAGCGAAACATGCGCGTCTGCAGGTCGAGGTCGCGCAGGGAACGTCCCTGCTGGTCACGCGGCCCCTCGGCCGCGAACTCCCGGGCGAACGCGGAAGTTCCCTCTACCGGCGAAGTCAGCGCGAACTCGCCCGAGAACAGCAGATACTTCAACACCTTGTCACCGACCGACGCGATCTGACGCCGCGACGAATCGCTCACATATCCAGGCTCCCGCTGCAACGCTTCGTTGATCACGCGGTCCTGGTGGGCCACGCGGCGCGCCGTGTAGTTGGCCAGCGTCAACCAGTTGTGCATCTGCGTCTGGTGCTCCAGGACCATCAAGGCCACTAGGTCGCTGGTCGGCTGGAGATAGGGCGACACGGACAACAGCCCCTCAAGGCTCTCGCGATTCGCACCCGCCTCGCGGTCTAGTTTCTCGGCCTCTTCGCGACTCGGCGAACAGACGTTGCCCATGTGTCGCATCGCGCCATGACGGCCCGTCACGTACCATCCTCCCCAGCGTTCCTGGAAGGGACTAGAATGGTCCGAGAGAAACGTGCCGGAACCAAAGTGTGGCTGGCCATCGGTCGCCGGATAGACCGACCGCACAAGATGGCCCGGCACGCCCTGCGTACGCGAGGATGCGTGACAAGACAGGCACTGCCCCTTGTCACGCACCAACTGGGGACGATCCACGGCCTGCTGGTCCAGCGTATAAAAGATCGCGCCTTGGTCCGGATCGACCGTGGAGATCTCCACGACGTCGCCAGACTGCACCCAACCGATATAGGTATCGTCGTTGAAATAGAGGGCCCGCGGTCGCTGGGGCGTGATGCGGTTGATCTGCAGGCTGGTCTTGGAGAACACCAGCATCTGAGAGGAAGCAGGAATCTGCAGGGCCTGCAGCAGCGCCGGCAGGTAGCCATGGCGTGGGTCAAACGCCAACTGCACATCACCGGCGTCCAGTCGAGCCTGCAGGCGGGCGACCGGATCCTGCACGGCGCGGTCATGGTAGCGAATCGGCTCGCCCTCATACTCCATCTGCCCGCACGCCTGTCGGCCATCGGTCGACAGGAAGGCCAGCAGTCCTAACGCGCCCAAGACCCAGGTTGCGACGCGCCGCGCCCTCGTGGGCCTTCGATCAATATGGTGAACCATGGGACCGCCCTCCCGTTCGTGGAAGCTAGTTCGAGTCCACCTGCCCATTGCCGCAAGGACCGTGCCAACCGTCGTCGAGCCTTCGCGCCGCGTCGCGTCGAGCAGGATGAAAGGCACGCCGCAGAGGCGTACCCCCGTGCGGTTGTCATGCCCGTCAGTATCCGAGACGGCGCGAGCAATGCACCCGACTGCGACGATTTAACCCGTGCTTCCCTGGTCAACGCGTGTGGCAAGTGCGCCAAACGGGCGCGCCGGCGTCCGGGCCGGATCCACCCTGCGGCCGATGCGCCTGTGCGGCGACGCGTTAGCCAGACGTTCCTGCGCCGCTGGCATTGTCCGCGTCGATCGCCGGAAAATAGAACCAGGGCCAGCGACGTTCCAGTAGCGCCGCGCGAGTGGCTTCGGAGATCCGGAGCCGCATGTCCAGTTTCGACGCCAGTTGAGCGTCCACCACCGCGCGAATCTCCGCGGCCACCGTCTCCAACTCGCGTCCCATCGCCGCCCCCGGCCGTCCGTCCTGCCGGGCGGTGCGCAGCTGCGCGACCACCTGCTGCTTCCGATCCGTCAGTTCGCGCAGGCGCTGTTCGGCCTCCGCCGCAAACCAGCCGCGGCCGAAATGTCGCTCCGGATGATGCACTACATCGCGTGACTGCGCTGCCAGCTCGTCCAGGGACGCGAGACGCTCCGGCCAGCCCTCGAACAGGTGCCGCGTGCCGCTGGCCACGCTGAACCTCGCAGGCTCGACACCGCAGTATTCCGCCATCAGGCGATCGGTGAACGGATCGTAGGTTCCGCCGCCCGTGCCGTGGACGAACAGATCGCACGCCACGCTGCGAAACAGCAGCGACACCAGGGCACCGCGAGGAACGATCTGCTGACTCGCGGGCAGCTGGGTGGCAAGCCAAGCCGGCCCCTCACCCGTCCCGCACCGAGGCAGTGTTTCGCCGCCGGCCACGAACTGCGGCCCGTCCGGCGTATCGCGAAACCAGACTGCGTCGCGCGTCGCGCTCGCATGATCCACTCGCCAGAACGGCAGCTCCCGCAGGTCCTCGCGTTGGCCAAGATTGGGAAAGGGATTCGCATGATTGCGTAGTCCATGCTCAACGCGGTAGCCGTCGAGCAGCCGATTGTAGGTGGCATGGAGCCGCGAGGCGTCTTCCAGAAGCCAGCCGATGGCGGCACGGTACGGAGCCAGCCGCATCATCCGCGAGAAGGGCAGCAGCAGTTCGACGTGCAAGCGTCGCTCGGCAAGCTGCGCGATCGCGTGCGATTCAACCAGGGACAGGCCCGCCAGTTGTCCATACACCTGCATGACGCGCGTCGTACGCTCCGCAGCGGCCGACAACTGCAGCGACCGCAGTCGGCCCACGACCGCCTGGGTCAGTTCGTCGATGCGCTCGCGCGGCGCGACACGGGCCGCGGCCAAGAGACCACTGGCGGCTTCCGACAACGAGTGCTCCACCGTCACCAGACTCGGAAGATCATCGGTCGTGGGCGTCGTCGATTCCGGCTGAGGCACCAGGAACGCGCCCGCGTCGCCCGGATCCAGATCCATCACGACCGCCAAGCTGATTGCCCGCTGAGCGCGGGCGAATCGCGCGGTGGCGAAATACTTCCACTCGAGGCCCGGATGGAACACCACCGCCTGGTGGCCCGTGAGGATCAAGGGCGTGGCCACATCGCCGGCCCGCGTAGCCGACGACGACGCCAGCGAGGCGAGTGCCGCGGAGGGTTCTATCGCGACACCGCGCGCGGCGGCCAGTGCGTGCAGGCCGCCGGTATAGTCGATGGCCGCCTCCAGCAAGGCCTGCCGCGCGGCCTGCGACAGCGACCGCCGTCGAGCCGCTTCGCCTCCCGCCGCCGCGCACAACCACGGCGGAAACCGCTCCCCCGCTCGATTGGCGCGCAAGGCCTCCGGCCATTCCTCGGCGTCGGGCCGCATCACGATTCGTGCGTACGGACAAGAATTCATGGGCTCTCGCTGGTCGGCAGGTTTTCGGGATGGCGGCAGGAGCGGCCGACGTGCGTCCCCGAGAGGTTCTACCACGGTCCAACCCGCGTCGTCGACTCCAGCACAGCGTGCATCTGACGGTGCCAGCCCCCCCCATGTCAACACCTCTGCTCAGCCCGCTCACGGCTCGGGCAGGACAAAACGCTTGGGACCTAGCCGGGTTTACCAGGCGCACGCGCGATGTTGTGCCGGCCTGCGCGTTGACCTACACTGTGCGCGAATCTGCCTTCGCTCGATTGCTTCAGGAGATCCCCGTGCCATCCACTCCGATCCGCGTCACACGTCATGCCGCGCTAAGCCTTCCTCCATCCTTCCTGCGGCCACTCTGGGCGCTGGGCTTCAGGCTTCCTCGCTTGCTGCCCTTGCTGCTCGTGTGCATCGGCATCGCGAGCCCTCGGCTCGAGGCGCAGGTGTTTGTTTCGGGCAACGAAAACAAGATCGACCTGACGTCGGGCAAGCCGCGTTGGATCGAGGGAGCCGCGCCGGATTCGCTGTCCGTCATCGACTTCCAGCAGTTTCCTCCACGCGTACGCCATCTGCGCGACATCGGCAATACGGTCATCGGGCCGCCGTCGAACATCCTTGTGACGCGGGATGGCAAGCGGGCGATTCTTGCCAACTCCATTCGCGGCGACGCGCAGGGCCAGCCCGATCCTTGGGTGCCCAACCATGAAGTGTACCTGGTCGACCTGACGAGCAACCCAATGAAGGTCCTGTCCACCGCGAAGCTCGAAGCCCAGCCGTCGGGTATGTCGTGGGCGAGTGACGAATCGTGGCTGCTGGTCGCCTGTCGCGCGGCGGGAAAGATCCAGCGAGTCGCCGTGCGTGGTGACGAGTTGATCGCCGGCTTGTCGGTGGACGTGGGACGCCCGGAGGACGCGGTGTCCGACGTCGCCATCACGCCGGATGGCATGACGGCGATCGTCAGCGTGCACAAGGCGGGACACCTGCGACGGGTCGACATCCGCGGCGACCAGTTGCTGGCCTCCGACGAAAAGGCCTCCACCTACGGCCAGCCCTATCGTGTCGTGGTGACGCCCGACGGGGAGCTCGCGTTGACCGCCGGCCCAGGCTTTGCCAACAACGGTCTGGACCTCGACGCGCTCACGATTG
>JBIIEC010000494.1:0-4067 GCA_044238045.1 Pirellulaceae bacterium | reverse complement strand
GGAACCTTTCGCAGGAGGGGCCGGTTACCGGTTGCGAGTGTCGGTTTAAAGACGCAGTACTCGTCGGGCGTGACCGTGCCTTGGACGACGTTTTCGCCGAGGCCGTAGGCCGCATTGACCAGCACGACATCGCGGAAGCCGGTCTCCGTGTCCAGCGTGAACATGACTCCCGCGCAGGCGAGGTCGGATCGCACCATGCGCTGCACGCCGATGCTCAAGGCGATGCGCAGGTGGTCGAATCCCTTGTCAACGCGGTAGCTGATCGCGCGGTCGGTGAAGAGCGATGCGAAACATCGCCGGCAGGTCTCCAGGAGGGCCGAGACACCCCGCACGTTGAGATACGTTTCCTGCTGGCCCGCGAAACTGGCGTCCGGCAGGTCCTCGGCCGTCGCCGATGAACGGACGGCGACATCCAGCGGCGCGGACTGGTTGCCCTGCAGGCGCTGGTACGCTCGTTCGATCTGTTCCGCGAGCCGATCGGGCAGCGGTGCACCGAGGATCGCTTGTCGGATCGCCTGACCGCGAGCCGAAAGGTTGGCCATGTCGTGTGTATCGAGGCCTTCGAGTTGTCGGCCGATGGTCTCCTCGAGGCCTGCTTCGCGGAGGAACGAACGATAGGCCGCGGCGGTGACGGCGAATCCATCCGGGACACGCACGCCCTGGTTGCCGAGTTCGCGGACCATCTCGCCCAGCGACGCGTTCTTGCCTCCGACCAGCGGGATGTCGTCGAGGGTGATCTCGGCGAACGGCAGGATCCACGCCGCGCCGCGATCAACGGTTTCGGCCTTGGACCTGTGGTGGGCCATCGCGGGCGGTGTGGTTTGCGCGGCAAGGTCGGTCTTGGGACGAGGCGAAGTGGAGCGGCGCATCGAGGGCGATCCTGGGGGAAGGCGACAGGGGCATTGGGGGGATCGAGGACGTCAGTCGGTTTTCTTGAACAGGTCCAGGAAGCGATCTTCGTAGCGGGGGAAGACCTGGAGTCGGTCGAGTTCCTGTTTCAATTCGAACGCGCGGCTGCGATCGAGTCGAGCTCGGTCGAACAATGCTTCGATGCGGGCTCGATCACCGGGGGAAAGGCGAGGTTCGTCGGCCCGCCACGAAATCTCCTCGGCCGTTTCGACCTCCTCCGTTTCGTCGTCCGAGGGCGCGGAGTGGTCCGGTTCCACGGAGGCGAGGACTTCGCCGAGCCGATCACTCAACGTCTGCGCCTGGGCCTCCAGTTCCCGGAGGTCGAGGGGGATGCCCGAGAGTTCGCGAAAGGCGCGCAGCACGGCCAACGAAGCGGCGGGGAAGGGGATTTCGGAAAGCGCGTGCGGCATTTCGCCCAGCAGGCACGCGCCTGCCAGGCCTGCTTCGGCGGCGGCGCCCAGCAACAGGCCGTTCAGGCCGCTGATGTAGCCTTCCTCCAGGGGACGAATTTGGTGCGCGACAAGGTCGGCCAGCAAGGTCGCCGATGTCGCAGCGGCCATGACCCGCGAGGCATGCTGGGGATGCATGCGCGTGGCGAAGGCGGCGAAGGTGAAGATGCGTTCCACGCCCAGTTCCCGGGCATAGTCCACCAACTGCCGACAGTAGGCATACTTTCCCAGCGGCGGTTGAGCTTCCCCGAGCAAGAACACCAAGTCGCGGCGCCCCGCCGGATCACGCCAGCCAAACACGCGGCTTCGCGGCAGCTTGCCGGGCTGCACGATGCCCTCCTTCACCTCGACATGCTCCACGTCAAACAGCTCACGCGTCGGGAATTCCGAAACGAGTTCCGCTTCCAACTGGGCGATGAGATAGTAGCCGGCGCTCAGGGCGACATGTCCCATGCCCGGCCAGATGGCGATGAGCCAGGGGCTTCGGAGTGATCGCAGGTCGAGCATCGGAGCCTCATGGAGGGAACGACAGGAGGAAGGGGGAGGCAGGCGGCGAGGGGCACCAAGTGGCGGCAACCAACGGGGTGCCCCGGGGAGCGGCGGGGCCCGCCGCAGTCCCGCCCGCCGCTCGGGCTAAGCTTTCACGGTGATCCTCTTGCCGATCTCGACTTCCGACTTCGGCAGTTTGATGGTCAGCACGCCCTGGGTGTACTCGGCCGCGACTTCGTCAGCACTCACGTCGCAGGGCAGGGTGACGGTGCGCCAGAAGCTGCCGCTGCGGCGTTCGACGCGATGGTAGGTCGAGCCTTTCTCGACCTTCTCTTCCTTCCGCTGGCCACTCAGCGTGACGGTGTTGCCACGCACCTGGATATCAATATCCTTCGCGTCCAGGCCGGGAATGTCCATGCGGATTTCGAACGCCGTCTCGGATTCACAGAGGTCGAGGGCCGGCGCGAAACCGCGGGAGGGGCCGTCATCGCCCGGTTCGCCGTTCCAGAGTTGGGCCAGCAGATCGTCCATTTCGCTGCGGAGCAGCGCCCAGGGATTGCGGGGACTGGCGATGGCGATCTGGGGAGCGGACGGACGTGACTTGGTGAGCGTGGTCATAGGTGATCACTCCTTCAAAAACGGAAACGGATTGCCTCTTCGTCAGCCATTGCCGACGGGGCGATCTTCGAAGGAGGCAAACGTTATGCCGACGCGCGGGCAGGGTTGCCAGAACGCGGAGTGACGCAGGAAGGCAGGCCTGGATCGAGCCGATCCGGCGAGCGCGGCGACGGCGGTTCGCCGTGCTGAAGGACGAGGGTCGCGAGGCGATGCGCGCATCGGGGCGCGCGGGCACACCGAATGGGGGCGCGGCGGAGAGAGAAACGCGGCTGGCCTCATGAGTGATCTCGCGAGGCCCAGTGATCTCGCGAGGCCCAGTGATCTCGCGAGGCCCAGTGATCTCGCGAGGCCCAGTGCAAGGCGGTGGCCGCCAGCGACCGATGGCGGGGCGGCACTCGCGGGCGGCGGAACTATTTCACGTCGACCGGCGGCGTGACGCCGAACGATTCGTTGAGGAATCGCTTTCCGTCCGAGACAGCTCCCCACCACTGGTCGCCCGTGAGGCCCAGGATGTCGTGCAGGCCGTCGCCATTCACATCGGCCACCTGCACACGCGACCATTCCACGTCGGTCGACCACTGCCCCCATTTCTCGTTGACGAAACTCACGCCATCGGAATGCCCGACCCACCATTGGCCCGACGTGCGACCGACCACATCGTCCTTGCCGTCGCCATCGAAGTCGCCGGTCATGACATCATTCCAGTTGAGGTCGCCCGACCAGCGTCCCCATTTCTGGGTGTCGAAGCTGGAACCTGTGGAGGTGCTGACCCACCAGTCGCCGCTTTCGTGGAGGCCCGCGACGTCATCGCGCGCGTCGCCGTTGAAGTCTCCAATCAGGATCTTGTCCCAGAGGGCCGTGGGAGACCAGGTGCCCATCTTGACGTTGGTGAAGGCGTTGCCTTCGGAGATGGCGGCCCACCACTCACCACCGGTCTGGCCCAGGATGTCGAGGCGGCTGTCCGCGTTCAGGTCCGCCAGTCGAATATTCTTCCAAGGCGCGGAACCAGACCAGAAACCCCACGAGACATAGGTGGAGGGCGTGACGGTGGGATTGGAAACATACCAGTGATTGTCGATGTGCCGGATCACCTCGTCGGCAATGTCGCGGTCGACATTGCCTTGCAGGACGACGTCCCGCAGGTCGACCGGTTCGTTGGGATCGGCGTTGATGACCGAGTTCCCCTGCTGCGAGAGATCGCGAGCGGCGAGGTCGGAAGCCACGGCGAAGGCGAAGCGAGACTCCAGCCTCTCAAAGCGTCCAAGCGGTCGTCGGGTACGGGCCATGGTGGCGGGTTCCTTCTGCGGAGGGCCGTGCGGTTGCTGGTTGTCGAGTTTCCGTCGTGAAAAGCCGGCAGCTGGATGCGAGGACTTGGAACTTGTTGGCGACTGGGAGTCCGCGGCGTGGGCATCGACGAGGCGCTGCTGCCACGCCGTTCGGCTGTTCGGCCGGTGAGGGCATGTGACGTTGTCCTGCGCGACCAGCGAAGTTGGCTGGCGAACTTGATCGAGGGGAAAGATGGGGGAAATCGCGGCAGGCGTCAACCGCGATTTTCCCGTCGTGAGTTCCCCCAGAGAGGGCAGTGGCGAGAAGGGGCCTGAA
>JBIIEC010000493.1:0-4069 GCA_044238045.1 Pirellulaceae bacterium | reverse complement strand
CATGGCGAGCAGGTGCTGGACACGCAAAGTCGCCCGGCGTGCATCATCGGTTCTTGCCGCTTCCTTACCATCCTTCTCCCCCGCCTCACCCCAAAGGGACTTGGGAATCCCGCCGGACGGCAGCGGCTCGAAACGCAGCGTCACCGATCCACTGGCCGCGAGATCCTGCCCGGCGGCAAACTCCAGTCCGCCCGTTGCGTTGCGTCGCACGACCACCACTCCACGCAACGGGATGCCCGTGCCGTTGTCCAGCACCCCGGAAGCCCCCGATCGCGGTTCATACCGGAGCGTTCCGGGCAGCGTCTGTACCTGCTCGCTTCGCACCATGGCCGTGGAGTTGGAGCCGATGGCGAGGCCTTCGAGGACGAGCGACTCCCCGAGACGATCGGACTGCTTGAATGGCAAGGGACGGCGGCGATCGACCAGTTCCGCCGCTCTCCCAAATTCCTGCTGGATCGGCAAGGCCAGCGATGATGGTCGGTCGAAGACCAGGTCGAACGGTTCGGAGAGTGCCGTGTAGATCCCCGTGTACCGCGTCACATGCGCCCGGGGCAGCCCGGCCTGCATTTCGACCACCGCGATCTCCGTCAGACTTCTGGAAAATCCGATATCGAGCCGAGCGATGCGGACCACGGCGAAAGTTCCCAGCAGCGACAGGACAGGCACGGCAAGCCATGCCCATTCCACGCGCCCGATCGCGCGAAAGAAGGCCCAGTTCATGGGCACAAGGACCAACAAGTAGGCGGCGAGGCTGGTGAGCACAAGGCTGGATTCCGGTACGAGAATGCCGGCCGTTCGATTCAAATCGGCCAGCGCAACTTCCCCTACGTCCGCCTGATCGCTCCAACCGGCGACGCCGGCTTCGGCATCGGCATGGTAGCCTGCTACATCCCAGCGGCCCGCCTGGTCGCCGGTGTGAACCCGATCCTCCGCGGAGGCGTCCCGCGTGAAGTAGCGCAGGCGACTGTTCAGGAGGCTGTGTTCCTCGTTCGAATCCGATGACTGCTCATCGGCCTCACCCACCACGAGCGGTTCGGCTGGCGGGTCGCCTGCCTTGAGTTCCAGCGGGGACTTGAGAAGATCTGCCCAGCGATCCGAAAGCCGCACGGACTCCAAACTGTCGACTGGCGGGAAACTCCGCCCGGGGCGGCGCAGCAGGCACCCATTGAGGAAATTATCCAACGAACTCCAAACCACAACAGGCCGGGCACTGAGCGAAAACGCCGCCACGACGATGCGTCCGCGTCCAATGCGGGATTCGACCACCAGATTCGCCGTGCCCGGGACGAAGGCGGCTCCTCCCGAAACCTCTCCATCCTGCACGCGGGCATCCCCCGAATCCGGATGCTGGGCGAGATCACCCTCGGACCATCGCAAGACATCCAAGGCCGCCGGTTCGGACCAGGGAAAACCGACTTCGTTTCGACCATTCGGCAGGGCGCGACTCCAATGGGCGTCCAGTTGCCCCGCATCGGCCTGCGTCATCTTTTCCACGTGCCCTTCACGAACCGGCAGGTACTCGGCGAGGAAACTTCGCCCGAGCGAATCCAGCGATCCGGGGCCGCTGATGATCAATTGCCCTCCCCAGTGCAGCCATTCGATCAGGGCCTCCTGCTGCTCCTTGGACAGGAGTTCTGGGTCGACGCCGTCCCAGAGAACACAGGCGATGCTTGTCCACATCAACGAACTGGACGGCAGCAGCACGGGACTTTTCGCGGTGGGAAAGACGGGCACATAGTCGGGCTGCAGTTCGAAACTGCCGTCGCCCGCGTCGCGGGGACGGAGCGTTTCCAGCGACTTTAGATAGGAGAATGCGTCGGGTCGGCGAGCCAGCACAACCAGGTGCATCTGGTGGGGACGCAGACGGTTGGTCAACTGCCCCTTGTCGTGAACCGACGATCCGCCCACCCTAAGGCTGCTCGCCAAGACCACGTTCCGGTTCGCTGCCGCAGGATCAAAAGACCTGGCCACGAAGCACGGCAGCTCGAAGGATTTATTCTGGCCCTTCGGCAGCACGACCGGTCGACTGTACTCCAGGGAATAGCCGGACTCGCCGAAAGGGATGGGCTGACCATCGAGCCCCACGGGCGCGACAGCCAACTCCAGCCGCGCGTCCGACTGGGTCGACTTCCATTCGTTTCTCGCCGCCACCCAGTGGCCAGACTTCACGCCGTGTGCCGCCAGGTTGTCATCCGCGGGCAAGACCTTCAGTTCGCCCGACACAAAGGGTTCCAGCTTTTTCTTATCCGCATTGGCCGTCGCAGGCTTGGCGGAAGACTTGGACTCCTGCTGCTCGGCCGACCGAGAGCGACACCCGGAACAGGCCGGGAAAAGCAGCAGGCAGGTCGCGAGAAGCAGCGGAAGCGATCGAGGAAACATCGTTGGTCGGACTGCGTTCCGCCTCCCCAAGCAGCTGCCCGCCCCGTGACTAACTGGGCCTTCCGCACTCCGGACGGGCTCGCTGCAGTCTACCAGCAGCCAGCCCCACCATGTCAGGGCCTTCCGCAGCGGAGCGCACCGGGGCTTTGCTGGGTCCGAGCCGTTTCCCACGGAATCACAGGCGCCCGTGACTGCCTGCCCACTTCCCAGGAACCTGTGACCGACGGGCGACCCATCCAGGTCGTTCGACGTCAGGCTGGCTGCAGCACTTGGATGGACGTCCGAGCGACCAGCGGTTTGACGAACGCGCGATACTCATGCATGTGCGGCGCGTTCCGGTGGGCTTCCAGCGTCTCCAGGCTCGTCCAGCGTTCCACGATCGTCACCACGTTTTCCCGGGGCTCGGGGTGCTTGGGAAGCGGATTGGGCACGTCGATCGCGGGTAGGTAGTCCAGACAGCCGACTTCCGCCCGCACTTGCGGTACGAGAACGCCGACGAAGTAGTCTAGGAACTCCTGCATCTTGCCCGGATGTGTTTCCACGGTGGCGATCACATGGATCATGGCCTCACCCCTCATCGAGAAAATGCGTTGCGACTCGTATCGGGCCCTTGCCGCTGCGGTGCGACAGGACGGTTTGAGCAGGCACCTGCTAGGCAGAACGTTGGGGGCGTCCGCCGGACGAAGACACGCGCTGCGTCTCCGTGAGATGAATGGCCTTGAGAAGCCCGCGGGCCTTGTTCAAGGTCTCCTGGTACTCCAAGGACGGCACGCTGTCGGCCACGATCCCCGCTCCGGCCTGGACGTACGCGGTCTTCCCCTGCACCACCATGGTCCGCAGCGCGATGCAGGTGTCCATGTTTCCGTTGTAGTCGATGTAGCCGACCGCTCCGGCGTACGGCCCCCGCCGGTGAGGTTCCAGTTCGTCGATAATCTGCATGGCCCGCACCTTGGGCGCTCCCGAGACGGTCCCCGCGGGAAGGCAAGCCCGGAGGGCGTCGAAGGCATCCTTCCCAGGCGCCAGTTCGCCGGTAACGTTCGAGGTGATGTGCATGACGTGGCTGTAGCGTTCGATCACCATCTGGTCCGTCAGTTGTACGGAGCCGTACCGGGCGACGCGTCCGACATCGTTGCGTCCCAGGTCGACCAGCATCACATGCTCGGCGCGTTCCTTGGGGTCCGCAAGGAGTTCCGCAGCCAGCGCCCGGTCTTCTTCCTCGTCTCGGCCACGTCGTCGTGTACCGGCCAGGGGTCGAACGGTCACCTTGTTGTTCATAACCCGGCACATGACTTCCGGGGAACTTCCCACCAGGGTGGTTTCCCGCGTCCGCAGGAAGAACATGAACGGGCTCGGGTTGATCACCCGCAGGGTCCTGTAGATATCGAATGGATCGGACGTGATGGACGCCTCCATCCGCTGGCTTAAAACTACTTGGAAGATATCGCCCGCGCGAATGTACTCGACGCACTTCCGTACCGCTGCCTCGAAATCTTCCTGGGGAAAGTTGGACTTCAGGGGAATATCGGAGACCTCGGCCTCAGGGAGGTCATGAAGTTCCAGGCCGGGCTTCTCGACACTCAGGCTGGCCACGAGCGCATCCAGACGCTCCAGGGCGTCCCGATACAGTTGAGGCAGGTCTTTCTCGCCGCGAGTGCGTACGAGCACGATGACGCGCATGGTCTTCGTCACG
>JBIIEC010000492.1:0-4079 GCA_044238045.1 Pirellulaceae bacterium | reverse complement strand
GGACGGTGACGTGTTCGTGACACTGTCCGGTGGCGTGGGGGAACTGGCCTATGCGTTGGCGAGCGGCGGGCAGCCGCCGGCCACGACCGCGTATGGCGACCTGGGCATCGACCTCGCGGCGGCACTGGTCGCCGATCCGCGCTGGCGGACACGACTGCAGGCGATCCAACCCGACGGCGGCGGCCGCGCGACGGTCTATGGACTGCTGCGCCACAACACCCAACTGTCGGGAAACACGCTGCACCTGACCGACGCCGGGCTGCTGCCCCTGCGCGACCTGCCGATCTTCGGAACGATTGGCCCGGAGACCCGGGACGCGGAACTGGGCGCGCTGCTGGAACTGCTGGAACGCAGCCCGGCGGGCGGCGCGCTGTGCGTTGAACTGGCGGACGCAAGCGGCGATTCGGTCCGCCGCTGCGGTGAACGCCTGCGGCAATTTCTCGACGCGCGGCGTTTTCCGGACGATCTTCCGCTTGTGCTGCTCGTACGTCACAATGTGGGCAAAGCCCTCGGCAACTACCTCACCGACTGGGGACGCCGACCGCTGCGATTGCTGGTCGTCGACGAAATCGATCTCCGCGACGCTCGCTACGTCCACCTCGGCGTGCTCCGCGAACAGACCATCCCGGTCTCCTTCTTCGGGCTGGCCTGACGCGGCGAGTCAGCAGCCAAGCGGCCTCGCACTCCTGCGGCCCGCGAGCCTCGAGCGACAAGGAACCCTTCCGTGCCCCGCCTCACTCCGCTGGCCGAGATCCTCGTTCCCGCTCCCCGGCCGGACGTGACGTACGCGGGCACGTTCGCGGATCGCCATTTCGCATTCCCGGGTCTGAAGCGACTGCTGGGAGCGGCCGACTTCAGCAAGGCCGGCGATCGCAACGCGCGGCTGGCGGCTGACAACGAGTTGTCACGCGAGGCGGCTCGTACGCTGCTCGCTCAACTCACGCTCCAGCACCTCCACGACCACCCCCTGACCGACGACCAGGGCCGCGTCGACAGCGTCATGCGCGCGAACTACGAGATCGACCGCCAGGTGTTCCAGGGCATCGCCGACTGGACGCTGGGGGAACTGAAGGACCACCTGCTGCGCGCTAGCGGCGAACGCATCCTGGAAGTTGGCCGCGGCCTGACCGGCGTCATGGCCGCGGCACTCGCCAAACTCTGCGATGTCCATGAACTGATCCTGCTGTCGCGCCGCTGCGTGCATCCCACCAAGGCCCGCACGTGGCTCGGCCGGCCCGGCACGCTCTCCTCGCGTCTGCAGCCCAACCATCCGACCGACGATCCGCGCGGCATCACCCTGCTCTGCTACTGGGGACTCTCCCTGGGCTGCGGCGACGCGCTCCTGGGACTCAATCCGTCCATCGACACCGTGGAGCACGTCTCGGCGATGCTGCGGCTCCTGGACCGGATCCGGCAACGCACGGAAGCGCCCACGCAGACCTGCGTGCTGGCCCACATCAAGACGCAACTCGCCTGCCTGGAACGCGGCGAGCCGGTCGAGATCCTGTTCCAGAGCCTCGCGGGAACCGAAGCGACGAACGTGCGCGAGTTCGACATCACCGTCGAACTGCTCGACGAAGCCTACCGCCGCATGGCCGAACGGGGCGTGCTGCGTAACGAGGCGCGTCAGTTCATGTACTTTGAGACCGGCCAGGGTAGCGAGTATACCTACGGACGACACCACGGCATCGACATGGCGACCACCGAAGCACTCTGCTACGGACTAGCCCGCCGCTACGATCCGTTCATGGTCAACAACGTCACCGGGTTCATCGGTCCCGAGACGCACACCGACAGCATGGAGATGATCCTCGGCAACCTGCAGGACCAGTTCATGGGCAAGCTGCTGGGCCTGCCCATGGGCATGGCCCCGTGCTACACGCTGCACTCGGATATTCTCCTGGAAGGCCAGCAGATGGCCACCGAACTGCTGACGGCGGCCGGTGCGGTCTACTACATGGACGTGGCGCTCAACACCGACCGCATGCTCGCGTATTTTGACACCAGCGGCCACGATGACCAGACGCTGCGGGAGATCCATGGCCGGGAGCCGGCGGGCGAGTTCTTGGACTGGAGCATGCGCCGCGGCATCTTCGCGCGCGACGAGGCCGGGACGGTCGTGCGCGGACCGCGCTGGGGCGATCCGCTTGCCTTCTGCGATTCGCGCGAGGAGTTCGAGGAACTGCGGCAAGCCACGCCGGCGCTGTACGGTTTCGAGTCGGCGGGTCCGCGGCCGGCGAACGAGGTTACGCGTCGCGTGCGGCTGCACCAGGCCATCGGCCGCGAAGCGATCCACGCCGAACTCGATGTTGATCTCCTGCGGACGCTGGCCGATTTTCGCGAAGTCACGACCGAAGCGTCCTCGAAGGGCGACCACCTCAACGCGCCCGACCTCGGTGCTCGCCTCACGGAAACGTCCCGCGCCGATCTGCGGCCGGAACGAACCGAGGTGCAGGTGCTGGTGTCCGATGGGCTCAGCGCCGAAGCGGTGCGCTGCCAGGTGCCCGAACTGCTGCCGGTGCTGCTGGACGGTATCCGCGCGAAGGGCTGGACGATGGGCCGGCCGATCGCCGCGCGGTACGGACGGGTGAAGCTGGCCGAACCGGTGGCGGACGCCCTGGACACGCGGCTGGTGGTCTACCTGATCGGCGAACGCCCGGGCGGCGACGCGCTCGCCGCCCGCAGCCTCTCGGCCTACCTCATGCTGCGTCTCGATGACGACGCCCGCCGCGCGGCCGTCGCCTTCAGTGACAACCCGACGGCACAGTTCGAATACACCGTCGTGTCCAATATCGGCTCGCAAGGCCTGCCGGCCGTCGAAGCGGCCAGCCTGCTTGTCGAACGCATGGCCCAGATCCTGCACTGGCAGGCCGCCGGCAATCGGCTGGAGAGCCTGCTGGGCAAGTAGCGGGGATGCCTAGCGTTCCACCACGCCGGCGGCAGAAGCGGTGCCGAACCGGCGCGCAATCAGATCCTGGGCGAACTGGTAACGAACCTGGCTCATGCGATCCAGTTCGGTGCGCATCGCCCGGTGGATCTCCGGTGTCGGCACCGCGTCGTACAGGTGGCTGTAGACGGCGTCCACGTAGCGATCGAGGTCGTTGTACGCTCGCTCGAAGTATTCGCTGCTGCTGAGCAGTCCGGCCTGCACGTCGGTCATCGTGCGACCGCGCTGCAGTTCATACTCCCACGCCGAGATCTCCCGCGGCGACGGCATGCGGCCCAGGTACTTCTGGTACCACGCCGATATCTGCGACGAGGGCGCCAGCGTGCTGGTCGCGGTGGTGGTCGTCGTCGTCGTGGGACGCGGCACGGGCACCAGCTGCAGGTTCGTGACGGCCGCCGTGCCCGTCGTCGGCGTCACATAGCTGGGACTGGCCGTGCGCAGCATCACTTGGCCTCGATCCATCAGCCGCGCATCGACGGCGTACTTGTGGCCCGATCGCAGCAGCGCCGGATCGACATCCAGCCGATAGTTGACCGGCCAGACGCGCGGATAGCCCAGGTTCGACTCGGCGATCGCCACATCCGACCAGGAGGCGCTGGTCACGTCCAGCAGACGCACTGACAAGTAGCCGGCCTGCGAAATGGTCACGCGTTCACGCGTCGAAATGCTGCCCGAAACCGACCAGTTCGCCGCCGTGAACTGGACCGGCAGGTTCAGCAGCTGACCATTGCGGCTGTTGCGCACCAGCAGGGACACCTGCCCGCGGCCATCCACGCGTTTGGAAAGCTCCTCGCCGATGTCGAACGTTCGGCCACCGACGACGCCGACCTGGTAGCCGGCGACATTGACGATGATGTCGTTCGGCTCCAACCCCGCGCGCTGCGCCGCCGAACCCGGCTGGACCTGGGTGAGCTGCACGCCCACGTCGGTGTTGCGCGAGTAGACGCCCAGCTTGTAGGCGCCCACGGGCGGAACCGTGCCGGGCGGCAGGTAGCGTGCCTGCGCCATCGGGTCAGTCGCCGGCGGCAGGGTGGCCGGCGGACTGGTGGCCGGTGCCGTATACGTGGTCGGGGGCGCACCGTACGCATCACGAGTCCGAGTGTCCTGCGCGTCCGCCCGTACGCTCGCCAGG
>JBIIEC010000491.1:0-4088 GCA_044238045.1 Pirellulaceae bacterium | reverse complement strand
TCCGCGATCACCGTGGTCTCCGTGGTGAGAATCAGCCTACCCGAGGTGGCAAGAATGATAAAAGCGTGCGCTCCATGAACTCGGTGTCCGCGTCGACGGCCTCGGATCCTGGTGTGAAGCCGATTGTTCGCGGAAAGCCGACGCCTTGAGGTTCACCTTGGTTGACGCCTCCCCGCACGACTCTGTTCGGCCGCCTCACTTTTGGTTGACAGCCCAACGTTCAGCGAATAGCGTGAAAGATGCGGTAGGGTCGAGCACGCGAATGGGGCTGGAGTGGTTCTCGATTGCGGGCGCCTCCTCGTCAGCGTGCCTTGGAACGTGTTGGATGAGGGTGGTTCCCCATCGCCGCTTCCGGGGGCGAATCGTGCTCGACCGACTCTCGTAGGACGCATTGCTTCGGCGCTCAGGTGAACGTCGATGCTGGTCTTTTGGGGGACGGACGCGCGTGGGCAGTCGGTGGTTCCGACTACCCAGGGGCTCCGTGACGTGACGACTTTGGACATCGAACGTGGGGGCCTTATGTTGATTCGCAAGAACGCTCGGTTGTTGTTGGTATCGCTGTTGGCGAGTGCTGCCGGTGTGGCGGTGGCTGAGGACATACGCTGGGATGGTGGCAATGGAGACTGGTCCGAAGACGCGAAGTGGAACCAGGGTCAGTTAGTGGATGATCTTGTCGGTCGTCGCGATGGGTCGGACGGCTACAAGGGAAAGAGCGGCGAGCAGGAAAACTTCTTCATTGGATCTGGCGTCGTCAGCTACGATGCCAACGCCATCGCTTCGGACTTCCGGATGAAGCAGGGCAGCACGCTGACGATTGGGAAGGGTGCGACCTGGCAGCAGGTGTCGAACGACGAGTGGTCGGAGAATCGCTGGACGGAGATGGACGCAAGTCGCTTGACGATCGATGGCGGCGTGTTTCAACGCGTCGGCACGGTGCTCGACCAGGGCGGAGGCGCGCTGTTGTTCGGTTCGTGGCTAGGTGGCGACAACTTCGATCACCCGCAGTCGCTCGATCATTTTGAACTGCTGATCGAGGTTATCAATGGCGGCAAGCTCATCAATACTGGCCAGGTGATGTTCGGTGCCTGGGGCGACAATCCGCCGGGCGGCACGAAGGTGACGATGGTCATCAACGACGGGGAGGTCGATCTGACGGGCGGCGAGATCGCGATGTGGGAAGACTGGGCCATGTCGGACTTGATCTTCACGAACTATTTCCTCGAGGAGGAAAACCAGCCGACCTACGCGATCAACTTCACCGGGCCCGGCAGCTTGACCGTCGATGCCTCAGGCATCCTGAATACCTACCGTGATGAGAACGGCGAGTGGCAGGGACGCGAACTGGTCACCTACGAGACGTTGTGGAACCAGGGGATTCTGCAGGCCGATGGCAAGAGTGGCAAGACCGGCGCATCGTTCTCCCAGTATTTCACGGTCAAGGGCAAGCTGGGCCAGGATAACTACTCGGTGATCCGCGGCGCGACCCCGTCGGTTCCCGGCGACTTCGACAAGGACGGCCAGTTGACGGCGGCCGACATCGACTCGCTCTCGGGCCAGGTCCGCGCCGGCACGAATCCTCCAGCCTATGACCTGAACGCGGACTCCAAGGTGAACGACGACGACCGCCAGGTCTGGATCGTGAACCTGAAGAAGACCTACTCGGGCGACGCCAACCTCGACCTGAAGTTCGACAGCGGTGACTTTGTCGAAGTCTTCCAGAAGGGCAAGTACGAGACGGGTTCCGCCGCCGGTTGGGCAGAGGGTGACTGGAGCGGCGACGCGCTGTTTGACAGCAGCGACTTCGTGGCGGCCTTCCAGATGGGCGGCTACGAGAAGGGTCCTCGTGCGGCGGTGTCGGCTGTGCCGGAACCGGGCAGCGCGGTGCTGCTGGCGCTGGGCCTCCTCGGCCTCGTCTCCCGTCGCCGTCGCGTCTAGTCGACATCTCGCCTGATCCGGGCGAACCTGACGTAACGCCACGCCACGCGATGGCCTCCCCCGGGAGCCCATCGCGTTTTTTTGTGCGCACACGGTGAGGCGAAACATGCCACGGCAACCCACGTGGGTCCCGAGGCGTCGTAAGGCACCAGGCGGTCCGCTCCATAAACTGACCGGGCGCGTTTCGCTGGCGGGCGAAGGCAGTTCCAGGATTCTCCGCGATCACCGTGGTCTCCGTGGTGAGAATCAGCCTACCCGAGGTGGCAAGAATGATAAAAGCGTGCGCTCCATGAACTCGGTGTCCGCGTGGGGTGAATGCATGAGGCATCGTACGCGGAATTGGAGTATGCTGCGGACCGTGCTGGGCTCAGGCATCGCGGAGATGGTAAGGAAGATCCCATGACGGAAGTGAAGATCACGGTGCGGGACCATGGTCCGCTGTTCATTGAGGGAACCGTGCGGTTGGTGGATGCGGCGGGGAACGAGTACGCGCGCGAAAACGGGAAACCGGGACTGGCCCTCTGCCGCTGCGGTGCGTCGGCCAAGCGACCCTTCTGCGACGGCAGTCATAAGCGCGTGGAGTTCCAGGCCGAGGACCGCGCATCCAGTTGATTTCGCCGTCCGGAGACGGCCTGTCAGCGCCACCGGGCTCAATCGGGTGGACTCGGGTGCCGGGCTCGCGTTTTTCGCGGCGCGACAGTTTATCCACCGCGAGGAACCGCTTCCGTCGCGCAAGTCACCGCCGGACTTTCCCGATTGTTTCTCGCGTATCAGGCGGTTTTCGCGCGGTTGTTTCCCGGTTGTGATTCGCTCTCTGGCCGTTGCCGTCCATCTCCGGTAGCATCCATGGACCGTCGCCTCCGTCCCGGATGCGGACGCATCGCGGCGGTTTCCCGGCACAGGAGCTATGAGGCAGTGATGGAATCTTCGGAAGATACGACCCAGGTGGTGGAGAAAGCCTCGGAGCCGTACATCGGCCAATGGAATCGCCTGGTCAGCACCACCAATTGGGAGAAGGGCCGCATCATCCACGAATGGCGGTCGGCGTTGATGGCATCGGCCGCACCGACGACCGAGTATTCGGATGAGGCGTGGAGCCGCCTGGTGGGCGGCGTGACGGGCCAGCACGCGGGACGTCTCCGCCGGGTTTACGAACGGTATGGCGCCGTCTACGCCGACTATGACGGGCTGTTCTGGAGCCACTTCCAGGCGACGCTCGACTGGGCCGATGCCGAGATGTGGCTGGAAGGCGCCGTGCAGAACAGCTGGTCCGTGTCACGCATGCGTCAGCAGCGCTGGGAAACGATGGGAGGCGTGAAGGAGGACGAGCCTCGCTCCGGGGATATCGTCGCCGCCGAACTGGACGAAGATTTCGCCGCCGTCGTGGATATCGCGGACGGCGAGGACGAGAGTGGTTCCGCGGAAGGCACGCAGGTCGCCCACGCTCGCGAACTGTCCGAGCAGGATTTCGATGACGAGCCGCGGAGTCCGGCGGGCCCGGACTTCGGCGACGAGGAAGAGCCGTCGTCGCACGATCGTGCGGAGTTCGACGGGGAGGTCTCGCGAGAGACGGCCAGCGCGCCCGCGACGGTTCCCCATCGCCTGCTGGCCGACCTGCCGCCGCTGCCGGACGACCTGTCCCAGGCCTTCGAGGCTTTCCAGCTGGGCGTATTCCGCCACAAATCGAGCCTGTGGGCCGATGTGTCGCTGGAAACCGTCCTGGACTACCTCGATGCACTCAAGGTCATGGCCCAGTCCGAAGCGTAACGCGAGGCGAAAGGGGATCTACCCCCTTGCGCCGCTCTAGGGCTTGCGGATGAAGTGCGCCGCGAAGCTGCGGACCTGTTTGCCGTTCAGGACATGGGCCATCCGCAACTGCTGCACGGTCGAGTCGCTGAACTGGCCGAGCGGCACATGGACCCAGCGTTTCTTGAATCGCTGGGCGAGGCGTCGCCAGCCAGCGCCCGGTGGATACATCGAGAGCAGGGCGATCTGGGGGTGGCGGCTGTACATGCACGCGGCGGCCAGCAGGCGTTCCTCGAGTGTCTCCGCGAAATGCAGTCGCGGATCGTGCCAGATGTCGGGAATGGCCACCGGCGGGAACAGGAACATCGCTCCGCCGTAAGTCGCCAGTCCGATTCCCGGCCCGATCA